>CAIKMY010000178.1 GCA_903828635.1 uncultured Acidobacteriota bacterium
CCCACACTCGTTGAGCGCCGCGACGATCAGATCCTGGAGCATCTCGATATCGCCGGTTGCCTCCGGCTCAATGGTCACCGAGAGCACCCTCTTCGCACCGTTCATTTCGACGCGGACGATGTCTCCGCCGGCAGCGGCGCTGATGCGCATCGACTCCATGTCCCTCGCCATCTGTTCCTGCATCTTCTGTGCCTGCTGCATCATCTGCTGCAGATTCAATCCACCTGGTAGTTTCATCGCCTCTTCCCAATCTAAAAAGACTCTATCGATATTTAGTCAATATTTAGTCAATCAACCTTGAACCCCGATCGGCAGTCAACTGAAGCGCGGCACCGGCCAGTCGGGACTCTGCCTTCAAGGATGCCAGCCACATTATGCCGCCAATCAGTCAATTTACTCTATCACGATTTCTCCGGCTCGCGAACCCAGACGATCTCACCGCGTGACTCTTCAAGGAATTGTCGGACCGCAGGGATGCGCAGTGCCCTCTCGTGCAGGCGGGCACGCTGCTGCTCCTCTTCGTCGATCACTTTTTCTGTCTGACCGCTGATCCTCACCTCGATCTTCACCGGCTTACCGATCGCCGCTTCGCCGACAGTCTTAAACAGAGTGCCACTCTCGCGAATCCTTTTGGCAAAGCTGTCATCGCGACCAAAGGTGGCGATCAGCCGGCCATCACGGTACTCAAGCTGTTGTGCCTCCTCGATTGCCGTCAGAATGAAGCCACGATTGATGCGTTGTAGCTCGCCAAGAATCGCCTCGACCTCTCTTCCCATCGATTTTCCGCCGGAGGGCGGGGAAGACGAGGGCGGGTGGGGCGTGGGGGCTGCTGAGGAGACGACACGCGATACTGATGGCGCTGGCTCGGTGGCCCAGACCTCCTCCGGTTCGCTCTCGTCAAAAAAGGGCTCCGTGTCGGCTGCAAAGACAGGCGCTGCGACAGGTGGTGCAACAGGCGCTGCAACAGGTGGTGCAACAGGTGTTGGTGGCCGGAGGTTGCGCGGTTCGGCACCACGCGGGGCACTCTCCCTTGCCGGAGGAGGAGGCAGGGCCACACCCGCAGCACCGCCAATACGTGCTTCGAGCTCTTCCAGACGTCGCACCAACTCTTCCAGCGGTTGCAGTCTTCGCAGCTGTGCCAGCCTCACCAGCCCCAGCTCCAGCTGAAAACGCGGCTGCGGCGAATCCTTGATCTCCTTCTCAACCTCGGTCAGCAGATGGAAGGCGCGAACGATGTCTGCCTCCGAAAATCGTGGCGCCAGTTCCTTCAGCCCGGCGACCTCTGAATCACTGACACCGGGGAGCTCATTATTGCCAATGCCTGATCTGAGCAACAACAGGTTACGAAACCACCCCATCATTTCGCGTGTGAAGTTACGCGCATCGTAGCCTCGCGAAAAGATCTCGTCGACCAGTTGCAGGATCTCCGCCGTCTCTCCGTTGGCAATCGCCGAGGTACATCGCGCCAGCGTCGCCGCGCTGATCAGCCCCAGTGAGCCAACGACGTCATCATGACCAACCGTTGTGCCACTGAAGGCAATCACCTGGTCGAAGGCAGACTGTGCATCCCGCAGGCTGCCGGCACCCGCTCGCGCAACCTCACGCAAGGCATCGTCGGAGATTGTTATACCTTCCTCATTGGCAATCTCTTTCAACCTCCCCAGTATCTGCTCCGTCGGTATCTGCCTGAACTCGAACTGCTGGCATCGCGAAAGAATCGTGTCAGGTACCTTGTGCAACTCGGTCGTCGCCATAATGAAGACAACGTGCGATGGCGGCTCCTCCAGCGTCTTCAGCAGCGCATTGAAAGCACTGGTCGAGAGCATATGAACCTCGTCGATAACAAATACTTTGTACCTGTCACGCGCCGGGGCCATGGCAATGTTGTTGATGATGACTTCTCGCACATTATCGACCCCGGTATTCGATGCCGCATCGATTTCGAGCACGTCCATCGAGTTTCCCCCGCCAATCTCCCGGCAGGAAGGGCACTCAAGGCACGGATTGCTGGTAATGCCTCGATGGCAATTCAACCCACGTGCGAGGATGCGTGCCGTCGTTGTCTTTCCGGTTCCCCGCACCCCCGAGAAGAGATAGGCATGGTGCAGGCGCCCCCCGTCCAGCGCATGGCGCAGCGCTCGCGTGATATGCTCCTGCCCTGTCAGATCTGACAAGGTTCGTGGTCGATACTTGCGTGCTATAACCTGATAACTCAATTTATCTGCTCCCGGAAATCGATCGATGCCGTCAGATCCATATTCCAACTGCCGTGATCAGCCGTTGAGTCGAATCCCTTGCTGTGGCCAGCCTCCATTCAACCATTGCTCAACCATTGCTCAACCATTGCTCAACCATTGCTCAACCTTTGCTCAACCATTGCTCAACCTTTGCTCAACCATTGCTCAACCATTGCTCAACCTTTTTACAGATATTATTTGATTCTGCATGACAATATGTCGTTTCAATGGTTACAATGCAAAAAGTTATTGATGCTTGATATCGGCACTTGATATCGGCACTTGATATCGGCACTTGATATCGGCACTTGATATTGACACTTGATATTGACACTTGATATTGACGACTAATAGCAACGCTTAATAGCAACGCTTAATAGCAACGTTTAATAGTAGCGCCTGATACTCAAGTTTAATAGTCCTGTTGCAACTGTTACCGGGTGCTACACTCTGTTGGGAACAGTCCCGAACAATGCTCCGGGCAGCTTATCCGTCAGAGCTGTCAGTTTCATCAAGCGTCATAATCGGTTACTGGTAATGCTCTTCGAGGCCCGCGGACAAGTCACCATTCACCTGGAATGCCGTGAATGTCATATTACAGGGAGCATACCGGAATTCACCGGGATTGGAATAAATAATCACCCGCAGTCGGCAGTCAGTGCGCTGATCTGTTGGCTTCGACCCTGATTCATCTGTATGACTCTCGCCAGGAGATCGGTCAACAAAGTAGTGCGGCAGCGATACCTGGTGAGCCGATCTTGCAACGTGGTAATAGCATTAATTAAAAAGAACAGACTTGCAATACCAACATCCAGCTAACTAAGGAGAAATTAAATGCCAAAAATAACCAAAGAGAACGCCGGTGATGATCTTGTGTCACTGGCTATTGCCGGTATCGATGCGAGGATCAGTGAACTTCTCGCCAAAAAAGAAGATTTACTGAAGAAAAGGGCAGTGAAGACCACGCCGGCAGCGCCAAAGCGTTCTCCGAAGGCATCTGCCGAAAAGGCTGCACCTGCAAGCGCGCCTGAAAAGAAGAAGAGGGTCTTCTCCCCGGCGACCCGCCGCAAACTGCGTGAGGCCGCCAAGGCTCGATGGCAGAGGGAGAAGGAGCAGAAGGCGGCAGAGTAATCTTCGCCACGGTGGCCTTGTTCAGTAACCCATAATGGGACAGGCTCCGGTTACTGCCGCGGCACATCCGAACATCACTACCGTTGCTACCTTCCGGTCCTGGCGGGGTTCATGAGTCCAAGATTGCACGGAGGCCGGAGCCTGAAAAGAGATCCGGAATAACAATTCCGGATCTCTGCTGCCGGGTTTCCCCGACAGATCCTGCAAAATAAACAGATCCCGATTCAACAGTCGCTTTCGTCGCGGCTTAAGACTGGCAGCCTTGGGAGCCCCCGGGCCGGCCTCGATCGGGTGTAATGGCGGAGAGGGCGGGACTCGAACCCGCACAGGCCTTTCGGCCCGCCGCGCTTCCAACGCGGTGCCATACCAATTAGGCGACCTCTCCCTTCTGACTTTCTCGCAGCATAGATTTCAGGAAATTAACTGCAGGAAAGTCAGCTTTTATTCCTGTGCATTATTAATTCACATCAGATCCCACTTTAACTTCATTTAACGTAATTTAAGTTCCACTCCATAACTCTACGATCCCAATTGCCTCATATTTTGCTGAACGGCTCCTGAGGATGTAAAGTGCCTCGCCGATGGATTGTCGTGTTGGCGGGCAGGGGGAAGTTAAAATGGAATTCTGGCGGAGAGGGTGGGATTCGAACCCACGGTACCCTTC
>CAIKMY010000179.1 GCA_903828635.1 uncultured Acidobacteriota bacterium
CGATTTGGCGGTATCGAGCACAAAGACGAGCGTCGACGAGAGCACAAAGAGCAGGACGGTGACGAGGCGCCCAATGCCGACATAATGTTTCTCGCTCGCATCGCGGCGGATGAAGCGTCGATAGAAGTCATGAACGAGGTAAGACGCCCCCCAGTTGAGATGGGTCAGAATGGTCGACGAATTGGCGGCGACGAGGCCGCCGATCATCAGTCCGACGAAGCCGGCGGGCAGGAATCTGAGCATTGCCGGGTAGGCGATGTCATGACCGATCAGCTTCGGGTCGAGTGCAGGAAAGGCGGCCTGAATATCGGCCAGTTGCGGATAGACGAGGAGCGAGCAGAGACCGACGAGGATCCACGGCCATGGGCGCAGCACATAGTGGGCAACGTTGAAGAAAAGAACCGCACCAAGGGCATCGCGTTCGGAGCGGGAAGCGAGCATGCGCTGTGCCATGTAGCTCCCGCCGCCCGGCTCGGCCCCCGGATACCAGACGGCCCACCATTGAACGGCAATCGGCATGATGAAAACCGTTATCGCGATATCGCGGTTGTTGGTGAAGTCAGGGAGCATGTCGAGATACCTGATGCCGTTCGGTCCGGAGAGGGCTGACACCTTCTCGATCATTCCTGAGAGGCCACCGACGGCCGGGTGGCGCAGCGCGAACCAGGCCGCCGCTGTCACCGCCGTCATCTTGATGAAGAACTGGATCATGTCGATCACCAGCACTCCCCAGAGTCCGGAGTGAGCGGCAAAGACGACATTGAGCACTCCGACCAGCGCCAGCGTCTGCCAGCGTTCGAGACCGAAGAGCACCGCGGCAATCTTGCAGGCGGCAAGGTTGACCGTTGCCATGATCAGGCAGTTGAAGAGCAGGCCGAGGTAGATGGCACGAAACCCGCGCACGGCGCTCGCCGCCCTCCCCGAATAGCGAATTTCGTAAAATTCAAGATCGGTCAGCACCTCGGAACGGCGCCAGAGCCGCGCATAAAAGAAGACCGTCGCCACCCCGGTCAGAACAAATGCCCACCAGACCCAGTTCCCGGCGACTCCCTGCGTCCGCACAATGTCGGTGACCAGATTGGGTGTATCACTGCTGAAGGTCGTCGCCACCATCGAGAGCCCCGCCAGCCACCACGGCACTGCCCTCCCCGAGGCGAAGAACTCCGAGGTATCCTTCGACGATCGTCGCGCGAAATAGAAGGCCGGTACAAAACAGATCGCTATCGAGAAGAAGGCAATTATCCAGTCTATCGGGGCCAGTTGCATCAGTCTGTCCTTTCGCGGGCGACAACCCGTGCTTTGAAGAGGCAGGTGTCAATCGCCCTGTCGTCATGTGTCGAGTTCAGCATGTGTCGAGTCCAGCAGTTATGCCAGTATGCAAGTCCTGGGTAAAATAAATTACTCCTCATGCCGACAGATGTCGATAGTAACCTGACCATTTGGCATGGCTCATCAGAACTGCTCGGGCCAATGATGCCTCGGGTAGCGACGACTGAGTTCTCTGCGGACGGCCGGGTAGGTGCGCGTCCGAAAACCGACGAGGTCGGTAGTGATCTGGACGGGGCGATTATTGGGAGCAAGCAGGTGAAGGACGAGGGGGACGCGACCGCCGCCGATGCGCGGCCCCTCCTCAAGGCCGATGAAGTCCTGAAGTCGGGAGGCGATCCAGGGGGCACGATCCTTCTCGTAGTTGATGCGCAGGTTCCGGCGGCCGGGAAGGCTGACGGTCTCGGGGGCCATGCGGTTGAGGAAGTGAAGCTGGTCGGAGGGTACTCTGCTGCGAAGGAGGTTGAGCAGACCGTTGTGAGCAGCAGCCGAGCGCAATTCGACAAAGCTGCGCCGTCCCTCACAGAGAAGCCGGAGCGCGTCGTCAATATCGGCCTCGCCGAGGTCGGTCATGGCGGCCTCCGGAAAGTTCCAGCCGATGAAGGCAATCCGCCAGAGAAAGCGAAAAATCTCATCAGGATCAGCAAACCGCTGCCAGCCGACATCGATGGCAGCGGCAGCGAGAACGCGCGCCGTCTCGGAGAGTACTTCGGGGCGTGTCGCGTCGGAGGCGCGGCGCTCATCGATCACCAGCTGGTCATAGAGCATTCTTTCGACGACCTCGACCCGCTCGGACTGTGGATTCCATCTTGCCTCAACGATCTCGCACATGGCCTCGGCGTCAAGATCGATCAGCCAGTCGGGCTGAATGGAGCTGGCGAGGTGAACAAGATTCTTTACTGATCCGGAGCGATCACGTCGCTGCTCGGCCTCGATGGCGACGAGGAACTCCGAAGAGCGAACGGCCGAGCGCTCCGAGAGATTTGCCCCTCCTCCCGAAGAGAGGAGAAGATCGCCGGTGTCATCTCTGAGGTTGCGGCGCCGGGCGACGCGATCGGGGTAGCCGGCAAGGATCGAAATCAGCAGCGCCTCTTCACACCTGCCGGACTGGTCAGGGCGTGAACTCCTCTCGCTGCGGGGAGAGAGCCGCTGCAACTGGCGGCGAACCCGCTCAACGGTCTGCACCGCCCCGGGGTCGAGCCCGCTGGCGCGGAGATCCTCAGGGCGCTCTCTCTGCGATGAGAGGTTGTTGAGCAGATCGAGCCGGTCCATTAGATCAGATGGGCTGTGGCTGGATGGGCTGTGGCTGGATGGGCTGTGGCTGGATGGGCTGTGGCTGGATGGGCTGTGGCTGGATGGGCTGTGGCGCTCCGGCGGACGTGTAGCGTGTCGGCCCCCGTCAAAGTGCGTCCTTGCAATGATATCGCGCTCACCAATCAGCGCTGCAAGGCCGCAGGCCTCGTCGTATACACCGCGCATGCCGGCCTCGACCAGCAGCCTCGCCTGTCGCGGGTGGACCGGATAGCGGAGCATCTGTCGCCCGACAGGAGTCAGTCGGCCATCGCTATTGATTGCACCGAGGCGGGCAAGCAGCGTCCCGGCAGCGGCGAGGGCCGGTGCCGGCGGGGCCTCAAACCATTCGAACGTGGTGAGATCCGCAATCCCGGCGGCATGCAGCTGGAGGGCAGGCTCGGCGAGATCTTCACGGGCGATCTCGGCAGACTGATGTGGCGGGCGAGCGAGAAAATCCTGTTGCGTGTAGAGGCGAAGGCAGACCCCGGAGCGGGTTCGTCCGGCGCGTCCGGCGCGTTGAATGGCCGATGCCTGACTGATGCGTGAGACTTCAAGCGTCGGGATGCCCGACCAGGGCGAGTGGCCGGCAATGCGTGCCAGCCCCGAATCGATCACCGCGACGATCCCCTCGATCGTCACTGAACTCTCGGCAACATTGGTCGAGAGGATCACCTTGCGGCGATCAGCCGGACGCACCGCCTGATCCTGTGCCGCGACCGGCAGGTCGCCGTGCAACGGCAGCACCAGCAGGTCACGGCCTGCCGCCAATCGACCAATCGCCTCCCGGGCCCGGCGTATCTCTGCCGCCCCGGGGAGAAAGACCAGCACGTCACCATCAGGCCCGGCGTCAAGCAGCCGGGCAAGTGCCGCCGCGACCTGCTCCGCCAGCGGGCGCTCATCAGGGTGGGGCTGATGCTCGATCCGCACCTCAAACTGTCTGCCAGGAATTGTCAGCCGCTTCGCGGTGCCAAGGTAGTCAACGATCGGCTCGGAGTCGAGCGTCGCCGACATGACCACGAGGCGCAGATCGGGACGTTCCGTCTTCTGGAGCCGGCGCAGCAGTGCAAGCACCAGATCCGACTGCAGGTGTCGCTCGTGAAACTCGTCGAGGATAACAATCTGCACTCGTGCGAGTCGCGGATCACTCAGTAAACGGCGAGTCAGCATCCCCTCGGTCAGAAAGCGCAGCCGTGTCCGTGGTCCGGCAACCTCCTCAAATCGTACCTGATAACCGACTGTCTCGCCCGGCTGCTCGCCTCTCTCAACGGCAACGCGCCGCGCCGCCAGCCGCGCTGCCAGCCGGCGTGGCTCAAGCACGAGAATTTCGCCATCACCGGCCAGCCCCGAAGCGAGCAGCGCACCGGGAACACGAGTCGTCTTCCCTGCCCCCGGCGCGGCCTCGATCACGAGATTCCCGGCCTCAGCCAGATCACTGACAATTTGCCCAAGCCAGGCGTCGATCGGCAGCGCCGTCATTGCCGCCCACCCCGACATTGCATGATGCTACTCAATCGCTTTCTGACCAACACTGACGCGATGTTACACACCCGGCCGGCTACTTCGATGCCGTCTGGCGGTGCGGCTGGTTGCGGTAATGCTCGGCGATCAGATCGACTCCGAAATCACCGTTGAAGTCACGCCAGACCGAGTGAATATGGTTGGCATTGTTCTGGGTATCGTCATACTCGATGAGAAAGGTCGGGCCCTGGATGCGGTAATAATGGTAATCGCCGCGCTCGATTCCTCCGGCCCAGCCGAAAGTGACCCTGGACAGGCCGCCGGATTCGAGCTTCTGGCGACGCTCGGCCGCCACC
>CAIKMY010000180.1 GCA_903828635.1 uncultured Acidobacteriota bacterium
CCGACCTTCCGACCCCTGAGTGCCGCAAACCCGTCGCGTTTGAGCACATCGATCCCGTTGAGCGTCCGCAGCGCAAGTGCTCCCCGCGCAGACACTGCCTGACTGCCCGCCACTCCGCGATCCTCACCCGTGCCCGCATACGGCGGCTTAATGATCGAGGCTGCCACCAGTGAAGCCACGCGGCCGCGCAGCGAACCGACATCCGCCGGACGCTGCGGATCGAGCTTCGGATGTACCCGGTTACTCAGAAAGACCACAAATGTCTGACTCGACGGATCGATCCAGAGCGAGGTTCCCGTAAAACCCGTGTGTCCGAAACTTCCGAGCGGAAAGAGATCACCACGATTTGACGAATAACCGGTGGTGATGTCCCAGCCCAGTCCGCGCACGTTGCCATCGACGCCATTACCACCCGTTGGTCGCCCCTCGGTCATGCGCCGCACCGCCAGCGGGCTAAGTATTCGCCGCCCCTGGTACTCCCCGCCATTGAGCATCATCTGACAGTAGATCGCCAGATCGTCGGCCGTCGAAAAGAGCCCGGCGTGACCCGCCACGCCACCCAGCAGGTAGGCTCGCGGATCGTGCACCTCACCGCGCATCCAGCGCTCATCACCGCCGCTCGCCTCTCCGGTACTCTCCACCCGGCGATTGCCGCCGCGCTTCTCCGTCGGAGCCGTCCGCGCTGCAATCCCTGCCCCAAAGCGCTCCAGCGGCCTGAACCCTGTCGTCTTCATCCCCAGCGGCTCGAAGATGTTCTCCGCCGCAAACTGATCAAGAGGCTTTCCGCCAACCCGTCGCACCAGCTCGCCAAGCACGATATAGTTGACATCCGAATAGATAAACCGCGACCCCACCGCCGCCATCGGTGCCAGCTTCCAGATGTTCTCCATGGCCTTCACCGGCCCCTGCTCGTAATCCTTCACCTCGTTATCAGGAATCAGGCCCGAACGATGCGTCAGCAACTGCTCGACCGTGATCGCCTTCTTCCCCATCTCGCCAAACTCCGGAATGTAGCGCGAGACCGGATCACCCAGTCGCACCAGCCCGCGATCGACCAGCACCATCACCGAGGTTGCCGTCGCCACAACCTTTGTCAGTGAGGCCAGATCAAAGAGCGTGTCAACCGTCATCGCCTCCGTGACCGGCTCCAGCGCCTGGTTACCGTATGCCCGACTCCAGACCACTCTCCCTGATCGCGCCACCAGCACCACCGCTCCCGGCAACTGCTTTGCCGCAATCTCTGCCGCTACTGCCTGGTCTATACCCGTCAATTGCGTCGCCGACATCCCCACGGACGTCGGTGACGTTCGCGGCAATGGCTCCGGCCCTGACTGACCACTGACCGTCAATCGATCGATACCCGGCATTATTGTCAGCGTGGTGAAAAGAATGGTAACGAGGGTTCTGAAATTCATGCTGGTCTCTCTCTTCCGGCTCCCCGGCCCAATCGGGAGCCCCCCCGATAAAGCCGCAGGGTTCGCCGGATGATGCCATCCTCCGGCGAACCCTGACCTGGACATTGTGATTGCCTGACAGCCCCGTGCAGGGCCACCGCTCATTGAAAGAGAGACAGTCTAAATCAGGATTCGCTGGCCATCAAACTTCGTCAGCGAAAATCCATTGAACTGCTCACTGAAGCAGCTCTTCATGTCGTTCATGAAAGCGATCGCTACCGCCTCGCCCAGCTTCAGCGACTCCGTAGCATCTGAACGCCAGTGGACTCCACCCATATTGCGCCCGATCGCCACATTTGAGGCCAGCTTGTTCAACTCGCCACCAACCGTCAGACTGCCACCAGTCCACGGTGTCAGGTTCTGCCCGTCCGGGGTTGCCACAAATGCTTCCGGCAACACCCACGACTCATTGAACCACGCCTTGAGCACCGTCACACAGGCCCCTGCAATCACCGAATGGCCTGAACCATAGGCCGGATGCGTCGGACTTCCCTCCGGATAGGCCATCGGCAGCAGGTAACTCCCGAACTTCCGGAAGACCTCCTGCGGTGCCGCCGAGTTGAGAATCTCCGGATGAAGCGGATACTGCGCCCGCTTCGCGAGATGATTATGGATTCGCGCCGCAAACTCCTCCGGCCGCAGCCGTCGATGCACGTACCACTTCTGATACCAGACCGCCCGCAGCGCGCAACCAGCCACTGCCGAGAGCATCGAGAAGAGATGCGGCGGTCCGAAGGTCGCAAAGCCCATCTGCGTCCGTGATCCCACGTAAGGATTTTCAAGGTCGACCGGTGCCTTCAACCCCAGCAGAATCAGCGCCGCATTGGTAAATCCCTGCGAAAAGACATCGATGTGCGCCCACTCTCCCAGATCTCTCGCGTTGCGAATGTAGCGCCGCGTCGCATCATACTTGTTGGCAATCGGACGCTGCCCCGTGTTCTTCTGCGCAAACAACCAGTCACTGAAACTGGTCAGGTAATCGTCTCCCGCGATCGGCACCCGTACCTTGCGGCTGATCGTCTCCGGCCCATAGGGGACATCCCTCAACAAAAACTGCGAAACATAAGGCCCTGCCTGATCTCCTGCCATCACTCCCCGGAAGAGCACACCGGTGGTTATCGCCCCCCCTGTCCGCCGCCTTACCGGTGCCGTAACCGAGATCGCATCCGGACTGGCAACGTTAAACGTCTCGTCAACCGTGCCGCTCCCGTCGACACCTCCCCCGTATGATCCGCCAGCCATTCCCACCGGGGTGCTGCCCGATGAGATCCGCATCGCCACCGGAGTGTATCGCGCCCCCCGGAAATCGGAAAATTTTGACATATCCTGTGCCGCGAGAATCGTCAGCGGATTGCTGTCATATTCGTGAAATCCGATGTCCCGCGCCAGCGCCATCCAATAGTTCTCAGCAATCTCCGCCGCAATCTCTGCACTCGCAAAGGCCGGTGCCGGCGGCTGATAGAAATTGGCCAGGTCAGTACCGACCATCTCGAAGGCAATCCCTGCCAGCGGACTCGTCAACAACCCACTCCCACCCATCGGAATCCGCTCAAAATCATCAAAGTTCCCCGTGCGAATTGCCTCCAGATAGACGTTGTATGCCACCGGATCGACCTCTCCAAGGTCGTTGTGGGGCATCCCCTTCGAAAAGTTCCCGATCCGATTGGCATAACGCTGCTCGTCACCATTAGTTATGTGATCGGTCAGTACCTGCAATCGCTGGTTGAGCGCCGACTGCGCCCTCACCTGGTAGGCCCGATCAGCCCTCACAGTGCCCGCATTGTTTCCCGGGTCCTGAACCACCGCACTCTGTGATTCAACTGCTCCGGGTGTCCCTGCCACCCCACGACTCGCCGCTATTCCCGCCGCCAGTCCCGCTCCAACTCCTCCAAGGAATCTTCTTCTCGTTGTCGTACCGTGTGTCGTAGTCTGCTTGTGTGCGCGCTCCACTACCTGGTCACACACCTCTGCGTCCCTGCGAATGTTATCTCTTTTCACAGCATTCTCCGTCTGATTGTGAGGTCTATTGTTGGCACACTACCCCACCGCATGTGCAGATTCGAGTGGGCTTGAACCAGTGAGGGTATCGTGTGGGTGATACGGGGAACCACCATTTTCGCGGAGTCGACACGGGGCGAGAAAGGACTCCACAGCATTCTTTCCGCGTCAATAATGTGTCAGCCAGCGCCCGAATGTCAACTAAAATCCTGGCTGATGCCCATGTTTCCTGATTGCCACCAACGCCGGGCGGACGGTAAATCAGACCTCAAACATCATCCGTGATGCAACCGGTGATGCTTCCGGTAATTACGCACACGCGATTTACGCGTCGAAAGTACTTCAGATTGATCTCAGGCAGAGTCAGACACCATCTCCACCGTGCCTGCCCCCCCTTTTCTTCCTGAGAGCGACTTTTATTAAAATTGCATGCTCGCTTCGCTCGCATAGGGTAGAGGGACAGAAGGGCAAAGTGCACTAGTGCCAGAGTGCAGAGGGCCATTAAGTCCGCAGACCGACAACGACACGAAAGCCGAAATAGATGTTACGGCTACCAGGCCAATCGGTGACGTAGCGGTAGGCGGAGCGGCAACTATTACCAATGACGTTCCACGAGCCGCCACGAAGGACCCGGAAAATTGAGTCACCTCCACTCAACTTTGCTGAGCCATCCAACGGGGCCCCCTGATAATCAGCAGACCAGTGATCCTGACACCATTCACAGACATTGCCGTGAACATCATAGAGACCAAACGGATTCGGCAGTTTTGTGGCTACGGGGTGGGTCTGACTTTCGGAGTTTTCATAGTACCACGCATACTTCCCGAGATCCGCCTCGTCATCACCGAAGCTGAAGCGTGTCCGGGTTCCACCACGGGCAGCATACTCCCATTCGGCCTCGGTGGGCAGGCGAAAGGCAAGGCCGGTCAGTTCCGAGAGGCGCTCGCAAAACCTGACGGCGCCATACCACGAAACCCTCTCGACCGGGCGGGTTGGACCCTCGAAGCCTACATCGTGCAACTGGCCCATGACTGCACGCCACTGGGCCTGGGTAACCTCGGTGCGCCCGATACTGAAAGGGTTGACGGTTACCTCGTGGACTGGTTGTTCACGACTGTATCCATCTTCAGACCCCATGGAGAAAGTGGCACCGGGGAGAGAAACAAGATCGAGAGAGAGGCCATTGCCGAGATCGACGACATAGCCGCTCCCGTTCTCGCGAAGGGTAATGTTTGGTGGAGGGACGCGGCGATTGACGATAGTGGAAGGGTCTTCTTCGGGGTTCAACCAGTCAAACATCCCCTCCCAGCCGGCAAAATAGACAAGGAGTGAAAGCGAGAAGAGGGCAGCGATGATCAGAGTGCGGGCAGGACGAAGGCCAAGTTCGACAGTGCCCTCGCGAAAGAGCCATTGGCGAACTGCTGCGGGGATGGAGACACTGAGCGGGCCGGGCTGGCGGCCATACATAAAATTAAGAAAGACGTGGTCACGATAGGGCTGCCGACGGCTCTGGCGACGGAAATTGAATTTGTTAGCAAGTCGGAGCAGGTGATGACGGAGCCTTTGGTGAAGCGGGAGCTTTGGAGTAAGGGCAAATTCGAGAGGGAAATAGTCACGCGGCTTGCTGGTGGCGCTAGTGAGCAGCGATTCGATACCGGCACGAATGGCCCTGCGCTGAGTGCGGGTCAGCCTGGCGACAAGGACGCGCCGCAGCCATTCAGGCATGGTGGCATAGCGAAACCAGGGGAGACGGGCAATCCGCATCAGCCTTTCAGCGATCCGGCGGTGCCAGTGAGGATCAGAGCCGTGGAGCCAGAAGTCACAGCGCAGGGTCAGATCCCGGGTGATCTGTGGATAGACAGCGCAGGCAGAGACCCAGTCCAGATCCTCAGGACCGAGCCAGGTTTCGATCTGGACGAGAAGCCGGTCGATCTCCTCCCTGGCAGGTGCGGCCCGTTCGAGCCAGCGAAAGGGGCGATCCTCAACCAGAGGGGGGAGTTGATCTGAGGCGGCCTCCCCGACCGGCGCAGGTGACACCCCCTGATGGAGCCATTGACCAAGATCTGACAGTCCCCTGATATTCGTGCGAAACTGGAAGAGGTTGAGTTCGGACAACTGCTCTCTTTGACTGGTCGATCCCGGAAATTGGCCGGGTGTGAGCAGAATGCAGGTCTCCCAGTGGGCAAGCCGGGCCAGCCACGGCCTTGGTCGGCCGGTGAACTTGTCGAAGAGACTGGCTCCGTCACTGAAGATGAGCAGTCGATGCTCGGGAAAGCGACCGGCGAGCCAGTCGAGACTGACGGCCGACTCGGCGGGTTTCCTGAGATTACGGCAGAAGTTCGGATCACCATCAAATACCCAGGGATCAACGAAAATCCCCTGCTGAACCAGTTGCCGGCAGAACTCCTCGGCAATTGTTGCCTGATGATCACCGGGGCTGACGCAATCGATGAGCAGAAGGTACTCCGGCGAGACGCGTCGCCGACCGAAGACCGGAGTAAATGCCCCGCCGTCGCGTACAGTTCGCCGAACAGTGGCCTGAGGATTGATTTCGCGAGAGCTTTGGTGCCTCGGCCGACGCAGTTCGAGCATGAGCCGCCTCTCTGCAGCAGAGGCGAAGAGGCGGGTCTCGCTACGGGCGACGCGCAACTCCCCGATGTTTGGCAGAACATCGCTCGGAAGACTCTGGAGCCAGGCTCGACGTAAAATCGAGGCGAGTGCCAGCCAGATCAGCCAGATCAACACCGGTGCAAGGATGAATACCACCTCACCAATGAAAACAGACCAGTTCGGCTGCGACAGGGGTATTTCGAGTGGAGGCGCGCCATTCCACTCTTGGAGCCTGCCCTTTACCCTTGACTGCGTCTCCCTGACAATCGGGCGCAGGGCAATCCTGCCGGCCTCAACCCCGGCAGCACTGATCAATCCGGGAGACAGATCGATTCGCCGATATTCCGTCAGGTGATCGGGTCCCGAGACGCGCAGAAGAATCGATCTGCCAGCACTCCGGTTTCGCAGCAATTGGTAATTGGTGAAGGAGGCTTCAAGGCGAAAGCGGCCGTCGGCGTCGACAGTCCGGCCCGACTCACCGGGAAGGTTGATTTCGGCCCCGGCAAGGGGATTATTATTATTGCCACTGACGACCTCGCCCTCGACCGTTACGGTGCGGGGCCACGCCAGCCAGCCGGCAACGAGCAGCAGCGAGGCGAGTGCCGGAACCAGGATGCGGGTATGCCGTGCCGGATTGAGCCACTTGAAGGTGATGGATGGAATGACAGCTCGCAGCAGTCGCCGCAGGATCGAGGGGATGCCTGCTCTGTCTCCCGGTGCCGCCCCTGATTGCTCGCCCGCCGGCTTTACGCTTCTGGCAGCCCACGTGGCGAAGATCCGCGGAAAATCCGCCTGCTGCTGTGGTGTCGAACAGAAGATCGGCGCAAGCAGGCTGACCCATTCGCCACGATCTGGAGGCAGATGCCCCTCCAGCGAAAGCACGATCAGCAGGTTGTGAGCGGCAATCGTCCGCTGTACCCCCGGATCAAACCCGGCACTCGCCAGTTCATCCCGCAGGGCGAGCAGGTCATCGAGAAGGTCACCTCCAGCCGCTTTGTCGTTCTCACCTTTCATATCTTGCAAGTATCAGGCCGACTCCGGTCACGCCTGACCTTTCAGTGTCTGTAAGAATCGGCGCAAATCGATCAGCCTTACGCGATGACGACACTGATTCCGGGAGAGGCCCCCCGTCTTCGTCATTTACGTATCATTTCACGGACGCGCTGCTCATCGCTGGAATTCTTGACGAGGGCGCCAATGGTCGAGGCGTGGAGATCGCGCTGTGATGCCAGTGAAGCGTTCCAGTTGCCGCCCATCTTGCCAAGAGCGCGCAACCAGTCGATCAGTTCGGCCGTTGCCGGCTTCTTCTCAAGACGATCACCATCAGGATCGTTTCGCAGCTCAAGGAAGAAATCGATGGCCTCGATCAGCAGCGGCGCCCCGGCGCCGGCAAACTCACCAACGCGGTTGAGCGCAATGTTCTTCAACTCATCTCTCGTCGGAAACTGAATATCATGATAAATGCAACGACGCAGAAAGGCATCGGGAAGGTTCTTTTCCGAGTTGCTGGTCAGTAACAGCAGTGGCAGCTTATCGCGGTTGGCATCAATACGCACATTCCCCAGTTCGGGGATGGTGAAATACTGCTCGGCAAATTCATTGAGCAGGTCGTTGGGGAAATCGCGGGGTGCTTTGTCGATCTCATCGATGAGAACGACCGATTGAGTATCCTCTCTCTCACTGTTGTCGGTTATTTTGCCGGCCAGCCGAACCAGCACCTCGTCTGTGGTTCGCCTGTCGGAAGTGAGAATTGCCTTGCCGAGAGCGTTGAGAGTGATAAATTCGAGAGGCCCCTGTGATTGAGCGACGCGAAAGTGGCTGATCGCGTCATACCGGTAAAAGAGATCACGCGCCTCGCTTGTCGATCGGGTCTCGAAAGTGTAGGGGGTGTGAAGGCCAAGCTCCCAGGCAATGCTCCAGGCAAGCTCGGTCTTGCCGGTTCCCGGCTCACCGGTAACCAGCAGCGGCTTGCCAAGAATCAGCGCGACGTTAACCGCATCGGCAAGCGCTTTTGTCGCACGGTAACCTCCGGGACGATGCCGTCGTATATCCTCGTCATCCCACTTCGGAGCGCCAGCCGGCTGCTGCGGGGCATTCCCGGTGTATCTTCTTTTCGGATTCATGCTCTCCTCCCTGCTCTGAGCCGGCCCGACTTCAGCCGACAAACACCCTGTCGGACTGCTTAACCTGGCTGATGGCACTCCCCAGTTCCGTCATTAACACATCCATATCGACCGGACGATTATTGCTTCTGGTGAAGATCTCGGCGATCTTCGCTTTGACACTGATCCGCCGGAGCTCACTGAATTTGACGAGTGCTGCCCAGGCGTCAACCTCATGACGATATATGCTGCCAAGCTCGGGAACGATGGCCACAGTGGAGTCAGTCGCGGACGATGTCCGGCTCTCCATTGCACTCAGCCACCC
>CAIKMY010000181.1 GCA_903828635.1 uncultured Acidobacteriota bacterium
CGAAACTGCCCAGTCGGCAATCAGTGTTGTCGATAAATTTATCTCGGACACCAAGCCGTGGAATCTGGCAAAGGATGAGGCACAGAGCGGAACCCTCGATCTTGTGCTGCTGACAGCGGTTCTTGCGCTGCGACGGCTGGTAGCCATGCTCGCGCCGGTCATGCCGGAATCGGCACAATCAATCTGGGAGCAGATGGGCGAGTCCGGCCTCGTCGCCAGTATCGCGCCAGCGAATATCGAATGGGCTATCGCCCCTGATCACCGCATTGGTGAGGTCAAACCAATTTTCCCCAAACTCGACAGGAAGAAGACAATGGACTATATCAGACAGGAAGAAGAAGCAAAGCCGCAACCGGCAGCTGAAACACCAGTAACTCCAGCCACAACGTCGGTCGCGACCACTGCCCCTGCCACCCCTGCCACCCATGCCGCCCCGGCGGCATCAGCCGGCGAGCCATTGCCGGGTGTGGCCTTTATCACGATCGACGACTTTGCCAAAGTGGAATTACGTGCCGGTGAAATCAAGACGGCGGAGCGGGTTCCGAAGGCGGACAAACTGCTGCGGATGACGATCGACCTTGGCGAAGCGACGCCGCGGCAGATCCTCGCCGGGATCGCGCAATACTACGAGCCGGAGAAATTGATCGGTCGCAAGGTGATCATCGTTGCCAATCTGGCTCCACGAAAACTGCGCGGCTTCGAGTCGCAGGGGATGGTGCTGGCAGCCTCGATCGGTGATGAGGGGCGTCCGATCCTTGCCGGCTTCAATGAAGAGGTGCCGAATGGTGCCAAACTACGCTGAGGCAACAAGGTGATGCTCATCGATTCACACGCTCATCTTGACGTGCCGCAGTACGATGCCGATCGTCAGGCGGTGATCGATCGAGCGCGAGCCGCCGGGGTCGGGATAATGCTGGAAATTGCCGGCAGCGATATCGGCAGCGGATCTCTCGATGTCGGGCTGAGCCTCGCCGCTGCCTATCCTTTTATTTATGCCGCTATCGGGCTCCACCCTCACGAGGCAGTTTTGTACAATCCTGCCCTTGAGGAAAGGCTGGTGGCTGTAGCACGCCATCCAAAGACAATCGGATGGGGGGAAATCGGCCTCGATTTCCACTATGATCACAGCCCGCGCGATGTTCAGCAGCGCGTCTTTCGCCGCCAGCTCGAACTCGCACGCGAGCATCGGCTGCCGGCAATCATTCATACTCGCGAGGCAGAGTCGGAGACGATCGCCATCCTCCGTGACCTCTGGAATGATAGCGAGTCGCGCGCCATCGGCGGCATCATTCACTGCTTTTCGGGGTCATCAGCACTGGCTGGGGCGGCGCTCGATCTTGGTTTTCACCTCTCCTTCTCCGGCGTTGTGACCTTCAAAAATGGTACTGAACTGCGAACCATCGCCGCCTGTGTTCCCGATGATCGCATTCTTATCGAGACCGACTGCCCATATCTCGCCCCTGTTCCGCATCGTGGCAAACGCAATGAGCCGGCATTCGTCCGCGAAACGGCCTCGCTTCTTGCCAGTCTGCGCGGATCTTCTCTCGATGAATTTGCCAGTCTGACGACCAACAATTTCCTCAGGCTCTTTCCGCGCATTGTCAGACCGGCTCGTGACGACTCCGGCTCTGATAATTGACATCGACGCCAGCGCAGCGTCATACTCAACTGATGGGCTTATATGGCTTGACGGAGCTAATATCCAACTCCGATCCGTGATACTTATTTGAACTCTGGCACAATTGCAGGCAACACTTCGAATTTACGGTGTTTCCGGTAAAAGAGGTTTCCGAATATGGCGCAGCAGAACAGTTTTGATATCGTTTCCAACATCGACCATGCCGAGGTGATCAACGCGATCAACCAGGCGATGAAGGAGGTGCAGACGCGCTTCGACTTCAAGGGCAGCAAGAGTGCCATCGACCCTGAGGGGACCGAGGCAATCATGCTGACCTCAGATGACGAGTATAAGCTGCGCAGCCTTGACGATATCCTTCAGTCAAAACTGGTCAAACGCGGTGTGCCGCTCAAGGGGCTCAGTTACCAGAAGGTCGAGCAGGCGCTTGGCGGCACGGTGCGCCAAAAGATCACACTGCAGCAGGGGATCCCGCAGGATAAGGCGAAGGAGATCGTCAAATTTATCAAGGATACCAAGCTCAAGGTACAGGCCTCGATCCAGGCTGACCTGGTGCGCGTCTCGGGCAAGGACCGTGATACGCTGCAGGAGGTGATTGCCGCGCTGAAGCAGAAGGACTTCGGCATCGACATGCAGTACACGAACTACAGGTCGAACTGAATCGGGCGCAGAGCTGAATCGGACATGAATTAGCATACTGAATTTAACTTAACTTATATGACAAAGATGGTTACGGCAACGAGTAAGCAGGAGGCGCACAGATCGGATGTGCACGGGTCAGAAGCGAATGGCTCGGTCTCACCGGGATCGGCGGCGCGTCTTTTCGGACTGATCCATCACGAGATGCACCTCGTCGAGGAGGAGTTTGAGCGGCAGGCCGGAACGAATATTCAGATCATTTCGCAGATTGGCCGCTACCTTCATCAGACAGGGGGAAAGCGTGTACGGCCGGCGCTGACCATTCTGGCAGCAAAGGTCTTTGGAGAAGAGGTTGGCGAAGCGGTGATCCGGCTGGCGGCGGTGATGGAGTTCCTGCACACGGCGACACTGGTGCACGATGACATCATCGACGGCGCCGAGACCCGGCGAGGGCATCGTTCCGTCTCAGCGCAATGGGGCAATGACACCGCCGTGCTCATCGGAGACTGGCTCTATATGACGGCCTTCGAGACGGCGCTGTGCGAACGAAACCTGGCGATTCTCGACACGCTGACGGAAGCCACCCGGAAGATGACGGAAGGTGAGCTGATTCAACTGACACTGCTCAACAATCTGCAGATCACCGAAGAGCAGCATCTCGACATCGTCGTGCGCAAGACGGGATACCTCTTCAGCGCCTGCTGTCAGGTAGGTGCGATTCTGCGCGGAGCAACCGGGGAAGAGCAAAGGGCCATGGCCTCATACGGGCTCAATCTGGGGATCGCCTTCCAGTTAATTGACGACCTGCTCGATTTCACTGCCGATGCGCGCAAACTGGGCAAGCCGGTTCTCAGCGATCTTCGCGAGGGCAAGGTGACGCTGCCGCTGATCAGGCTGTTGAAAAATCATCCGGAACTGACACCAACGGTTCGTGAAGCAATGGAGGAACCGGCGGGTGAGACACAACGGGCGGAGCGAGTGCTGGCGCTGCTGACCGAACATGGCGAACTGGAGCGTGCACGCATCGAAGCATACTCATACGCGACTCACGCACGCAACGTGTTGTCAATCTTCAACGATTCGCTATATCGTAGCGCGCTGGCGGAGATCGCCGGATACATTGTCGAGAGGGATCGCTGAAATCGTCGAAGAGGCAGGCCTGATGAATGATACGGCACTGGTCGCGCTGCTGCGAACACTGAGCGAAAATCGTGAAGCGAAGCGAAAACTGCTGGCGCGTCTGGCAGAGATCGAGAAGGAGTCTGCCTCCATTCGCGCACAGATGGTCTCGCTCGACGCCGTAATTGAGCCAGCCGAGCTGGCGTTGATGCAGATGCTGAGCACAACGCACGATTCGAGCGTCAACACTCGATCCAATCCGGTCAGTCATGGCCAGGGCGGCTATAGCGACTATGCTAAAGTTAGCGGCTTCAATCAATCTCCCGGGAATGCGGTTGAGCACATACCACCACATCATTACGACGAGAGCCTGTTGCAATATGTCGAAGCGGCAAACGACCTTGGAATCACTGACGAGATGAGCCGGGAGCGGATGCATCCGACAGAGAGATCGGGCAATGTGCGCTTCAATGATTTTCGGATTCCGCAGGCGGCGACGATAGTTCTGCGTGAGGCACGTCGTCCGTTGCACGTCAGTGAGATATTTCGTCAGATGCGTGACGGGGGCTTCGAGTTTCGCGGGCAGCATCAGTTGATCTCGCTGGCGGTCTCGCTCAGCCGCAGCAAACGTTTTCGGAAGGTGGCACCGGGCACCTTTGAGCTCAACCCCGAATTCCAGTCGGGGCAGGTCGCCTGACGACCTTCGACCCAGGCCGCCGACACAGGCTGCCGACACAGTCAAGCCAACACAGTCAATTGGATCAAATGAGACCCCCAGGAAAAGCAATGATTCTTGCCGCCGGCTTCGGCACGCGGCTCTGGCCGCTGACGATCGGTCGAACCAAGCCGGCCCTGCCATTTCTCAACCGCCCGCTGATCTCCTACACCATTGACCACCTGCGGCGACACGGTTTCACCGACCTGATCATCAACCTTCATCACGAACCCGATTCGGTGCGGGAGCAGATCGGTGATGGCCGCGATTACGGAGTGAGAATCGATTATTCGATCGAAGAACCGGAGATTCTCGGCACCTCGGGGGCCCTCGACGCAGTGCGTGATCACCTCGCAGGAGGCACCTTCGTGGTGGTCAATGGCAAGATTGTCACCGACCTCGACCTTGGAGCGGCGCTGGTGACACACCAGCGGCAGCAGGCACTGGCGACATTGATCCTGCGGCCGAATCGAGGGCGAGAGCAGTTTCGCGAGGTACTGGTCAGCGAAGAGGGCCACGTCACCGGCTTTGGAGAATTTCCACGTGCAGATGATGACTCAGGACCTGTGCCGCTGATGTTCACCGGAATTCACCTGATGGAGCCGGGGATCTTCGACTACATCCCGCACGGCGTATTCTCGGACTCGGTGCGCGATGTCTACCCGCGAGCAATGGAGGCCGGGGAGGTGATTGCCGCCCACGTTGGCGAGGGATCCTGGAATGAGCTGAGTACACTTGAGCGCTACCTTGCAATCAGCCTCGACTTTCTTGCCCGCGATGGCAAAGATTCGATCAGTGACGAAGGCTGCGAGATCGACAGCTCGGCGATTGTCGAGCGATCGATCCTCTGGAAAAGGGTTTGTGTCGAAGCCGGAGCGCGGTTGACGGAATGCATCGTCGGCGACGATGTAACAATTCCGTCAGGCAGTCAGTTGAGACGTGCGGCAATTGTTCGTGCCGACCTTGCTGCCGGCAGTTCTCGCCCGGAAAAGGGCCTCGTGGGGACGATCATTGGAGACAATCTTGTCGTGCCCTTCGGCTGATGTTACCATCGCTATTTATTATATCTGCTCTGCCGGGAGAGCAACACGCTTCAGAAGTAATGACAATTGCAGAAATGGCGATATACAATCTGGTATGAGCAGAACCGCGCCGGAAAACAGAATGCAGAGCGGAGCCGAGGTAGGAAAGACCGGAGGGCTCATGGAGAAGCGTGTCGTCAATTTCACTTCCAACTACCTGCGGATACCGGCAGCGGAGGTTCTCTTCCAGTCGCTGACACCTGATGCCTCGACACGGAAATACTATCGTGTCGCCAGTGCAGCCAAACCGTCGGAGACGCTGATCATCAGTCTCTATCCCTCGCCATTCAATCGTCAGGACAATTCATACATCGATGTCACCAATCTTTTCGAGAAGGCAGGTCTGCCAGTGCCGCGCATCCTCGCCGTGGCCGATACCGAAGGGATCATTCTCCAGGAAGACCTTGGCGATACGAGCCTCAGCCGCTGGCTGGTCGATGCCGCCGCGCGCGGTGACATTGACGGGTACGAGGCAATGCTTGGTCGTGCGATCGAGTTGATCGTGCGCATCCAGTCAGCAACGACGCTGGCCTATGCGATCGACTCCGTAGCCTGCCGCTACGCTTTTGACGAAGACAAGCTGACGTGGGAGCTCAACTACTTCTTCACCCATTACTTCTCCAGCTATCGGCGGATCGAGCTGCCACAGGCTGAATCCGAGGCGATTCAAAGTGATCTGCAGCGACTGTCACGTGAGCTTTCGGCGCGCCCGCGAGTGCTGACTCATCGCGATTACCACGGCATGAATCTGATGGTCGATGGACATGGCGACTTGCGCATCATCGATCATCAGGATGCGCGGATGGGGCCGGCAACCTATGACCTTGTGCCCCTGCTGGTTGAGCGCCGGCTGATCCCGGCAGATGAGGCGGGCATCGAGGAGAAGCTGCGACTCTTTCTCTCACTGCGTCGCAAGGGTGGCCTTGTCGCCATCCCCCTCGCCGACCTTCAGTATGAATTCCAGCTCATGACGATTCAGCGGCAACTGAAGGCAACCGGTACTTTTTCATATCAGACAGCGGTTGTTGGCCGTGGCGAGGCATACGAAAGCTACATCTCTCCGGCAATCGCGACCGTCAGGCGAGCGATGAATCGCCCGGGGATGCCCGCTTACCCTGCCCTGCAGAGGGCACTGGACTATTGAATTATGGCACAGACATATATCTCCGACATTGCCCGACACACCGGGCAAGAGGTGGTCATCAAAGGATGGCTTTACAACAAGCGTTCGAGTGGCAAGCTTGGTTTCCTTGAAATCCGAGATGGTTCGGGAACGATTCAGGCGATCGTCTCAAAGAAGGATGTCTCACCAGAGACGTGGGAGGCCTCGGAGCGGGTGACGCAGGAGTCATCGGTGATCGTCAACGGAGTTCCACGCGAGCACCCGAAGCGTCCGGGCGTCTTTGAGCTCGACATTCGTCAGATGGAGATCGTCCAGCTGACGGGTGAATATCCGATCAGCCCGAAGGACCATGGCGTCGACTTCCTGATGGATCATCGTCACCTCTGGCTGCGATCGCGCCGCCAGCACGCGATCCTCAAGGTACGTCACGAGATCATCCGTGCCGTCCGTGACTTCTTTGATAACCAGGGCTTCGTCCTTTGCGACACGCCAATCTTCACGCCGGCGGCCTGCGAAGGTACGAGCACGCTCTTCGAGGTTGGCTATTTTGATGAGAAGGCCTACCTGACACAGTCGGGACAGCTTTACAACGAGGCGACCGCAGCAGCCTTCGGCAAGGCCTACTGCTTCGGACCGACCTTCCGCGCCGAGAAATCGAAGACGCGCCGCCATCTCACCGAGTTCTGGATGGTTGAGCCCGAGGTGGCCTATGCCCGGCTCGATGACATCATGGTTCTTGCCGAGAACTTTCTGAGCTACATCGTTGCACGGGTGCTGGAGACGCGGCGCGAGGAGTTGGAGCAACTTGAACGGGACATCTCAAAGCTGGAAGGGATCGTGCCACCATTCCCGCGACTGCAGTATGACGTTGCGGCGAAGATGCTGCAGAATGCGCACGATGCCGGCAGCGTTGAGCATCGCTTTGAATGGGGCGGCGACCTCGGCTCCCCCGACGAAACCTACCTTTCAAGCCAGTACGACAAACCGGTGATGGTTCACCGCTATCCGGCAGCCGTCAAGGCATTCTACATGGAGCCCGACCCGCAGCGTCCGGACCTCGCGCTCTGCGTTGATGTGCTGGCCCCCGAAGGCTATGGTGAGATCATCGGTGGTGGCGAGCGCATGTCCTCGCATGAGCTGCTGCTGCAGCGGATTCACGAACATCACCTACCGCCGGAAGCCTTTGACTGGTATCTCGACCTGCGCAAATATGGCAGCGTGCCGCACGCCGGCTTTGGGATGGGTATCGAGCGCTGTGTCGCCTGGATCTGTGGACTTGAGCACGTCCGCGAAACGATCCCCTTCCCGAGAATGCTTTATCGACTCAAGCCCTGAGGATCGTCATAAAATCATGCTCAACCAGCGAAGAAAAGTGACGATCATCGGTGTGCAGATGGATCTTGGCGCCGATCGGCGCGGGGTCGACATGGGCCCATCGGCGATTCGCGTTGCCAGCCTCAATGATCGGCTGCGACAACTTGGTTATGAGATTCACGATGCCGGCAATATCGGTGTCCGCAATGCCGAGATGATGCCGATTCACGATCCCCATGCGAAGTATCTGCCGGAGATTGCTGCCGCCTGCGAAAAGCTTGCCGGGGAGGTTGAGCGGGCACTCGACGCAGGTACCGTGCCGGTCATTCTCGGTGGTGACCACTCGATCGCTATCGGCACCGTCTCCGGCCTTGCCGCCTATCACCGACAGCGTGATCAGCGGGTCGGTGTCATCTGGTTCGACGCCCACGGTGACATGAATACTCCTGAGACCTCACCCTCCGGCAACATCCACGGGATGCCCTTTGCGGCAATCCTCGGGCACGGTGCCGGTGAGCTGACTAACATTGGTGGCTTTGCTCCCAAGGTTCACCCCGATGACTGTGTGCTGATCGGCGTGCGCAGCGTCGACTCTGAGGAGGCGGTCGCCCTGCGCTCCTCCGGCGTCCGCATCTTTACGATCCGCGAAATCGATGAACGCGGGATGAGTGGCATCATGGATGAGGCGATGTGGCTTGCCTCTCGCCGCACTGCCGGCTTTCACGTCACCATGGATATGGACTTCGTCGATCCTGCCTTTGCACCCGGTGTCGGCACCCCCGTTCCCGGAGGCCCGACCTACCGCGAAAGCCATCTCGCAATGGAAAAGATCGCCGACTCCGGCAGGATGCTCTCGTTCGAACTGACTGAGGTCAATCCCGTACTCGATATCTCCAACCGCACGGCCGAGCTTGGCGTCGAGCTCATCCTCTCCGCCCTCGGCAAGAAGATCATCTGATCAAATGGTCCGCCGTCCACATCTCATATGAAGACCACTGTAGGAGTCATCTTTGGCGGTCGCTCTGGTGAGCACGAGATTTCACTACGCTCTGCCGAGTCGATCATCCGCGCCCTTGATCCCGACAAATATAATGTCGTCCCGATCGGCATCACTCGTGAAGGGCGCTGGGTCGCATCGAGCGATGCAACACGCCTCCTCCCCGGAGCTCTCATTGAAGAGGCTGATCGCGATGTCGCGCTGCTCGGTGATCCAACCCGCCGCGGGATTGCCTGCCTTGGCGAGAGCGGGGCTCTCAGCCTCTGGCAGTCTGTCGATGTCATCTTCCCCGTCCTCCACGGAACCTACGGTGAGGATGGAACCATCCAGGGATTGCTCGAAATGGCCGATCTCCCCTACGTCGGCTGCGGCGTCCTCGCCTCGGCGACTGGCATGGATAAGGTCATCATGAAGCTCCTCTTCGAGGAGGCCGGACTTCCATCCGTCCCCTTCCTTACCGTGCTGCGCGCCCACTGGGAGGTCGAACCCGACCTCATCGAGTCACGCATCGTCGCCGAGATCGGCTTTCCCTGCTTTGTCAAACCTGCCAATCTTGGCTCCTCCGTCGGCATCTCCCGCGCCACTTCGCCCGCCAGCCTCAGTGCCGCGCTCGAACTGGCTGCCCGCTATGACCGCAAACTGATCGTCGAGCAGGGTGTCGATGCCCGCGAAATCGAGGTCAGTGTCCTTGGCAATGATACTCCTATCGCCAGCCTCCCCGGCGAGATTATCCCTCGCGGTGGTTCCTTTTACGACTATAAGGCCAAATATATCGATGAAAAAGGAGCCGAACTGGTCATCCCTGCTGATCTCACTACTGCGCAAACAGCCGAGATTCAGCAGATGGCCGTTCGCGCCTTTCAGGCAATCGATGGCTCCGGACTCGCCCGCGTTGACTTCTTCATCGAGCGCCACTCCGGCAGAATCCTTCTCAACGAAATCAATACTATGCCCGGATTCACTTCCATCAGCATGTATCCCAAACTGTGGGAGGCCAGCGGCATCGGTTATCGTGAATTGATCGATCGCCTGATTGCTCTCGCCTTCGAACGCCACGCTGAAAAATCCCGCAATCTCACCAGTTACGATGGCTGAGAATGGCACGAGATGCATTGGGACTCTTTTCTTGAAAAATTTTGGCTGCGCCTTCGGCGCAGCACGGGGGCGGACGCTGCGCGCCGCCCCCACAGTGATCAGTGGGACAGAGAAGGGGGCCACAAACCAACCACCACCCGGAAGCCGAGATCGTTGAGGCGGACGGCCGGGGGATAGACGCTGCGATAGGCCGCGCGCGCGCCGTTCCGAGCGATGTACCAGGAACCGCCCCGCACCAGCCGCCTGACACCGCTCGCCTGAGAATCATCCCGATATGGGACGTTGCCCGCACGGTAGGAGAATCTTTCCTGGTCAAAGATCGACGATGTCCACGACCAGACATTTCCTGTCAGATCGAATGCTCCCTCTGGCGTCCGGTTGTCGAAGACACCAACCGGAGTAATCCGCCATAAGCGGCTTTCATTAGTATTACAGCGAGCCGGATCAAATTGATTGCCATAACAGAATCTCCGCCCCTCAGTTCCTCTTGCCGCAGCCTCATACTCAAACTCCGTCGGCAGGCGAAATGGCTCTCCGGTATTGGCGCTGAACCAGTTGCAATAGGCACGCGCCTCAAACCATGAGATTCCGATCACCGGCTGTGCACTGTTGCTAAATCCCGGATTATCCCAGTATTCAGGCTCGAGGTGCTCTGGCATTCCGCCAACGTCCCACCAACGCTTATCCTTGTAGCCGCCGGCCAGAATGAACTTCTCATACTCGGCGTTGGTCACCGGGAAGGCTCCGATTCTGAATTGCTCCAATTTAACGCGGAACGATGGTCTTTCTCGCTCGTGAGGACCACTATCATCTCCAATCGGATAGAGGCCGGCAGGGATATCGGCCAATGGCGGATAGAGGTATTCTCCGTATGGCCCCTGCTTCTGCTCGAACCTTGGATCACCAATCATTCCCAGAGCCTCACCGGCAGCGATTCTTGCCCGCAGGTCGGCCGTCATGTCCTGTGTGCGCTCAATTAACCGCTGTTGAATCTCCCCTCTCAACCGTTTCAGTCGATCTGCCGGTATCGTAACCTCCGGCAAGATGGCACATCTTGCGGCAACAACCAGGTTGTTGTCGATCAGCCCTCGAATGAAGGCCTCCTGATCCCTCGCCATGGGTGCCGCCATCAGCGTCGTCTCCTCCCAGCCACTGGCGTCCAGTGGCGGCAGCCTCTCATACTCGCCCAATTGTGCAATGACTTCTGTCAGTGACGGACGGATCTGTGACACTCTCCATTCCGTTCGCACCAAAGCTCCGTCTGGTTCGCCGGCCAACCTCTGCGCGGCAAAATACTCCTGCAGCAGTTGATGATGAAAGGTGATCTGCTTGAGGCTGGTATTCTTGTTCAGCACGTTGATCGCGGCTCCGGCATTGATTATCTGCTCGGCCAACTGGCTCTCAAGCAGCTTGTAAGCCTCCTTGTAATCGATCCGCACCAGCATGTTCTCCCTGCTGATGTTACTCTGCATCCTGAAGGCAAGATTTCTCAGCCCCGGGATCAATTCTCCATCCTCAGGCAGTCTGAAAGCCGTTGGCCAGTTATCCCGATTGAGATCGAGAAAGTCGTCGGCCGTCAGCAATCCCTTGAAACGATCACCTGCCGACTCTCGCTCAATCTCCCTTCGCAGTGCATTCCGCACATACCTGGTGAACAACCCGGCGCGACCTTTCGGAACTTCACCACTATCATCAACCTGACTGCAAAGCAGGCTCAGGAAATATGGTGTCCTGTAGAAATCGACATCTTTACCTTGCGTGATCATCCTCCATACACCATGGTAGCTCTCACCAAGATAGGCCTGCAGAAATACCTCTATCTGTTCTGGTGTCAATGGCCGGACTTCGATCTGCGGAACCCTCACCTGCTCGCTGCTGAGCAACACGCTGTAGTTGAGGCTGCGGCAGGTAAAGATTATGCGGTTATTTCGGGTCCTTATGGCTCTGACAAACTCCCTCCAGTATCCGACAAGTTTGTTATATTCGTCCGGGCTGCCATGTGGCATTTCATTGAGACCATCAAGCAGCAACAACACACGGCCATTGTCAATCAAGTCATTGAGCGAGATGGTGGTCGTGCCATGATCCTCTTCCCATTTTTCCTGAAGCCATTTACCCGGTGATGGCAGCTTTTCACCATCCATTGTCATATATCGATTGAGAGTGACATAGTAGGCAACACGACCATCGTTGTTTTTCAGACTCTCTTCGGTTGCGTCCAACTGGAGCCTCTTCAACAGGGTCGATTTGCCCGCTCCCGGCTCACCAAGCAGAACAATGGCGCGATCCTTACTCAAATCAGCAAGAACGTCTCGCAGGTCGTTATATCGTTTTGCACGATCCTGCCCGGTGCCCTGCACCTGATTGTTTACAATGGTCATGCTGACAAACCTCCGGTCCAACTGCATTTCCGGCCCGGACAGTTCATCTATAACTTTTTGATAGTATTCAGCCAGGGATCTCTTGCGACTGATGCTACCTTCCACTCCAATTTCAGCAAGGATCTTCTCTACTGTCTCTTCAAACTTATCATTTCGCAGATCCCCCATCAGCGAAGTTCTGAGTCTATTGAGGATCTTCCCCAGATTATTCTTCAGATCAAGCAGCCTGTCCCTCTCCGGAATCAGGTCTTCTGTGCTGCGATCCTCTTCTACACGTTTATTGATCAATTTGCCAATGTCATTAAGTTTTGTCTGGATCTCTTCTGTGGCATCATCTCCATATCTCCTGTTAGACAGAACGTCTTTAAGGAACTCATCATCAATATAACATGGGAGGAATTTTTTGCTTTTATTCAGGCAGGCATTCTGCCATCCAAGCATACTCTCGATTGCCACCCAGCCTGACTGGAGACTGTTTTTCGAGACTATTGAGATCACAGCATCAACATCACCAATCGACTCTTCGATGAAGGACTGTATCTGATTACCTATCTTCATCACTTTAGTGTCAATTATTACGTCGACGCCTTCGGCCTCCAGTGCCTGCGTCAGCTTCCCGGCAATCTCACCATCTGCATGGTTGTAAGAGATAAACACGGTCGGGCCTGATCTGATATTGGCTGATCCCACGGATCGTCTCTCCTTTCAATCCTGCATTCGAACAAGCAACATTGGGACACGGTATGGACGCTTGAGTATCCGCCCGGATGTATTACTGAGAGTTTGACGGTAACACCGCCTGACAGGTAGTCACCGGGCTTTTGCCGGCACACCCGGTCAGGTATTTGTACCATCCCAAATAACGAAGACGACCCGGCGGTGCTGAAACGGAATCAACTCCCTCAGCTATCCTCTTTTCAGAATCGCTCAGGAAAGGCGCCATCAGCAGTCTTCCCTTCTCGCACCAGCAGGCTATCTCTTCCTGACGCTGTTGTTTCATCGATTCATCAGGGTACTTAAAGAGCATAACTTCGCCAACGTGAAGGTAAAAGATAGCGGCCGTGGTCGCAAGGTAGATAGCACCATCGTCGACTTCCGGCTGATAGATTACTTTTTTGTTGGAGCGCAGCGTTTCCAGCTCTTTGCCGATGGTGGTGCTTGCATTTGCCAACTGAAGATATAAGGGAACAGTCGCTATTGGTGTAGCAGCAGACCTTGACAGGAGATTGCTGATTCGTCTTTCAGATCTTGATATCGCTCCCCAACCATTGATCAGTGCCTCAAATGTAGCTGCAAACAAACGGTCACGAGCCATAGAACCAGAATTTTCACTCAACAGTGCCTCTGCTTTTTTTATTTCCGGAACAAGCAGAGAAGCCAGACTGAACTGGCCTGTCTGAAGATAGATCATGCCTTCCAGCACGGTTAAATGTGCCGCTTCACGGGTCGATTCACCGTGCATCACCCGATAATAACGAATCTCGCGCAATGTCTCTGAGAAAGCTGCCTGCCTCGTGAGATCGATCGAAGCTGAATTGATTCTTTTGATCGTTTCCTCACGTGAATCAGCCGCAGCAGGTATGCCGAGTCGTAAGTACTGATCAAACTCATTGCGGTAGGTGTTATGAATATTGCGCAGCCCGGTAGATTTTGGAGCAAGCCTGGTGCAGCCAATACCCATCAGTAAAACCAGACTGATGATTGAGAGAACTACTGATTTTAATCTGCTTGACTGAAACATAACTACACCTTCAACCATATATTGGAAACATCAGTGATTATCTGAGGTATCATTTTTACCAGAAAACTCTGAGGATCATCCTGGAATTTCTTCGGTTGATCAAGAATTGCAATGGTCGCTCGCTCAAGAAGATGTGGGAGAGATTCACCATCAACACCCAGACCTGTCTCGGCTTCCAATTTTAGTACGACCATCTCAAGAAAACTGCCGAGGGAGGTTATTTCGACCTCATTCCTGAAGAGGAGCAGCCCTTTGCGTGACATTACCTGCATCATTCGCGCCGCACTGTCAACAAAGACTGACCCGGAAATGAACCCTGATCGATCTGCCGTCAGTGCCGCCAGCATGGCCTTTATTAACGGCTCGATCATCTCGTTATCCTGCAATTTCCCCCAGACAACGGGATTGGCAATTATGGCCTGGAGACTTGATTTTATCAGCCGCTTTCGTCCCTCCTTATCAATGAGGGAAGAGAGGGGCACAGCCGCAATCGCCCGTCCGGCAGACTCGACGGCGGCAGTGAAACGATGATCAAGTTTGAGCAGCGCGACATTGGAGGACGATGCTTGCAGCACAGCTTCAACCAGTTCAACCAGATCACGACGCTCAAGACCATCAGCAATGGCACCTGCTCCAGCCTGGTAAAGACTGGAGATGAGCCGGAGTGTAAATTCATGTCGAGAACCTAGCAGCCCCGGATAACGGCCAAGAACTGAAAGTGTCTCTGTCAATAATGTGCGGCGCACCTCATCCGACCAGATAGATCTCAGATTCTGCGAGCCGACAATGCCAGCAATACCTGTCACCAGACCAGAAGTGAAATCTGCCACCTGCTGGCTGGCAGTGAACCGCCGGGGATCTTTTGACACGGCCAACAGTGCCACCTGACAGATGGGGCCGATGATATCTCCACTAATAATCTGAGAGACCAACTGATCAGACTGCCCAAGGTCACTGACCTTACGGAGAACACCAACGAGAATATCAGTGATCAGTGGTTGCTGGCCTTCCGCCCGGGAATCCAGCAATGCCGCAGCAGTCGATGTGGCTGCTCCAATACTGACCTGAACCAGTCCTGTCAGAGCCTTCCTGTCATTTTTCAATTCCGGGATTTCCGCAGCTACCCTCTTCAACAATAAGGTCAACATGTCCTGAGCCTGCTGATCCCGCGTCAGGAAAGATGGATTGTTAGCGGCTTCAGTGGCAACGGCAACCATTAGCTTCTCAAACCCATCCGCTGAGATGATCACACTTACAAGGTCTTTTTCTTCTTCTCCTGTTGACTCCCGCAACTGGTTCAGAGCAGCAAAAAGAACTTTCAGCCCGCCAGGATGTTCAAGCTGCCCGGGATTGTCTCCAAAGGCTATCAGGGTTGAACCCAGCATTCGACGAAAGATGGAGACGAATCCCTGATCTTCCCAATCTCCTTTCAAGGCAAATTCATTCAGGAGTGTCTCGATCACGGCTCTCTTCCGCGGATGCGAAATGAAGATACTCGCATTCTGACCGGCAAATTCGAGAAGCGTGTCCGACATCAGCAGCAACATGCTGACAACCACCGGGTTTCGTGAGACCCGCGCCGATTCAACTATGTAATCTGCCAGACGACGGTCTCTCCCGATCCGGCGGCTGTCTTGCCGCTGTTCGGAAGACACGTCTGGCCCATGTGTCTTTGGCCTGATACCTGTTGACTCAAAATAGAGTGCAACCAACCCTCCTCTGATATCCAGGATCTGTTCATCAAAAGGGGTTGTCCGGTAATTATCCTCAAAAAACCTGAACTTATCGGCTATATCATAAACTTCGAGAATCAGCTTGCCCTCATCGCTACGAAAAAATTCGATCATCGGCTTGTGATATTCTATTTGAAATTCAATGGGCGCGTGCGGCAAAGCAAATGGCAAACTTTCTCCAGCTTCGCGTGTCGCCAGTATCTTATCAACCCGATCAATGTTTTTGACCAGGAGACTGATACCAGTAATAACCATCGAGGCAGTCAATTGTGGTGTCATTGGTATTAACTGTCTTCTTGAACGGCAGACGAAGACAACCTCCTGATATTGTTGATATTTACGCTCAAGCCAGGCGCAACAGGAATGCTCAATCCGAACACACTATATTGGTACACCGCTTGCCAGAATCGTCACCAATCAGCGTCTGTTTTAAAATGTGCACTTTTGCCAAACTATCCTGAACCATAAAATTATTGACATCAGGATAGCAAATACGTCTCATTCACATCTGATACTCACCTTTTCTCATCACCTTTTCACCTGTAGTGGACATTACTGAAGCATTTGGTAACCCATGCTCAACGGTCAGAGCCTGTTGATGCCGAGCTCTCGCCCACTCTCTGATCAACACCATTTATTATCCGGACAGCGTGGCATTGCATCAGCTGCAATGCTTGTTGCATCATTAGAAACGTTACATTGTTATGAGGTGATTGAAGCATGTCAATCAATTTTTAGTGCAAAACAAAGATAAAACAATGATGAAACACTGATAAAAGATGGGGTAATGCCGACATGATCAAATTAGGCAGTTATGACTCAGACCTTACTCAGGAGGCAATCACTGGTTACTTTGTCGATGTCAAAAACATACTAGATATTGACATTGATGAGGGGAAACAACTGCTCCGCGGTGAAAAGAATGCTGAGTGGATACCATTCGTTCCTTATGACGGAAGCCTGAAAATAGCGACAATCCAGAAGATGCTCAGATCCTTTGGCTTCTATCCTGCCGACACATTCAACGGAATCTGTGGTTATCGAACCAGTGCCGGAATTCGCCTTTTTCAAGAGTACAACAGAGTATTTCACCCTGAGATTCTCTCCGACTATCCTGATGGAATCGTTGGTAGCAGGACAACGGCTGCCATCGAAACCTGGGCATCAAAAAAAATGAGAGCCAACTGGATGGATGTCTCTGCTGATTCTCCAACTGCGGAGTTTACGCAGTGGATTCAAGTCATCAGAGATTACAAACATAGATCGATCAACGAGCCGTCTCCCCTGATGAAGAAGGGCCTGAAGCATCGAGGAGTCTCATCTACGCTCAATCCTGAGAAATGGATCGACGACCCGACCAGAATTCACCTGATAGGTATCAGACATAACCTTGAGGCACCGCTTGCTTCACGCAGATTTGATGACCTTTTTGTCTTACTAATTAACGGACTGGCATTCATGTTCAGGGGCTCAACAGAACCTGGCGCCAGCTCTCATCCCAAAGGTGCGCCATATCTCATTCCCGGGCAACATCTGTATGGATTTGGCTGGCACAAGATATCCAACAAATCGGAGGCCTACCACGCACTTCGACCTCAGAAACCGGGAGTACTAATCGTTCGGGCATTGAGGGGCATTGAGGAGAGTGCCAACAATGTCAACGCTTCAGCAGAACTCAATAGTACGATCAACATCCACTGGGGTGGTACAGGCAGACGATCAGTAGCAAACTGGTCTGAGGGATGTCAGGTGATCAGCGGTGACAGGTACATCAATCACCATCATCACGTCGTTGAATGCTCAGCTTTTTCGGCTATTAACGACGACAGCCTTGGAAAAAGAGTCAACGGTGCATTGCTGACAAAGGGTGCATATTCGGTAATTACGGACCTTGTTGCGGCACTGCCTGGCAGAGATCGAAATGATCGCACAATTCTCTACACACTAATCAATCTGAGCGATCTTTCCTCCTCTCCGGAAATCACGGATCTTGTAGGTCAATCACTGGAAATGCTTGGCGCGTAATTGGATCAGGCTGACGGTTCATGGCAACACTGAAAGATCATTAATGGGCATTATTTTACACCCGGGCCCCTTCAGCAGCTTTAGTGTTATTCACGCAGAGCCACCCCAGGCACCCTGCTGGCGTTACCTGGACACGAGTCAGCAATGTCAACAATAAGCTGTCATCAAACGAGCGTGGGTTAAGCGGCAGCCCGATGGTGAACTGATATAGCTGTCCTGATCAGGCCGGCGAATTGACCATATAGGACTTGATACCCTCGTCTGCTGCCTGGAGTGCAGCGACAAGTTTCAGAGTACCGTTTGCTGCATTGGTCAGTCGGGTCTTTTCAGTATTGTCGGTTGCCTTGTCGGCCGCCTTTTGCTGCTTCGCAGCTTTATTTTTGAGAATGGTAGCAGCAGTCGAGAGACCATTCTGCGCGATTATCAGCGCTATTGTTTCTCTATCCATATCGAATCCCACTGTCTGGTTGTTATGTGATAATCAAGTGTGAAAGCTGGCAACTTTCGTTATTACTTTATCTGATCAGCAGGTGAATAACAAACCTTCCTGACAAAATTGTGTGTTGCCATTATATCGCTGACTGTCAGTATCAGCGATGACCGTGGAAGGGAAAACCTGACGGATCATGACAGCCCGCATCAGTGTTCAACATTGTTGAGGAAGGTGGTAAACAGACAGGGGGCAGAATAGAGAAAGCCGGCATCCCCGTAACCAGGAACGCCGGCATTATTGTTGGAAAAAGGTTCTCTGCCAGCCTTAATCAGCACGCAACAGAGGCGTCCCGATATCGGCTGTTTTTATTTAGACGCCGACCTTGATGAGGACGACAACGAAGGTGAAGATGACCAGCGTCTCGATGAAGGCGAGACCGAGGATGAGCGCAAGCTGAATGCGGTTGTAGGCGCTGGGATTGCGAGCCATCCCCTCACAAGCCGCCGAGGCCACACGGCCCTGGCCAAGCCCGCAGAGACCGGCGGCGATCGCGAAGCCGACACCGGCAGCGAGGTAGCCCAATCCCTTGCTGTTGTCACTGCCACCTTCCGGCGTCTGAGCCATCGCCGTCATCGCTGAAAAGAGAACCGCCATGAGGCTCATGGCAACTCGCATCATATTCTTCTTCATAGATTTCTCCTTGGTTATCTGTCGTTATACGTCTTTAACACGATAGCGCAAGGGCAGGTAGAATGGCGACGCCAGGGTTGCCAGGTCTGTCTTGGGAGACGACCGGCGCCACGCTGCGTAATCAGTTCAACAAACTTTGCCCTGCGCGTTTAATGGGAAGGCGGGCAAAACCACCAACCCTATACCCGTCAATGAGCTTCGGCGTGAGACTGGCCCGCGCCATGATCATCGGAGTGGTGCGAGACCTCACCGAGATAGACCATCGAAAGCACAATAAAGATAAAGGTCTGAAGGAACGATGTCAGCAGTCCGAGAGGCATCAGGAGCACCGGGACACCGATACTGACCATGTTTGAAATTGCGCCGCTGACCTGCTCCTCACCGTAGATGTTGCCAAAGAGACGCATACTCAGACTGAGGATGCGGGCAAAATTGCTGACCAGCTCGATCGGGAACATCAGCGGTGCCAGCCAGACCACCGGACCGGCAAAGTGACGCAGGTGGCCAAAGAGTCCGTTCTCGCGAATGCCGACGAAGTTATAATAAAGGAATGACGTGATCGCCAGTGCCAGCGTGACATTATAGTTGGCAGTTGGAGCGATCATGTCGGGGAGCATCCCGGTCAGGTTGGAGATAAGGATCAGCAGGGCGAAGGTGGCGACCACGGGGAAGTGCTTCATCCCCCCGGGCCCGATGAGGTCGGAGAGCAGGCCGCGAACGGCTTCAACACCGACCTCAAAGGTCTGTTGGCGGCCACTCGGCGACTCGGTCGAGAGTTTGCCGCGAAGGATGGCCAGGAGGACCACGGCGATCAGCACGACAAAGAGAAACATCACGACCTGAGTCGGTATCGGCAGGTTGCCGGTTGCCAGATACTGCTCGTAAGTCAGCCCTTCCCCGGGCCAGTGGCTGCCAAAAACCTTCAGAGCGCTGTAAATCGGCGGCATGATTGCCGACTGGAGCTTGAAAACCGCCGGGCCAAGCAGGTGATTGATCTGTTCGACAACAAAGGGGACGTGCTCACCGTGGCCCTGCTCGGCCGCATGAGCGCCGTGCTCGGCCGCGTGATGTGCATCCTCGCCGTGGGCCTGAAAAAGATTGAATAACATCATAGCCATAAAATAGATATTTGTTATCTGATATGTCCCGCCTGCTTCTGATAAGGCGGTGGGTTCAGGGCATGTTTGACCTGATGACCAGAAATACCTGATAAGCTGCCTCGATCATGACGCCGACAACAAAGGCGCTCAATCCGGCACCGAGGCCGATCGGGTGAAACCAGCCTGTCTGATATGCTCCGACA
>CAIKMY010000182.1 GCA_903828635.1 uncultured Acidobacteriota bacterium
CCAATACCTTCCAGGACCAGCCGGGACAGCAGCATTCATACAAGTATGGCAGCCTGACCCACCCTGATCCTGCCGTTCGCCAGCAGGCGATTGCCCACAACATCGAGTGCATCGAGATTGGTCGCGAGCTTGGTTCGAAGGCACTGACGGTCTGGATTGGCGATGGTGGCAACTTCGCCGGACAGCAGCACTTCCGTCACGCGCTCGAGCGCTACATTGAAAGCATGCGTGAAATCTATGCTGCACTGCCTGATGACTGGCGCATCTTCATCGAGCACAAATGTTATGAGCCGGCCTTCTACTCGACGGTGATCAATGACTGGGGAACGAGCTACTACTGTGCTACGCAGCTCGGGCCGAAGGCACGCTGCCTTGTCGATCTCGGTCACCACGCGCCAAACGTCAATATTGAGATGATCGTGGCGCGTCTGATTCAGGCGGGGCGGCTGGCCGGGTTTCATTTCAACGACAGCAAGTATGGCGATGATGACCTCGATGCCGGGTCGGTCAAGCCATTCCAGCTCTTCCTCGTCTTCAATGAGCTGGTTGACGCCGAGATCAGCGGGGCTGATGGCTTCGATCCGGCCTACATGCTCGACCAGTCACACAACGTTACCGATCCGCTCGAGTCGCTGATGCTTTCAGCGGTTGAACTGCAGCGAGCCTGCATTCAGGCATGGCTCGTCGATCGTGCGGCACTGGGCGAGGCACAGGCACGATGTGACGCGCTCGGCGCGCTGAGCGCTCTCAAGCAGGCATTCACGACCGATGTCGCGCCGATCATGGCCATGGCGAGGCTGCGAGCCGGAGGAGCAATCGACCCGCTCGCCGTCTATCGTGCCAGTGGCTATCGTGCACGCAAGGCTGTCGAGCGGCCGGCAACCCGGAGCCTCTCTGCAGGCATAGTCTGATGACGCCGGATGATCTCTACATTGCCGTTGACCTCGGGGCTGGCAGCGGCCGGGTGTTTCTTGTCGGCCTTGCGCCCGGTGAGGTGCTCCTCGATGAGGTGCGTCGTTTCCACTACCCGCCGGAGTTCCGCGACGGCCACCTGCGCTGGGATTTCCGGCTGATTATGGCCGAGATTGGCACCGGACTGCGCTCTGCCGGCGAGCGGGCGCGGAGCCTTGGACGGAACATTCGCAGCCTTGGCATCGACAGCTGGGGAGTCGACTACGGTCTGATCGACGGGACGGGGCGGCTGGTCGAAGATCCGGTCTGTTACCGTGACGACCGGACGCGTGATCTCTTGCCTCAACTCTTCGACCGTGTCCCGCGAGAGCGCATCTTTGGCTCAACCGGCATTCAGTTCCTGCAGTTTAACACTCTTGTTCAGCTTGTTGCTCACTCCCGGAAAGGGATCCCTGAGAGGGCCTCGCGGCTGCTGCTCGTTCCGGATCTGATCGCCTTCTTCCTTACCGGCAGAGCGGCAACCGAATATACCAACGCAACGACGACACAGTTGATCGACGCACGGCGGCGTACCTGGGACCGTGATCTGATTTGCGAGGCCGGCCTGCCATCGCGACTCTTCACGGAAATCATCTTTCCCGGTGAGACTATTGCCACGCTGCGCCCGGAGCTGGCGAGAGAATTCGGCCTGCCAGAGATTCCGGTCATCGCTCCGGCGACTCACGACACCGGCAGCGCTTTTGCGGGAGCCCCGCTGGCTGGTGGCGAGGCCTGCATCTCCTCCGGTACCTGGTCCCTTGTGGGCGTTGAGCTGTCCGATCCGGCAATCGATGACCGGATCGCCGAATACAACTTTACCAATGAGGGCGGGCCATTTGGCACCATTCGCTTCCTCAAAAATGTCATGGGGCTCTGGATTCTCGAATCCTGCCGCCGCGAATGGATCGCACGCGGACTGGGTGCCGACTACCAGATTCTGCTTGCCCCTTCAGAATCAGGTCCTCCCCCGTTGATCTACCCTGATGATCCACGTTTCTTCAATCCGCCATCGATGCTCGACGCGATCAGGGCTCAGATGGCGGAGACCGGAGAGCCCTTCGATTCCAGCCCGCCGGCAATCACCCGAACCATTATCGTCTCCCTTGCCCTGCGCTATGCCACCGTCATTCGATTGATTGAGCGCCTTACCAGTCGTCAACTGACTGCCATCAGGGTTGTTGGCGGAGGGTCGCGCAACGATGCTCTTAATCAGGCCACCGCCACGGCGATCGGGCTCCCCCTCCTTGCCGGTCCTGCCGAGGCCACCGTCGCTGGCAATGCCATCATCCAGGCGATTGCTGCTCGTCGCTTTGACTCTCTGGCAGAGGCCCGGGCTCATCTCAACGCGACTCTTGCTCCACGCCACTACTCGCCACCCTCAGAGCCGTGGTGGAATCACGCCGCCATTCGCTACGCCACCATCGAAAAGCGATTCACCTGATGCCGTCATTCCCTCGATCATCCGCCGTAACCGCTCATCGATTGCCTTTGACCGTCTACGTGTGCTAAACATATTTATGTAGTTGCACACATAAACGACACACGCTGACACAATACAGCCTTCTCAGTTACCGTCATTTATTTGATGGATCAGTCGATCTCTATGGAAAATCGCCAAAGGATTGCCTATCAGATAGGTTCATTCCTGCTTGACCTTGATCTCCAGCAGCTCTTTCATCAGGGCGAGCTCGTGCAAATGCCGAGGAAGGCCTTCGAGATACTTTTGCTGTTGGTTGAGAACAGCGGAAAGATGGTGAGTAAGGAGGATATTCTTTCGCTGATCTGGCCTGACCGCATCATCGAGGAGGCCAATCTCACCCAGTATATTCACCTTCTGAGACGTCTGCTTGGCGACAATCCAAAGAAGCCAGGCTACATTTTGACGATCCCTGGCAAAGGCTACCGTTTTGTGGCAAAGGTTCAGGCAGTCGATCGCGGCCAATCGAGCAGCCAGGGGGACTCAATCCCGGATTCAAGTGTCGTTACCGCGCCTGAGGTCGCACAGGTCAGTGTTGGCCATTCTGAGGATGAGGGCTTGACAGAGCCGCCTGTCGAGTCAACGACATCGGCAATCTATGTCCAGCCACGCCGCTGGATGCGCACCCTCTTCGCCATTGGATTTGTGCTGATACTCTTCTCGATTATCGCCTATCGTACGGTTGAAATGACCATCCCGAAAGGTTCAGGCACGGAACCACAGATTTTGCCGTTGGCGACGATGCCGGGGATGGAGAGCTATCCCGCCTTCTCACCAGATGGCCGGCTTGTTGCCTTCACCTCGGATGGAGGCGCACTCGATAATTCGGACATCTACTTGAAAATGGTCAACCAGGGCGAGGTGCTCAGGCTGACAACCGATCCCGATCCGGACGTACAGGCCACATGGTCACCGGACGGACGGCAGATCGCCTTTTTGCGGATGTCGAGCCGGCCCGGCGAGAAGCATCGCCTGATGATCATCTCGGCGTTTGGCGGAGCGGAGCGAGAAGTGGCACGAGTCTGGGGAGGAGTCGACTGGTCGCCTGACGGTCGTTATCTTGTCGTCTCCGACAGTGAGGGGCCGGGCCATCCGACTGGTCTCTGGCTGATTCCGGTCGATAGTCAGGATCGTACAAAGGAGAGAAAGTCACTGACCGCCTCAGAAGACGGGCTGTTTTACGATTCATTTCCGCGTTTCTCACCTGATGGCCGGATGGTGGCCTTTGTCCGTTATGGCAAAGGGGTCAATGGCGACATCTGTCTGCTGGATCTGACGACCGGGGTGGTGAGGCAGATGACGGCCGATCGCAAGCGAATCCTCAGCCTGCAGTGGACACCTGACAGCTACGAACTGCTCTTCGTCTCGGATCGGAGCGGAAATCAGCGGCTCTGGCTGATCGGGCTCAATGGTGGCCAGCCGCGGCCTGTCAATAACATCATCAGAGAGGTCGAGCATGTTGCCATCTCGTCGTCAGGCAGGCTGCTCGCCTGGACACAGACTCTGCGTGACACCACCACTCAGGTGGCCTCGATCTCCACCAGGCCGAAAAGGCCGCAAATTCCTTGTGTGATCGACTCATCGCGAGCCGATGATACTCCGCGCTTTTCGCCAAATGGTGAGAGTATCGCATTTATCTCCAATCGCTCAGGACGACCGGAATTATGGCTCGCCCGCGCTGATTGCACCGGGCAGACCCAGGTGACCGTCTCACCCGAAGTCGGAGTGGGCAATCCGCGATGGTCCCCGGATGGTCTGCATCTGGCCTTTGACCGTTACAATGGCGGACAGTCAGATATCTTTACGATCAAGGCTGACGGCTCTGAACTGCATCAGGTGACTGATCACCCATCGTCCGATCTCATGCCCGCATGGTCGGCCGATGGAACCTCAATCTATTTCACCTCCGAAAGAGAAGATGGGGCACAGATCTGGAAGACCTCTGCCAATGGAGGGCAGGCGGTGCGTATTACCCGGCACGGGGGACGGGATGGCGTTGAGTCTCCTGATGGCTCCAGCATCTATTACACCAGCAATGGCGAGATCTGGCGACGCGATCTGCGCTCGGGAGCAGAGGATGCCGTGCCTGAACTGCATCATCAACAACCGGGCCGATACTGGGATCTCGTTGGTCAATCCCTCTACGTTGTCATCAGCAGTCGTCAGGGGCCTCCGGTTGTCAGCCGGCTAAACCTCGTGACCAGAAAGATTGAGCCCATTCTTGAATTGAGCGGGCCATTACACCGCTGGGTGCCCGGTATCTCAATATCTCCTGATCAGACTCGCCTTGCTTCGAGTTATATCCATTATCGCTTCGGTGACATCATGATCGTCGATGGCTGGCGTTGATCAACTCAGAACCCGAGCCTCGCACTTCTGACAGGTGCGGGCATCGGCTCTCCGGGCTTGAGTGACTTCCAGAGGATGTCATTCAGTTCATCAAAGTCGATCAGATCGTAATCCGACCAATCCATGCTCGCTGACCTGCGCGCTCCCTCTCCGGTTGAGCCATTCTTTGCCAGCAGATCAACCCTTGCCTCCTCCCTTTTGTAGGGTGAGAGGTTGGCCGTCGTCGTAAAGGGCTGGTAGAGCGGCGTCGCCATCTGATCATACTGGGTCATCGGCGGCAGCCCGAGGATCAGCTCGATGGTGCGCACAAATGACACGGTAGTGTAGAGAGTGCTGTCGACAACGCCCCCGCGCCTGATCCACGGGGAGTAGACCAGCCCCACGGTGCGACGCGAATCGACGTGATCGGGACCATTCTGGGCGTCATCCTCGATGATGAAGATCGCCGTCTCCGGCCAGAACTTTGACTGGCTGACCGCCTCGATGATCATCCCCAGCGCCAGATCGTTGGAGCCAACACAAGCGATTGGCGTGAAGCGGCCCGGCGTCAGTCCGTCGGTGTGATCCTCACCAAGCGACATCACCATGAAGTTCCACCATTCGCCCTTTGCCTCGGCCTGCCTGAGCTCTTTGATGAAGACCTCGGCCAGCTTCGTATCCCGCTGCCGTCCGCCAGGCTGGCTCTTCAGCCGTGACCACTCTTCGCTGGCGTTTTCGCGCAGCCCTGAGGCCCCGACGAAGACCGGCTCTGACTCCGGCGTCGATCTGAACGACGCAAACTCACCGTAGCTGCGGTAGCTCTTGCCGTGTTTGCGACAGTTGTCCCAAAGATAGCCGGCGGTCGTCGCTGTCAGTCGCTCGTCAGCATCCGGCTGGCCGCGTCGGCTGTAACTGTTGACCCACGCCTTCTGCGTGAAGTCGGTTGCCAGCGCCCCGTTCGACCATTGATGGCCATCCTGCGAGACCTCGCCATTACAGTAAAGATTGTCGAGAATGACCGAGTCGCGGGCGATCTTGTGTGCATTCGGCGTGACATTCTCACCAAAAAGAGTCAGCGAGGGATCGCCATTGCCCTTGCCCAGATCACCAAGCACCTGATCGTAGGTCCGATTTTCGCGAATGATGTAGAGAACGTGCCTGATTTTGGGAAAGACCTCTTTGGTGACCCGTGCGGCATGCGCCTCATCGACCTGAGCCTTCGGGTTGGGGAAGTTGCCGCGAACCTGGGCCGTATACTTTGTCAACTGCGCCCTGTCAGGCACATCGATGATTGAGAGCGAGCCGTCGAGGTGGGCGGCAACATAATCATAAGGTACCTTCGGGTCGGGAGAGGCAATCTTGAAGTCGGTCGAAGCCGGAAAGTTGCCGCGCAGTTTCATTCCGCCCTTGCCGACGCCGACCAGCAGTTTTCGGCCATCGGGCGAGACGGCGACTGCCGTCGGATACCAGCCTGTCGGGATGAATCCGAGCACTCGTGATTCCCGGGCATCGGCGATATCGATCACCGCGATGTCGTTGTTGTCGGCGTTGGCAACGTAGAGGCGTCGCCCGACCTCGTCGAGCGCGAGGGAGACGGGCGTCGATCCTGCGGGCGCTCCGATATCGAAGGAGGTTCGAATTGTCTCAATCACCCGGCCATCACGAATGACGCTGATGCTGTTGGCTCCGGCACAGGCGACGAAAAGGCGTCCATCACGACCGTAGGCGAGATCGTTCGGATGGCGTCCAACCTTGATCCGTGCTTTCTCGCTGAGGCTGTCCGGAGCGAGCAGGCTGAGCGATTCATCACCCCAGTTGGAGACCGCCAGCGTCTTCCCGTCTGGCGAGAGTGCCGCACCATACGGGCGATAACCAACCTTCGTCGATTGCTGCTGGCGATAGTCGTTGCCGCTCAGCCGATAGACAGTGTCGTTCTGGATATTGACGACATAAAGGGCCCCGTCACTCCCCAGCGTCACCCCGGCAACAAAGCGATCACGCTCGCTGAGGCCGTCAATGGCAATCCCGGGGCGCGTCGCCAGGCCGCTCCCGGTTATCCCCAGGCGCAACACCGGCAGCTTCAGGGCGTCGAGCACCTCGTCACTCACCCCGCGCTGGCGAGCAAGGCTCGTGAATTGTGGCGTCAGCGCGCCTCCTCCCGAGACGAAGATCTCTCCGGTCTTCGCATCGAGTGCCATGCCCGTCCAATCCTTGCCAACATTGATCGTCGAGACCGACTTTGCCCCCTCGATATCGATGATGTTGACGCTGTGGTCATGCCAGCCGGCAGTGTTGACGATCGCCCGTTTGCCGTCCGGCGTGACAATGATCTTCATCGTCATGTCGCCGGGCAGCGCCACCTGCCTCCCCGCCGGCGTGATCCGCCAGCCCACCGGCAGGATAATGCCGTTGCCGTCCGCCGCCGGCCCCGGTCTCAGCAGCCGCTTAACTCTGACGTAGCCCGTCACCATCACCGCCAGTGTTATTGTCGTCACAATTGCCAGAATGATCTTTGCGCGCATGGTTGCCTCCGGGACTGGTTGCAGCGGATACGAGAGGCCTGATCACCTGCCACTCGCTCAGTCGTTTAATTGGGAAGGTGGAACCGCCACCTGACGGCTCCACCTGATGATTCATTGCCTACTTCAGCCCCGCGAGAACTCCGCGGGTGTAGCCGATCGATTCAGCAAGTCCGGGAACCGGATCCTTGCCGTCTTTCTCATACTCGAAGCCGACCAGCCCCTGGTACCTGATCTTCAGCAGGGCCGAGAGGATCGAGGGGATATTGAGGATGCCACGCCCGCTCTCGATCGGGGTATTACGCGGTCCGAGGGCGTAGATATCTTTCATGTGCAGGTCATAAAGCCGCTCACGGCATTTGATGATTGACTCGGCGGGATCGACACCGGCGCGGGCCGTATGGCCGACATCGATGCAGAGGCCGATTCGCTTGTCGTATTTTTCTACGGCGTTCATCACATCATAGGGCGAGGGAAACTGCTTGTCCTCCGGGCCATGATTGTGAATCGCCAGACGGATGTCGAACTCCCTGACCATCTTGTCGAGCAGCGGCACCGCACTCTTTTCGGGAGCGCAGACCATGACCTTGACGCCAATGTCGCGGGCATATTCAAAGGCCCGGCGAATATCGGCTTCGTTATCCTTCATTCCGACGTTGCCGACGCTGAGCGCGGTGATACCGGCATCCCTGAACATCTGTGCGCGCTGCTTGCGCTCCTCGGTGGTATGCGTCAGATCGATGTGATTTTTGACATTCTTGATCGAGACATACCTGAGGTCGACACGTTTGACGGCCTTGATCGCCTCCTCGATCGGCAGTTCACGCAACGTGTAGGTGGCAACACCAATCTTCAGGCCACGCCACGGATCGGCTGCTGCCGGCTTTGGTGACTGGTTGGAGGCCAGTCCCGCAACTTCGCGGAATGGCCAGGCGGCGGCCGCAAGCGCGCCCGCGGTTAAAAGTTCCCTTCGATTCATAAGTTGTGCCTCAAAAAATCGTTTTTTCTCTCAGTTTTGCTTACAATGCCAGCATTGTGGAAAGACGATGAGCAGACCTTACCGCAGGGTGAGGCGCAAGATCAAGACCCGGCGGATAATGATCAATAATGATCAATAATGACCAATAATGATCAATAATGACCAATAATGCTGAATCCGGATGAAGAATGAGTGAAGAGACAGACAACCTGACGAGCAACAACTTTGACAGCTATTCAACCGACCGGGACGAGGCCTCGATTACCGGGGTTACCACATCACAGCGTGGCCCGGCCGGTCAGTTGCCACTGACAGCGTCCGACCTGCTGGAGCGACCGAGTGGCGACATCTTCGGCTGGAGCCAGGATGCGGGGATGGGATGGGATCCGGCGCAACTCGGGAGGCCCGAGGCTCTGATCCTCAGCACGCTTGGCGGACTGCGCGAGCCTGACGGCAGTCCGCTGGCACTTGGTTATCACACCGGCCACTGGGAGGTTGGCCTCCTCGTTCGCGAGGCGGCACTCGAACTGCGTCGCCGCGAGTGGATCCCATTCTCCGGCTACTGCACCGACCCCTGTGACGGGCGCTCGCAGGGGACGACGGGGATGTTCGACAGCCTGCCTTACCGCAATGATGCCGCAATGGTGCTGCGACGCCTCATTCGGTCGCTGCCGACACGGCAGGGAGTCATCGGCGTTGCCACCTGTGACAAGGGATTGCCGGCAATGATGATGGCCCTCGCCGGCGCGCGCGAGCTGCCGTGTCTCATCGTTCCCGGCGGTGTCACTCTGCCGGCCAGTGATGGCGAGGATGCAGGGAAGGCACAGACCATCGGCGCACGTTTTGCCCATCAGCAGATCACCCTCGAGCATGCTGCCGAGATTGGCTGCCGGGCCTGCGCCTCACCCGGCGGTGGCTGTCAGTTTCTCGGTACCGCCGCCACCTCTCAGGTCGTCGCCGAGGCTCTCGGACTGGCGATCCCTCACAGCGCCCTTGCTCCGTCAGGGCAGCCGATCTGGCTGGAGATGGCGCGTCGCTCGGCAACTGCGCTGATCGATCAGCGGATGCTCGGGCTGACTTCGCGCCAGATCCTGACGCCGGCGTCAGTGCGCAACGCCATGGCCGTCTACTCTTCCTTCGGCGGATCGACCAACCTGCTGCTCCACATCCCGGCCATCGCCCACGCCGCCGGCATCGAGCCGCCGACGATCGACGAGTGGATCGGGATCAACCGCCGTGTTCCGCGCCTTGTCGATTCGCTGCCCAATGGCCCCCATCCGACGATCCGTGTCTTCATGGCCGGTGGCGTTCCCGAGGTCATGCTCCACCTGCGCGAACTTGGACTGCTCGACACCACGGCGCTGACTGCTCACGGCCAGACCCTCGACCACATGCTCAATCAGTGGCAGTCCTCACGACGCAGAACCCTCCTCCGCGAGCGGCTGCGCACCACCGATGGTATTGACCCTGAAGATGTCATTATGGGCCCCTCGCGTGCACGTGCACGCGGCCTGACGAGCACCGTCACCTTCCTTCGCGGCAATCTTGCGCCTGAGGGAGCAATCGTCAAAAGCACCGCCATCGATCCGACAACCATCGATCCCGATGGTGTCTACCGCCTCACCGGTCCCGCCCGTGTCTTTACCAGCGAGCGTGCGACCATCGCCGCCATCAAAAGCCACGGCGATGATGCCATTCGCCCCGGCGAAGTGATCGTCCTCATCTGCCGCGGGCCGATGGGCACCGGCATGGAAGAGGTCTACCAGATAACCTCGGCCCTCAAATACATGCCCTATGCCCGCACCGTCGCGCTGATCACCGATGCCCGCTTTTCCGGTGTCTCGACCGGTCCCTGCATTGGCCACGTCGGCCCGGAGGCTCTCGCTGGTGGTCCGATCGGTCGCCTGCGCGATGGCGACCTCATTCGCGTGACCATTGATACCCTCGCCCTCGAAGGCGCCATCGATCTGGTCAGGCCGGATGGAGATTCCGTCATCGCCGATGACCGGACCCTCGCCACCCGGCCGCTGCGCGATGACCTTCAGCCCGATCCTGACCTGCCCGATGATACCCGCCTCTGGGCTGCTCTCCAGCGTGCCAGCGGTGGATCCTGGCGCGGTTCCGTCTATGATGTCGATCGTATCGTGCGTCTGCTCCAGTCCGCTGTCGCCAGTGAACGCCAGCAAAAAGAAGAAGGGGAAGAATGATGGCAATAATGAGAGAAACGATGCACCCGGGTGATTCTTCCGGCAGGATGACGAAGATCATCGGCATCGGGCTGATGCTGCTGCTGATGACGATGATGGCCGGGGCGTCGCTGACCGCTTCAGCACAGGAGACCCCAGCCCAGCGATACCTCCTCACGCTTGAGCGGATCTACGATCAGGCGCCGCACAGTGCCTTTACTGATCTCGTTGAACTTGGCGGGCGTCTCTACTGCGTCTTTCGTGATGGTACAGGTCACGTTCCCGGCAGCGCCGGCAATAACGGAACGATCAGGGTGATGGTCTCCGATGATCGCCTCAACTGGCGAACTCATGCGCTGCTGATCGAGCCCGGCATTGACCTGCGTGATCCGAAGATCTCGGTCACGCCGGATGGCCGGCTGATGCTGCTGGTCGGCGGCTCAGTTTACGAAGGCGAGAAACTGATACGGAGAAAGACACACGTTGCCTTCTCTGACCGTACCGGGGCTCGCTTTGGCGCACTGGAGCCGGTCATTATCGATCGCCGGATTCGCACCGATACCGATTGGCTCTGGCGCGTTACCTGGCATCGTGGCACCGGCTATGGCGTGGTTTACCAGGCAGGTGAGGACGAGTACCGTGCCCACGTCGTCAGCACTCGCGATGGCGTCAATTACACCTTCGTCTCGACGCTGAATGTTGTCGGCAGACCCAACGAGACGACCCTTCGCTTCACCGCCGACGGCGAGATGATCGCCTGGGTACGCCGTGAGCGCGGCAATCGGAACGGCTTCATCGGCTTCAGTCGCGCACCATATCGCCAGTGGTCGTGGAAAGAACAGTCAGGGCGTCTCGGCGGGCCGAACTTCATCGTGCTGCCCGGTGGACGCCTGCTCGGCTCGACGCGCGCCCATCTTGCCGATGGCAGGACGGTGACCGTCGTCACTGGTCTCGCACGCGATGGCGCCACCAGGACCCTGCTGACACTCCCGAGCGGCGGCGATACCAGCTACCCCGGGATGGTGGTCCGCGGTGACCGCCTGCTCATCTCCTACTATTCGAGCCACGAGGGGCACTCAGCGATCTACCTTGCCACACTCAACCTCCGTGAACTGACGAAATCGCTTGATTGAAACGATGCGCATCTCATTGTCGATCATCTTGCTCATCTCATCTATTGGCGCTACGCTGCCATTGCAGGACAAAGTCTGGCGGCCGGCACCACGAAAACCCGAAGCGACCCGTGTCCTGCTGGTTACCGGCGGTCACGAACACGACGTCGATTTCTACTCGCTCTTTGACGATCCGGGGCTGAGGACGATCGTTGATCCCCATCCGGCAGCCTTTTCGGGAGACATCCGCCGCAAACACGATGTCCTCGTCCTTTACGATATGATTCGTACTCTCGACGAGACACGCCGCTCCAATTTGCGTGCCTTTGCCGAGAGCGGGAAGGGAATTGTCGTTCTTCACCATGCCATCTGCGCCAATGTCGACTGGCCCTGGTGGTACGAAGAGCTTCTTGGCGGTCGCTATCTCTTCGAGCCGGTGGGCGGAAAGCTCTCTTCCTATGAGCATGATCGCGTCCAGACGATCACTACTGTCGCCGATCATCCCGTCACCCGCGGGATTGGGACATTCCGCCTGATCGATGAGACCTATCACCATCTCTGGATCTCGCCTGCCGTCAAGGTTCTGCTGCGCAGTGATGATCCGACCAGTGACGGGCCGGTCGCCTGGATCAGCCCTTATGCGAGGTCGCGCGTCGTCTACATCCAGCTCGGACACGATCGTCAGGCAACACTCAATCCACGCTATCGTCAATTGGTTCACCAGGCAATCGCCTGGGCTGCCGGAAAGTCAAACTGAGAGCTTTTATCGGAAACCCCGACGGCAGCGACACCGTCATTCAAATCGTTCATAATTTCAAACCTTATCATCAAGGAGCATTGCAAAGATGAGAGAGAAGATCACCAGACGGAAATTTGTTGCGGGCACGGGTGGGGCTGCGCTGAGTGCCATGATCGTTCCGCGCCACGTCCTCGGCGGCGTTGGCTATACCGCTCCGAGCGACACGGTCAACTTCGCACTGATCGGCTGCGGTGGACAGGGCAAGACCGACTCGGGAGAACTGGTCCAGGGGGGACAGAATCTCGTTGCCCTCTGTGATGTCGATTTCGGCTATGTCGATCGCGAGGTTGAGGCCATGACAAAACCGCGTCCGATGGGTGGCCAGCGTGGCAATGCTCCGGCTCCAACACCCGAGCAGGCAGCCCGCATGCAGCAGATGATGGAGGAGCGGCGACAGCAGGCGGTCAAGCTCTCCGAAGCTTACAAAGCAGCGAAGCGCCATACCGACTTCCGCAAGATGCTCGAAACCCAGAAGGACATCGACGCCATTGTCGTTGCCACGCCAGACCATACCCATGCTGTCATCGGCAAGACCGCCATGGAGCTTGGCAAGCACGCCTACATCGAGAAACCACTCACCTGGTCGGTTCAGGAGGCCCGCGTCCTGCGTGAAGTGGCCGCGAAGACCAAAGTCGTCACCCAGATGGGCAACATGGGCCATTCGAGTGAGGGAGCAGCCCTGATCAACGAGTGGATTCAGGCCGGAGTCCTCGGCAAGGTGACCGAGGTCCACGTCTGGACCAATCGCCCGGTCAATTACTGGCCGCAGGGTGTCCCGCGCCCGATGAAGCCGGCGACTCCTGCCGGAGCCCCCGGCCAGACGATGGGCAATGACTGGTCGGCGCGTCGTGTCAACCGCACCCTCGCCACCGCAATGGGTGAGGCCACCGCACCCGAAGGCCTCGACTGGGATCTCTTCCTCGGGCCCGCCCCTGAAGTCCCTTACCATGGCATCTACCACCCGTTCAACTGGCGCGGCTGGGTCGATTGGGGCACCGGCGCCGTTGGTGACATGGGCGCTCATCTCATCGATCATCCCTACTGGTCGCTCGGCCTCACCTACCCGACAAGCATTGAGGCAACCTTCTCGCCCTTCGGCCTGGATGAAAAGAACCAGCCGGCAAGCTATCCGCTTGCCTCCCAGATCGTCTACCATTTCCCGGCACGCGGCGCACAGCCACCGGTGAAGATGGTCTGGGTCGATGGCGGACTCATGGCACCGCGCCCCGCTGCACTTCCTGACGATGTCCAGCTCAATCCGGGCGGAGGTGTGATCTTCATCGGTGAAAAGGGCATCCTCGTCCACGGAACCTATGGCGCCGATCCGAAACTCTATCCCCAGTCGCTTCACGAGGTCGCCAACAAGGTCCCCAAAACCTATTTCCGCGTCGCCAAATCGGGCGAAGGCCAGTTTGCCTCCGCTCTCCATCGCCTGAACTGGATCAATGCCATCAAGGGCAGGGAGAAGGCAACCTGCCCGTTCGAGTATGCTTCACGCCTCACCGAGACCATGCTCCTCGGCGTCGTCGCCATGCGTGCCGGTCAGGGCAAACGCCTCTACTGGGATGGTGCCACCGGCCGCATCACCAATAACGATGCCGCCAACCAGTACCTCCAGCGTGAATATCGCAAGGGCTGGACGCTCTAGGTGACTCGTTCATCACTCTGACGCTGCCTCCGCGAACCGGGTGGTTCGCGGAGGTCGCGCTTCATCAACCGGCTGAGTCTGCATCCCCCCGAGCATTCACCGATTGCTTTTTGCAAGCCCCTGATCTACTTTCAACAGTAATTCGCCCTGACCACTCAGCATTGCACTCACTACCTGATACCGGGAGATGGCAGATGACAGAGAAGACAGCAGAGAAGACAGCAGAGAAGACAGCAGAGAAGACACTAAAGATAAAACACAGCAAAGAGACTGATATTAACCTTGCGAGGGCAATACTGGGTGGCCATTCGATCGATCAGACTGAAATGGTCGATCTCGCCAGGCGACTCCGCGATGCCAGTGAGTTCGGATATGCCCGGAAGCTCTTTGACCGCGCACGCACCATTCAGGGGGCTTACTGGGATGATGCTGAAAAGCTCTTTCTCGCGCAACAGCTGGCACTGACAACCTACAAGGATCCTGACCTGCCAGCGGAACAGAAGTATGCCAGAGCCATCGAGATCCTCAGAAAGGAGTGCAATCTCGCCACGACCACTGATCGTGAGACTCTCGGTCTTGCTGGTGCCATCTTCAAACGACGCTGGGAACAGGAGGGGCAGCGCCAGCTTCTCGAACAATCCCTGTATTATTATGCGCAAGGTGCCAAAGGCGAGATTTCCACCAACCCGAAGGAGAAGCCGGGTTATAACGACATCAATGCCGCCTTTATTCTTGACCTGCTGGCCGATATCGATGAACGCATCATCGGCGAGGATGTTCTTGATCTCGAAAGTGCGCAGATTCGTCGCCGGAAGGCCCGCGAGCTGAGGCAGAAAATTCGTGATGGCCTTGCCGGGCTGACGGATCAGAATATCAAAACCGAGGATGAATACTGGGTCTGGATGACACTCGCGGAGGCTTCTTTCGGACTTGGAGACTTCAAATCCTGTAATGCCGCCCTTGATACCTGTCTGGCCTGGACCGGCCTTGCCGACTGGCAGGTCGAAACCAGCTACAAGCAGTTCACCCGCCTCGAGCAGCTCCTCAGAAAGGGTGATGATCGTGATCCCGATCACCGCGAAGCAAAAAAGATACTGACGAGATTGCTTGACCGGCTCGGCGTCAGCCAGCACGAGACCGTCATCAGCACCAACCTGGCCGGCAAGGTCGGCCTGGCCCTTTCCGGAGGAGGTTTTCGTGCCTCTCTCTTCCACATCGGAGTGCTGGCCAAGCTTGCCGATATTGGGGTTCTCAATCGCATCGAGGCATTATCCTGCGTCTCCGGCGGGTCGATAATTGGGGTTCATTACTACCTTGAGTTGCGACGTCTTTACGAAGCCGACAAGAAGACCGACGACCAGATTACACCGTGTGATTATGTGGCCATCGTCAAAAATCTGGAGCGTGATTTCCTCGCCGGTGTGCGCAAAAATATTCGTACTCGCGTCATCAGCAGCGTAATTTCGAATATCAGGATGATCTTCTCTTCCAACTATTCGCGGACGATGCGCGTTGGTGAGCTTTACGAAAAGCAGATCTATTCGCGGGTTGAGGATCGTCAGGGGCACGAACCACGATGGCTTGATGAAATGAAGATCATGCCGCAGGGTGAGCGGCAGGGTTTCAGTCCGCGAAAGGACAATTGGCGAAGAAATAACAAGATTCCAATACTGGTCATCAATGCTACCTCTCTTAACACCGGCCATGTCTGGCAGTTTACGGCGAGTTACATGGGAGAGCCTCCGGCGGCGATCAACATGGAGATCGATGCCGGATATCGTCTGCGGCGCATGTACTACCCGGACGCTCCCGCCGAGTATCGCAGCGACCCGGGGGCTGACCGACGCGTCCGACTTGGTTATGCCGTCGCCTCTTCATCCTGCGTTCCCGGGATGTTTGAACCGATTGCGCTGCCGGACCTCTATCCCGGCAGGACGGTCCAGCTTGTCGATGGTGGCGTCTTCGATAATCAGGGGACATCGAGTCTGCTGGAGCAGGAGTGCTCGGTCCTGCTGGTCAGTGATGCCAGCGGGCAGATGATGACCGAGGATTATCCTGGTAAGGGAGTACTGGACGTGGTTCTGCGCTCATCGAGCATCAGCCAGGAGCGCATTCGATGGTCACAGTATCGTGAACTGCAGGCACGCCGCAGCTCGGGTCAGCTCAAGGATCTGATGTTCATCCATCTCAAGAAGGATCTGGATATGGATCCGGTTGACTGGGTCGATTGTCCTGATCCCTACGATTCGACGAGTGATGCACGGCCTGCGGAAATGCGCGGGCCACTGACACGCTACGGTGTACGCAAGGATCTTCAGCAGCTTCTCGCCGCTGTCAGAACTGACCTTGACTCCTTCAGTGATGGCGAAGCCTATGCGCTGATGGCCAGCGGTTACCTGATGACTGAACACCAGTTTGCCGACTGTCGTGGCAGTTTTCCCGATGTCACTGATGAGGACATCAAGAAGCGTGGCTCGTGGCTCTTCCTCGATTACGAGGAGACAATGACCAAGCCCGGACTTGGTGAGCGGCTCAAGCAGCTCCTGAGCGTCTCCTCGCAAACGGTCTTCAAAATCTGGCACCTCTCGCGACCATTACAGATTGTCGGCGACTTGCTGAAGACGCTGGTTCTCGGAGGTTTTGTCTGGCTGATCTTCTGGTATTTCAAAAATCCAGGGCGGATACCGGTGGATCTCTTCGAGCGCAAGCTGGTCAGCGTCTCATTCGGGGCGTCAGGGGAGAGCCACACCCTCCGGCTGGGATGGGTAATGGTGACACTCCTCTCCCTGCTGCTGGGCAAGGTCTTTGGTGACCGGGTAATGAAGGTTGCCAGCTGGCCTGAAACCCTGAAACGAATAGTGACCGGCATCATCGCGGCTACGGTTGGCGGCCTGCTGGCTATGATCCATCTGTTGATCTTCGATCGGCTCTTCCTGCGATGGGGCAAAACTCACCGCTTACTCAACCTGCAAACAAAGAAGGCGAAACAGTGATCAAATATTTCGAGCGAATCTCTATCCTGATCCTTGCGCTGTGCCTCCTGTCCGGCCCGGCCCTTGCCAAGCCTCGATACAATGTGCTCTTCATTGCAGCAGATGATTTGAGTAACGATCTGGGCACCTACGGCAGCCGCCTGGTGAAATCGCCCAATCTCGATCGGCTGGCGGCACGTGGAGTCCGCTTCGATCGCGCCTACAATCAGTTCCCGCTCTGCAGTCCAAGCCGTTCTTCGATCATGACCGGGTTGCGCCCTGATGTGACCGGAGTTTATAACCTCCAGAAGCACTTTCGTGAGCAGATCCCCGATGTCGTCACCCTGCCGCAACTCTTCCGGAAGAATGGATACTTCGTCGCGCGCGTGGGAAAGATCTATCATTACGGCAATCCCGGGCAGATCGGGACTGACGGGCTCGATGATGCCCCGTCATGGCAGGTACGCATCAACCCGCGTGGGATCGACAAGGATGAGGAGCCGCTGGTAACCAATCACACCAATACTTCTCTCGGCAGCGCGCTCGCCTTCTATGCCTCACCGGCTCCCGACGAGGCCCACACTGACGGTAAGGTCGCACTCGAAACGATCAAACTGCTGGAGGCTAATCGCGATCAACCCTTCTTTATCGCTGCCGGCTTCTATCGTCCCCACTGCCCATACATCTCTCCAAAGAAGTATTTCGACCTTTATCCGCTGGAGTCGATCCCTGAGCCGCTCTTTCGGGATGAGGATTGGGAGAAGATCCTGCCAGCGGCGCGATGGCTCAAGGTTCCCAATTATGGCATCTCCCGGCTCAAGCAGCGTGAGGCGATTCAGGCCTACTATGCCGCAATCAGTTTTCTCGATGCCAATGTCGGCAGGCTCCTCGACGCCCTTGACCGGCTGAAGCTGGCTGACAAGACGATCGTCGTCTTCTGGAGCGATCATGGCTACCTGCTCGGGCAGCATGGCCACTGGATGAAGCAGGTTCTCTTCGAGGACTCAGCGCGTAATCCGATGATTATTGCCGGGCCCGGAGTCTCACGCGGGCAGGCGTCACCACGTACCGTCGAGTTTGTTGATGTCTACCCGACACTCGCCGATGTCTGCCAGCTCGACGGTCGCCCGACCAACCTGCCCGGTCGCAGTCTGCGACCACTGCTGAAGAATGGCAGTGCCCCCTGGACCAAGCCCGCTCTCACCCAGGTGCGGCGCGGAAGCGAGGCTGATAATTTCATGGGCTACAGCATTCGTGATGAGCGCTACCGCTATACTGAGTGGGATGAGGGCCGAAAGGGCATTGAACTGTACGATTACCAGGTCGACCCCCGCGAGGATCGTAACCTTGCCAATGATCCGGGTTATGCCAGAACCGCCGTGCGGATGAAGCAGCTGCTTTATCAGGCACGAGGTCGTGCGCAGTAAGCCGGCAGCGCCGCTGAGGCTCGGAGCGGAGAGGGCTGCTGCTCTCCGCTCCGAACTCGTTATCGGGTCATGAAGACCCAGGTGAAATCGCGGTAATTGGTTGGCACGCGGCTCCTCTCCTTCCGAGTCCGGCCGACCATCTCGCCACTGGCGCTTCTGCTGACACTCAGTTCTGTCCGGTCATACCGGCCGCGCTCGAAATCAAAGCTCTGACCATCATCGTCATAAAGACTGAAGCTCCCCTCCGTCGCCCCGTAGTGCCTGATTTCCAGCGGGAGTGCTTCATCAGGCTGCGGCGTTCGTCGTGACGCCGGGATCATTGGGATGATCCCGCCGTCGCG
>CAIKMY010000183.1 GCA_903828635.1 uncultured Acidobacteriota bacterium
CGTCACGTTGAGTTCAGGAATCGTCTTGTCGGCGCTGTAGATCAGAGCATACGGAAAAACCTATCCTGATAAACACGATCCTGATAAACACGATATAGATATTACGGATAAAGAGGAGAGATAATGGCAGACGAGCAGAATCCCGCATACCACTTCAATACGCTGGCAATACATGGTGGACAATCGCCTGATCCGACAACAGGATCGCGAGCAGTACCAATCTATCAGACAACTTCATATAATTTCGCGGACGCCGATCATGCGGCGAGGCTCTTTGGTCTGAAGGAGTTCGGGAATATCTACACGCGAATCATGAATCCGACGACCGATGTGCTTGAAAAGCGCGTGGCGGCGCTGGAGGGTGGAGCAGCCGCGCTGGCGCTCTCATCGGGTCAGGCGGCCGAGACGATGGCGATCACGACACTGGCCAACGCCGGAGATGAGATCGTCTCGACGACCTCGCTCTATGGTGGGACCTATAACCTCTTCCACTACACCCTGCCGAAGCTGGGAATCACGGTGCGCTTTGTCGATGCCGAGGACGAGGCGGGGCTGCATGCGGCGATCAACGAGAAGACGCGTGCGGTTTACACCGAGACAGTTGGCAATCCGAAGCTTGACATCGTCGACATCGAGAAGCTGGCATCGATCGCCCACTCACACGGGCTGCCACTGATCATTGACAACACGACGCCATCACCGGCGCTCTGCAATCCGATCGCGCATGGCGCCGACATCGTCGTCCATTCGCTGACGAAATTTGTCGGCGGGCATGGCACTTCGATTGGCGGTGTGATCATCGATGCCGGCAGGTTCGACTGGAAGGCCTCAGGCCGCTTCCCGGACTTCACCACGCCCGATCCGTCCTACCACGGACTGGTCTACACTGACGCTTTCGGTCCGCTCGCCTTCATCCTCAAGGCGCGAGTTCAGGGGCTGCGCGACATTGGTGCCTGCCTCTCGCCCTTCAATGCCTTCCTTATCCTCCAGGGAGCGGAGACGGTCCACCTGCGGATGGAGCGCCACTCGCAGAACGCGCTGGCAGTGGCCAGGCACCTTGAGTCTCACCCGCTGGTCGAGTCGGTCAACTATCCGGGCCTCGAATCGAGCCCCTATTACGAGCGCTCGAAGAAGTACCTGCCCAGTGGTGCCGGCGCGCTGGTGACCTTCAATATCCGCGGTGGAGTCGAGGCTGGCAAGAAGTTCATCAACTCGGTGCAACTCTTCAGCCTGCTGGCCAATATCGGGGATGCAAAATCACTGGTGATTCATCCGGCATCGACGACCCACTCCCAACTGACGGAGGAGGAGCAGGCCTCGACGGGGGTAACACCGGGCCTGATCCGGCTCTCGGTTGGGATCGAGGATATCCGCGACATTATCGCCGATATCGATCGGGCCCTTGCCGCAACCGCCCAGGCCGGCAGTGCAACTGCCTGAAGCAGCGAGTCTCAAACGATCGGACCAGTCTGACTGCGGGCCTGTCAGGCCCGCAGTCAAGGAGATTCAGAGATGTCCACCCAGCCAGTCCAGCCAACGATCGAAACTGATTTCATCTTTGGCGAGTCCGAGCCCTTCCAATTAGTGAACGGGCAAACGCTGAGCCCGGTCAGGCTCCGCTACACAATCTACGGAACCCTCAACCAGCAGCGCGACAACGCCATCCTCGTCTGTCACGCACTCTCCGGCTCGGCGCGTGCCGGTGACTGGTGGCCTCAACTCTTCGGCGAGAGGGGCGTCTTTGATCTCTCACGAGACTGCATTATCTGCATCAACGCCATCGGTTCCTGCTATGGCTCGACCGGTCCGCTCGATATCGATCCGGCTACGGGCAGATCGTATGGCGCGTCCTTCCCGATCGTCAATATTCGCGACTGGGTCAGGGCGCAATCGCAGCTCATTGATCATCTCGGTATCACCCGGCTTCGTGCAGTAATTGGCGGCTCGATTGGCGGGATGCAGGCCATCCAGTGGGCAATCGATTTCCCGGAGCGCGTGGCAAGGTGCATCGCTGTTGGTGCCGCCCCGCTATCGGCCATGGGCATCGCCCTCAATCACCTGCAGCGACAGGCAATTATGAACGATGAAAAATGGAATAATGGCGCCTACGATCAGAGTGATCCGCCACGGCGCGGTCTGGCACTCGCTCGCGAGATCGCCATGTGCTCCTATAAATCATCGGAACTGTTTAACGAACGCTATGGCCGCAACGGCAATCGCAATGGCGAAGACCCGTTGCGCTCGCTCACTGATCGCTACGATATCTCCGGCTATCTCGATTATCAGGGCGAGAGGTTCCATCAGCGATTTGATGCCAACTCCTATTTGATCATCAGCAGAGCCATGGACAACTTCCACCCGGGGCTCGGCTACAATTCAGAGATCGAGGCACTCAGCAGAATTCAGGCACGCGTCCTGCTGGTCGGTATCACCAGTGACCTTCTCTTTCCGGCTGCCGATGTCCGCAATCTGGCCATGAGAATGGGTGAAGCCGGTGTCGGCGTCGATTACCACGAGCTCAAATCAGATCACGGCCACGATGCCTTTCTCGCTGAGCCGGAAGCCGTCCTGCCCGCCATCAGGGAGGTGCTGCATGATGCAGAATCCTTTCGTGCACCACTCTGGGATGCGGGGGATATCTTCACTCAGCCAGTAGTTGTCTGAGCATCCGGTGAAGAGATAAAAAAGGGGGCGCTGGAGACTCGCGGTGTTTTCTGCCCGGTCTCTCCCTGCTGCCCCACTCTTATCTTCCACTACTTCCTGACGCCGCTACTTCCTGACGCCGCTACTTCCTGACGCCGCTACTTCCTGACGCCGCTACTTCCTGACGCCGCTACTTCCTGACAAAGATAAGCTTTGCCTCCTGACCTCCGAGCGGAGTCTCGACCGCGCGGCGCACGATGAGCGTGCCATCCTTCTCGACCTCCCAGCGATCCCGCCCGGTGACCGATCTCTCGCCATTCTGAGTGGTGAAGATCCTCGTCACTGAAAGTTCAAGCTGCCGGCCATCCTTTTTCCACGAGGCCTTCATCTTTGCTCTGATACCGGGCATTGGCGGACGCCCCTCCTGAGGTGGAGGTCCCGGGATGTCGATCTCATGCTCGCTGCCGTCAAGCATGAAGGTCGCCTGGCGTATCGGGTTGCTCAGGGCCAGCTGCATGACCATCTCGCGCGGCATTGACATCGATCCACCATCGCCTCCCATACCGCCTCCGCCACCCATACCACCACCACCGCCCATACTACCACCACCCATACCACCGCCACCGCCCATGCCTCCGCCACCGCCCATACCGCCAGCGCCCCCCATGCCGCCACTGCGACTGCGACTGGGGAGCCCGCCTCCCATCTGACCGCCTCTTCCACCATAGCCGCCACGGGTCCCGCGAAACTCACCAACGATCTCGCTCTGAATGCTCAGCTGGTTGGTATCCTGTGAAACCTGGATGCGGTAGCTCTCAAGCGTCGCCGGCAGATCCTTTGTTCTGCTCTTGTCAAGCTCCCAGAGACCGGCAAAACTGGTTGGATTTGCTGCCTCTTTCTGGGCATAGCCTCTTGTCGGCAGTGCAATGATGGCAATGGCCATGAGCATTGCCAATACTGGCAGTGATAATTTCATGATGTTAGTCTCCCTTCAGGATTACCCTCCGACCAGCCGCGGCTGCTTCGTCGGTCCACGGAAATAGACATTGAACTCGCCATCGAAGACGACTTTGCCATTCTCAAATTTCAATCGAAGATCGAGAATGAATGGCTCTTCATAGAAGCAGAGCCGGGCAAGATAGAGGTCAGGGGCAATCCAGGCACCGCTGGCGGCCACCGGCTGTGACGGCCACTCACCATAGGCAAGGGTCCCCTTTTTCCACTCGCCATGACCAATGACGACGGGCTGATCCGATCCGTTGCGACGAATAGTGAGAGTCGTCTCACCGGACGCGCCGGCATTGAGCGCAATCGAGTCAATCTTCAGTTCGTTGACGGGAAACTTGTAGAATTTGCCGGAGATACCGGAGGCAAGGGCCGAGGTCGCTGCGCCCTCGGCAGTGCGGACTTTGAGATCGGCCAGTCGGCGGTTGAGCTGCTGGTGACGCGCGGCATTGGCGGGCAGCGGCTTCTCCTTAAAGACGGGCAGGAGCCGCTCCCAGACCAGATCGAGCACCGACTGCATGTTTTTGACTCCGCTGGTAATGACCAGAACAGCATCCTGTTCCGGCATGATCACGCAGTATTGGCCAAAGGCGCCATCACCGCGAAAGATGCGGTGACGGCAGCGCCAGAACTGAAAGGCATATCCCTGCTCCCAGTCGCTCGCCGGATTGCTGCCATTGGAGACCTGCCGCGCGGTGGCCGTCTCCACCCAGGATGCTGGCAGCAGCTGACGCCCCTGCCAGCGCCCCTTCTGCAGATAGAGCTGACCGAAGCGGGCAATCTCGCGAGTGCGCAGCTTGAGGCCCCAGCCGCCGCTGGTCACCCCCTGAGGGCTGCTCATCCAGACGGGGTCTTCGATCCCGAGTGGTGCGAAGAGTCGCGGGCGAAGATATTCGAGCGTCGTCAGCCCCGTCGCCTTTTGGACGATCGCTGAGAGCATGTGACTGCCAGGGGTGTTGTAAAGAAAATAGGTGCCGGGTTTATGCTCAACGGGCTGCGCAAGGAAGTTTCGAGTCCAGTCTTCGCCGGGGCGATTAGAGGCTTCAGCGTGGTGGCCAACCGACATTGTCAGCAGATCACGCACCCGCAGCGCCTTCAGATTGGCGCCTGGCTCCGCCGGAGCATCCTCCGGAAAGAGAGGCAGCACCAGATCATCGATACTCAGCTTACCCTCGGCGACGGCAAGGCCGATCGCGCTGCTGGTGAAGCTCTTCGTCAGCGAGTAGAGCGCATGACGCGTCTCGGCGTTGTACGGTGACCAGTAGCCTTCGGCAACGACGTGCCCATGCCTGACAAGCAGGATGCTGTTCATGGTCTCGACCTTCTCGTTGGCCGCATTGATAAATTCAAGCAGTGCAGCCGAGTCGATCCCCTGTGCCTCGGGCGCGCTGCGCGGCAGCGCACGGGATTCGACATCGGCGGCCACCCCCGGTCGCATGACACCTGACCCGGCAGCCGTGACCAGCAATATCACGAGGACGACAATTCGCCAATAAATACGCATTGTGGATGACATTATCCCTCCCGAAAGTTGAAGCGGTTTAAACAGATGAAGCAGATCTCTCACACCACAGGCGGCGCTATTAGAACCCATCTTCGTCAGGGCAACAAGCCCTGCGGAAATCTGACCCGGAGGACATTTCTCTTGTGGTCTGACATTCGGGTTGACGAGCTGACGATCGATGGGTAAAATTGGATTTTACTTGTGATACTTCACACTCTTTTATGGCGGGTATAGCTCAGCTGGTTAGAGCGCCAGATTGTGGCTCTGGAGGCCGTGGGTTCGAAACCCACTACCCGCCCTTTCTACTTCCTGCCTTTGCGCCCGGAAATTCCGTTCAGTCTGATTTTGCATGCATCCCTGATTTCACCCGGGGGGAGAGCGCCGGTATGGTGTTAATAATTATTCATCGGCTCCGTTTAATCTCAACAGTATAGTAATTATCGACTACCCGGAGAGAGGATCAACATGACCAGGGAGAAGAAGCGGAAAGTTTCACTTTCGGCAGTCTGGAGAGAAGCTCGTGATCTGGTAATGGTGCACCGCTGGAGGCTGCTGCTGGGCGGGTTCCTGATGCTGATCAACCGCCTGGTGGGGCTGGTGTTGCCGGCATCATCCAAGTATCTGATCGACGAGGTAATCGGCCGCCAGAAAGTGAGCCTTCTCCTGCCGATAGCGATCGGAGCGGGGGTGGCAACATTGGTCCAGGCCGTGACATCGTTCAGCCTCGTGCAGGTGATGGGAGTGGCGGCGCAGCGGGCAATCACCGACATGCGCAAGCGGGTGCAGTCGCATATCGAGCGCTTACCGGTTCGCTACTTCGATTCGACGCAGACGGGGAAGCTGATATCGCGAATCATGAACGATGCCGAGGGGATCAGGAACCTTGTCGGGACGGGGATTGTGCAGTTGATCGGCAGTACAGTGACAGCGCTGATCTCACTGGGAGTGCTCTTTTACCTCAACTGGAAGCTGACCTCGGTGACGATTGTCGTGCTGCTGACTTTCGGGGGAGTGCTGGCATTCGCCTTCAGCCGTCTGCGACCGATCTTTCGTGAGCGGAACGAGATCCAGAGTGAGATCACGGGCCGGCTTGGGGAATCGCTTGGGGGGATTCGCATCGTCAAGGCCTACACGGCAGAGAAGCGTGAAGAGCTGGTCTTCGCCCGTGGTGTGCACAGTCTCTTTCGCAATGTCAGAAAATCGATGACCGGAGTCTCTTCGATCACCGCCTTCTCGTCGGTGATCGTTGGAGCGATCGGCGTCGTCATGATTCTGGTTGGAGGCAATTCTGTCCTTGCGGGTGAGATGACGCTCGGTGAATTGTTCATGTACATCTTCTTCACCGGGCTGATGGCGTTGCCGGTAATCGAGATTGCGGCGATTGGCACCCAGATAACCGAGGCCTTTGCCGGACTCGACCGGATTCGGGAGATCCTCGAAATGCCAACCGAGGATGAAGAGGATGCCTCGCGCCGTTCGCTGCCGCGCATCGAGGGGCGGATCGAATTCGACGACGTCACCTTCGCCTACAATCCGGGGACTCCGGTCATTCGGAATGTGAGTTTCACCGCTCCGGCAGGCTCGACGACGGCCCTGGTCGGATCGAGCGGCTCCGGCAAGAGCACCCTGATCAGCCTGGTGATGGATTTCAACCGCCCGCAGAGCGGGTGCATCCTCGTCGATGGAGTCGATCTGGCGGAGCTCAGGCTGAGGGACTACCGCTCGAGCCTCGGCGTCGTCCTTCAGGACAACTTTCTCTTTGACGGGACGGTCGCCGAGAATATCGGCTTTTCACGCCCGCAGGCAACCCGCGCGGAGATTGAAGAGGTGGCCCGCATTGCCCACTGCGATGAGTTTGTCGCCGGCTTTGAAAAGGGTTACGATACGGTCGTCGGTGAAAGGGGTGTCAGGCTCTCCGGAGGTCAGCGCCAGCGAATCGCCATTGCCCGTGCGCTGCTCGCCAATCCGAGAATTCTGATTCTTGACGAGGCGACCTCCAGTCTGGATAGCGAGAGCGAGGCGAAGATTCAGGAGGGATTGCGAGTGCTGCGGCGCGGGCGCACGACCTTTGTCATCGCCCATCGCCTCTCGACCATTCGCAGCGCCGACCAGATTCTGGTACTCGAAGGCGGCTGCATCGTCGAACGTGGAAACCACGAAGAGCTGCTGGCCCGTGCCGGGCGCTACCGCGAACTTTACGACAAGCAGTACCGCTTCGAACGTGATCAATTCATCAATCCGGGGGAGGACTTTACTCCCGAGCTCCCGAGCATCAAGCCTGAAGCTTCCGGACGCGGTGGCGGGGCGGGACGACTTTAAAGTACTTGTGACGACAACAACCAACGAGGAGGTCCATCATGGCTGAAACCCAGAATTTCTCAAACCACACGCGCTACCATGCCCCTTTCCATTATGTTCTGATACCATTAATGACGATTTACCTGGTTTCAGCGATTGTGCAACTGGTACGTCATCCTGATGGAAGCGGGATCTTGAACTTCATCCTGACAGTAATCGTGCTGATGACGATGTTCATCGCGCGCGGCTATGCGATGAAGGTCCAGGACCGGGTGATTCGCCTTGAGGAGCAACTGCGTTACCAGCGCGTGCTGCCTGCGGATCTGGCGCAGCGGGCATCATCGATCCCGACGCGATTCGTCATCGCGCTGCGTTTTGCCTCCGACGAAGAGCTGGCCAGCCTGGTAACCCGGACACTGGATGGCAAATTCAACGCGCCGGTTGAAATCAAGAAGGCAATCACAAACTGGCGAGCTGATTACCATCGGGTCTGACCGACATCACTGCCCGGAGGAGACTGTTTTTTTCACATGTTTCAGGACAAACGACTGATCCCGGTCTTCATCGTCGTCTTCGTCGATCTGCTCGGCTTTAGTATTATTCTGCCGCTGCTGCCCTACTACGCGCGAGATCTCGGTGCTTCTCCGGTGATGATCGGTCTGCTGATCTCATCATACTCGGTCTGCCAGTTTGCCGCAGGGCCGATTCTTGGTGACCTCAGCGACCGTTACGGACGGCGCCCGGTGCTGCTCTACAGCCAGATCGGCTCGTGCATCGGCTTCATTCTGATGGCGCTCGCGATGAACCTGCCACACCCACTGCTCTGGCTGCTGGCGGCTCGTGTCATTGATGGCTTGACGGGGGGCAATCTGACAGTGGCCCAGGCCTGCGTCAGTGACATTTCACAACCGGAGAATCGGACGAGAAACTTCGGGATGATCATCGGGGTCTCCTTCGGGCTCGGGTTTCTGATCGGGCCATTGCTTGGTGGATTTCTTTCGCGCTTTGGCTACGACTATCCTGCCTGGTGCGCGGCACTCTTCTCACTGACGAGCGTGCTGGCGACACTCTTTCTGCTGCCGGAATCAAACGTCAACCGTGACGTGGCAGTCGCCGGGAGGAGTGGCGGGATCTTTGCGAATTATGGAAGGGTGCTCGAATACCTCAAACTTGCGGAGATGAGGCGGGTTCTCTGGATATACTTCTTCATGGCGATGCCATTCACCCTCTATGTGACAATGTACTCGCTCTTCACCGATCGCCGTCTTCACCTCAGTGCCGAGCAGGCTGGATATTTCCTCGGCTTTGCGGGCCTGATGGGAATTATCTGGCAGGGGGCGGTGATTGGCCCGCTGGTGAAGCGCATCGGTGATCATCGGGCACTGCTGATCGGGTTGTCCTTCAGCACAATCGGGCTTTATTATCTGGCCTTCGTCGATGTCTGGTGGAAACTGATTATTGTTGCGATCCTCTTCTCGTTTGGACATGGCATTTCGCGACCGTCACTGACGAGTATCCTTACAGCGGCAGCGCCTCCCCGACAGCGTGGCGGCGCGCTGGGCGCAACCAGTTCGATTGAGAGCTTCTCGCGCATCGTCATGCCAATGATTGGCGGACCGGTCGTCGGCAGTCATCCAGCCATGCTTGGCTGGATTGGCGGGCTGCTCTTTTCAATTGCGGCCATTCTGGCCGCCGGGCTGCGACGGCCGGGGCCATCATCTCATTCCTGAAGCTGAATAAACACCAACTGACAGAGCTTTCACATATCTTTCACTTATCCGGGAGTCACCTGACCATGAAAAGAGCCCTGATACTGACACTGCTGGTAATGATCGTGCCGGCCTGGATATCGACCAATGCCACGCGCTCGGTTATGGCCGCAAAGGGAGAGATCGACATCCTTCGCGATGATTATGGCGTCCCGCATATCTTTGCCGACACTCTTCAGAATGCGGCCTATGCGATCGGATACGCCCAGGCTGAGGATCGACTTGAAGAGTTGCTGCGAAACTATCGTAAAGCCGAAGGGACGATGTCCGAGGCCTTTGGGCAGGAGTGGTTTCGTCACGACTATCGTCAGCGAATCTGGCGCCACGCCGAAATCGCGCGTGAGCGTTACCAACAAGTCTCGCCGCAGATGCGTGCCTCGTTCGAGGCCTACCAGGAGGGCATCAGGCAGTACATGAAGGAGCACCCGGAGAAGGTACCGGCCTGGGCGCCGGAGCTTCACCCGTCTCAGGTGGTTGCACTCGGCCGCTACATCATCTGGGGATGGCCGGAAGGCGAGGCGGGTGGTGATCTGCGCCGTGCAGGGATCAATCCCGATCCGGTCAACTACCGCGGCTCGAACCAGATGCTGCTTGCCCCGGCAAGAACCGCGCTCAAAGTTCCGATGGCGGTCATCGATCCACACCTCGGCTGGTATGGTGAGTTCCGCTTCTACGAGGTAAGAATTTATGCTGGTGACTTCAAGGTCTCCGGCGTCAGCATTCTCGGAATCCCCTTCCCCTCACTCGGTCACAGCCGCTATGCCTCGATAGCCATGACGACCGGCGGTCCGGATACTTCCGATATTTACGAAGAGGAGATCAATCCCGCCAATCCGCGCCAGTATCGCTTTGATGGCCAGTGGCGGGAGATGACTGTTCGTCGCGTGAGCATAGGCGTCAAAAAGGATAATGCCGTCGTCCCGTCCGAGGTTGAGATCGAGTACACTCACCACGGTCCGGTGGTTGCACGCAAGGGAGCGAAGGCCTATTCAATGGCCATCCCCTACATCAATGAGGTTGGTCTCAGCGATCAGATCTACAAAATGTTCACCGCTCGCAATCTGACGGAGATGAAGCAGGGGCTGAGCATGCTTCAGTTGATGTCGCAGAACATCATGGTCGCCACAGTGCAGGGAGACATCTTCTACCTGCGAAATGGCCGGGTGCCGGTACGCCAGAAGGGATGTGACCCGACAAAGCCGATGCCCGGCAACACCTCGGCCTGCGAATGGCAGGGGCTCCATCCGCTGAGCGATCTGGTGCAGATCGTCAATCCGCCCCAGGGCTACATGCAGAACAACAATTGCTCACCCTTTGCCATGATGAAAGAGAGCCCGATGCGTGCGGAGAAGTACGCCTCGGCCGCCTACCTCTACAATGATGGTAATACCCCGCCACACCAGCGTGCCGCCATGACTCTGGAGCAGTTGCATGCCACCCGTGAAGTGACTGTCGAGAAGATGGTCGATCTCGCCTTCAGTCCCGAGGTCTTCAAGGCCGATCGGTGGCAGAGCCGAATGCGTAATGCCTGGCAGGTGGCTGCCTCGAAATCGGGTAATGGGCCGGGGAGTGAGGACGACCCGACAGTCACGGCTGGCGGTGAGAAAGTCTACCAGTTGATTCAGCAGTGGAACCGGCGCAGTGAGGCCGACTCGGTCGGAGCGCTCGCCTTCTTTGCCTTCAAATCCTCACTCGAAAATCCGCTTCATCGCCGGGCATTCGAGGTGCCGGCCGATATTGCCGACAGCCAGATAGTCAAAGCGCTCAATCAGGCAGCCTCCTGGCTGCAGAGCAATTTCAACTCGCTGGAGATCCCCTATGGCCGCTACTTCAAAGTCGGTCGCGAAGGTGGCAAAAGCTACCCCGTCGGGGGTGGAACTCTCATGGATTATGGCATGGCCACTCCGCGAGCAATCACCTTCAACAAGCGCGGTGACGAAATGATTGGAGTGGGCGGACAGACCTCGACCCAGGTCGTCATCCTCTCAAAGATCCCGCAGTCATTCACCATCATTCCGCTCGGCATGAGTGATCATCGCGACTCGCCTCACTGGGATGATCAGGCCGAGAAGCTCTTCAGTCGCAGCATCATGAAGCCGACTTACTTTATGCGACGCGCCGAGCTTGAGGGCCATGTCACCGCCAGAAAGAGCCTCAGACGCGCGAAGTAGAGGTTCGAGTCCGCTATTTTATCGTGATTCTGACGACGTTTGCCGGCTGGCCGTCGATCGAGAGTTCGAGATCGACGGCTCCCCGACCGGCAAGTGATCGTGGAATCCGTACGTTACACTGGTCAAGCCCGACAAACCCCGGAGCCTCACCCGCGTAGAGCACCTCTGCCGCAACCCCGCCAATGCGTACGACAGCATTGCTCAGCGAGGTGCGATAACGAATCCCGGTGCCAAAGAGCACGAGGAAGAGCTGATCCGTTTCCGGGCCAATGTCGATCGGCACTGGCGCCAGCACGCCGGAGGTTGCCTGCCAGATCTGTTCGGAAGTCAGCGGTGAGCTTCCCCTTGCCCGCAAGACATAGGCTGCCGGTATTCCACGGCCGGATCCATCAGCCGTGAAAAGCCCCGGAGTGACTGATTGAATGGTGATTGAGCCACCGGCAACCTTGCCGAGCGCGCTGGTCAGCATCACCTGGGCATTACCCGCAACGGTTCCCTGCGGTATCTGATAGTTGATCTGCTGTGGTGAGGCAAAAAAGAGCGGTGCCAGCCTCTCAACACCGGCAGCATCCCGCACCTTGATCGTCGTGCCGGCCAGCGCCGTCGGCAGCGGCAGTGTCGTTGCCAGCTGCGTCGAAGTGGCCAGATCAACTCCGAAGCCGGCGACGATCGACTCTGTCGCCAGCGGGCCGCTGGCATAATTGGCGGCATTGACGGTTGTCAATGCCCCGATCACCGTTATCCCTCTCTCTCCAAGATAACCTGATCCCTGGGGGCTCGTATACACCACTTCAAGCGTGTACTCTCCTGCCGGCAGCCTGCCAGCTGAGACCCTGACTGAGAAATCTGTCAGCGCCGCGACACAAACGCTGCTGTTAAAGCTGGTGTCGAGCCTGAGTTGTGTCCCATTGCGGGTAAGCACCGGATTACCAGGGATGCAGCCGTTATTCCACGTGCCGCGAAACTCGATCTGGATATTGTCATTGATAGTCGGAGTATCCGGCTGGACGACGATCGCCAGCGTCTGATCGACGATGACTCCGCCAGCGATGTAACGTGCCTCCAGTGGCATCGCCTTGTCATCCGAGACTTCACGAATCACCGGCTGGTCACCCGGAGTAATCGCGGAGAGTTGCAAAGGAGCGCCAGCAGCCACAACCATCGTCAAAGTCAGTATCTGTAGTCGGCCGGCCTCAAACCGCTGGCCAATCGGTTGTGTCAGGACAATGCCAATTCGTCCCGAAGAGACTGCCGATTGATTGACCAGAAAAGTTGCCCCCGGCACACTATTCCCAAGAGCGACCCTGAGGTTGGTCAGAACTGATGGATTGAATGTCAGACTGAATCCCAGCGCGTTCTCATTGCCCGTTGCCGTCAGGTATATCGGCACCACTACCTGTTGCCCTCGCCGCGCAATCACCGTTCCAATGCGTACCTCACGATCCTGAGCCTGTGCTGCCCCTCCGGCTATGCCGACAAGGAGAAGTCCAACCCAGACGACCACGCCGACACGAAGAAGACGTCCTGACAACATAATCATTAGTTATTTCTCCATCAATATCTGCAAGGGAGTTATCCGAAAGTCTGACTGGCTGCGGGGGATAAGGTGCAACAGCAGGCACTATCGAAGGTACTGTTTCTCAATCGTCGAGATCTTGGCGACACGCTGTCCGTGACGGGACTCGCCCTCCGGCGTCTCAAGCCAGGTTTTGACAATCAGCGCCAGCAAGTCGGCCGGCAACATTCGAGCTCCAAGCGTCAAGACGTTGGCATAGTTATGTTCACGACTGTTGCGTGCGGTGGCCTCATCGTAGCACATTGCCGCACGCACTCCGGGAACCTTATTGGCAACCATGCAGGATCCAATGCCAGCTCCGTCAAGCAGTATCCCAAGGTCACTCGATCCATCCGCGACCGCACGAGCGACAGCGTGTGCAATATCGGGGTAATCTACCGGATCCTCAGACCAGGTGCCAAAATCGCGATAGCGATAGCCGAGATCAGCAAGCAGCCGGCACAGTGCGCTCTTGGCGGCAAAACCACCATGATCAGATCCGATCGCAATCAGTCGCCGATTGCCAGCCGCCAGCCTCGAAGCCTTGCGGCGAATCTCGATCCCGCGCAGCCTGATCAGATCGAGAGCCAGAGGGGTAATCAAGGCACCTTCTCTGATCAGCAACCTTGCTCCATCGGGAAGAAGGCGCACCTCGGACTCGGTGATCACATCTTTGACCGACTCGTCAAAGGTTGCGGCAATCCCGGCTGGTGAGGATTGATCACCAGCCGGCGAGGCATTACCCGCCGGACTGGTGGTCTTCATCCCATCATTCTGCTTTCGCTCGCTACTCATTGTCCCTGACAGTTACGAGGTTGCGCGGGCATTCCCGCGAAGAAAGGTTCGAATTCCCCTGACCGCCTGGGCAATTCGATGCTCGTTCTCGACCAGCGCGAAACGAACATATCCCTCGCCACGCTCGCCAAAGCCGTTACCGGGCGAGACAGCCACCCCGGCACCAACGATCAGTTGCCTGGCGAACTCAAGTGAACCGAGATGGGCGTGCGAGGGTGGCAGCTTGGCCCAGACAAACATTGTCCCGTGCGGCATCGGTACCTCCCAGCCTGCAGACGCCAGCCCCTTGACCAGCAGATCGCGCCGCTGACGATAGACATCGGCAATCTCCGGGACATAGTGGTCACAATCCCGCAGCGCAATGATGCTCGCAATCTGAATTGGCTGGAAGATGCCGTAATCAAGATAGCTCTTCAGCCTTGTCAGCGCCGCTATCACCTGCGGGTTTCCGGCACAGAAGCCAACCCGCCAGCCGGCCATCGAATAGCTCTTCGACATCGAGAACATCTCGACGGCGACATCCTTTGCTCCGGGAACCTGGAGAATGCTTGGAGCACTCGCCCCATCAAAGATCAGATCGGCGTAGGCCAGGTCATGGATTATCAGATATCCACGCTCCTTCGCAATCGCCACCGCCTCCTCGAAAAACTCCTTACCGACGCAAACAGTGGTCGGATTGTGTGGAAACGAGAGAATCAGCAGTCGTGGCTGCTCGCCTTTCGGAAAATCAAGCTGCCGCAGCGACTCCATCATCCGCTCCGGCCCCTCATCGATCGGCAGTTTGATCAGCTCACACCCGGCAATCGTCGCCGCAAAGGAGTGGATCGGATAGCTTGGATCGGGTACGATCACTCGCATCCCCGGCTCGACCAGTGCCATCACCAGGTGAGAAAATCCCTCCTTTGCCCCCATCGTCGCAATCGCTTCAGTCTCAGGATCAATCTCAACCTGGTAACGCCGTTGATACCATCGCGCAATCTCCAGCCTCAGATTGGGTAGTCCTCGTGACATCGAGTAGCGATGATTGCGCGGATTGCGCGCCGCCTCAATCATCTTCTCAACAATCGGCTCCGGTGTCGGCAGGTCGGGATTGCCCATCCCAAGATCGATGATATCCTCGCCGCGCCTTCGCGCCTCCATCTTATATTGAGTGATCGTCGCAAAGACATAGGGCGGCAGCTTCTCTATCAGTGGAAATCTGTAATTCATCTGTTATCTTATGAGCTTTGGTCAACTGAACTGGTCAACTCAACGCTGGTCAACTATGTTGTCTCTGTTAGTGTCTCTGTCAGTTTTACTGATCCTGCTGAATTATGAAATAAACATTAAAAATGTTTATTGACATCAAAACATCCCCCAGGTGGAGAAAGGTAACATGAATCCACAACACGATACCACCAAATCGGCGGAGACGGCGGAGTTCATCTCCGGGGATCTTACCACGCTGATCGACGCCGGGCAGATCGCCCGGCGAGTACAAGAGATGGGTCTGCAGATCACACAGGACTATGCCGGGAGAACTCCTCGGCTGATCTGTGTTCTTAAGGGTGCAGCCATCTTTCTCAGCGACCTGATGCGCTCGATTGACCTCAATCTGAGCATCGATTTCATCGCTGTCTCCAGCTACGGCAAAGAGACCAACTCCTCGGGTGAGGTACGCATCGTCAAGGATCTCGACGAGCCACTCGAAGGCCGCGATATCATCATCGTCGAGGATATCCTTGACACGGGCCTGACGCTCAACTACCTGCTGAGCACCTTTCGCCGCCGTGGTGTTGGCTCGATCCGGATCGCGACCCTGCTCAATAAACCAGAACGGCGTCAGGTCGAGGTCAGCGCCGACTATATCGGCTTCGAGATCCCCAACGAGTTCGTCGTCGGATATGGTCTCGACTACGGTGAACGCTATCGCAACCTGCCCTTCATCGCGACGCTGCGACCGCCCGGCCAGGGATGAGACTCATCTCAATTTCTGCTGCTTCACCTCGAAAGTGATCACGCCGCTGACCTGAACCGGACGCCCCTCAAAGCGCGCGGGCGAAAATTTCCACCCTCGCGCGGCAAGCAGTGCAGCCGTGTTGATATCCGGCCGGCCATCGATGACGTGGGCAAAGACAACATCTCCGTTGGTCGAGATGAGGACTTCCACCTTGATTGTCTGCGGCGGCGCGGGAGCAGGCTCAGGTGTTGGTGGTTCAGTCTTGTCTCCCTTGTCGGGACGCGGCTGCGCCCTGAAGGGTGGAAAAGCAGCCACCTGACGCCTGACCGGGCGGCCTCCCTCGATCAACCGGATCGCCTCATCGTCAAAGACCGGGTCATCCTCGGGAGTTCGCGCAAATTCGGAGACACGGAAGGTTGGCAGGCTGAAATCGGCAACCTCGGCCCTTTTTGAGCCGGCAGCCTGGCTGGAGAGATCGAGCGACCGGCGCAGCGCCTCCAGTGACTGGAGACGGCGGGCCTCGGCCCTCGTGCTGTCCGGCTCGATCAGTGCCGCCTCTGCCTGGAGCAGATTCCTGACATTGAAGGCTTCGCCATAGTTGACGAGGATCCCCAGGGCACGATCCGCATATTCAAGTGCCTTGTCAATATCGAAGAGAATCAGGTCAGATTCCTGCCGGCTGATACGATAGAAGAATCGCCCCTGCCCGACCTCTCCAAACCGTGCGACACGGTCGTGGATCTCACGCCAGAAAGCCAGTGCCGTGCGGTAGTAACAGAAGGCCCTGACTGAATCCTTCTGTCCGGCAAGATCCGCCCGGCGCAGAAAGTAATCGCGCGCCGCAGCCTGATTATCGAGCCGGTAAGCAGTAACGGCCGCCAGTCCGAGGGCCTCATCATTATCTGGTTCGAGCTTAAGCGCGGACTCGAACTTCTCAAACGCCTCCTTCAGCCTGACAGAGCGATAAAAGAGTTTTCCCTGCTGGATGAGACCTGTCGCGGTTAAGTCCTGCTTCTGCTCCTGTCCCGGCTGGCGGTCGGCAGCCATTACCGGTCCGCGGGGGGGAGTTTGCGCCGGAGCCGCAGCCCATGAGAAGGCCAGCCAACCAAAAGCGCAGAAATACGTAACCTGCCATCGATGGCGCAGATTGAAATTGTTCATACAGAATACGTCATCATGTGTATGTTATCGCTCAAGCCCCAGGCTCCTCGCGACCTTATCCCGATAGAGGCGCGCCTCTTGCATTGCCGGCTGCTCGGCCAGAGTCAGCAGGCGACGGCGCTTCATCACCCATTTCCCGCCAACCATGAGATCTCTTACGTCCGAGGCCTTGGTGGCATAAACCAGATGAGAATAGAGATTATATACCGGAGTCTGATGTGGAGCATCAAGGCCGACAACAATCAGGTCGGCTAATTTCCCCTTCTCTAGCGAGCCGATCCGGTCATCGAGGTGCAAAGCGCGCGCACCACCAATTGTTGCCATCTCCAGAGCCTGGACGGCAGAAACGGCGGTGGGGTTACCACTGATCAACTTGTGAAGCTTGGCAGCAGTGTCCATCTCTTCCCAAAGGTTGAGGTCGTTGTTGGAGGCGGCACCATCGGTGCCGAGACCAAGGCGCATCCCTGCTTTGAGCATTGCCGGTACTGGCGCCGTCCCCGAGCTCAGCTTCATATTTGACTGCGGACAATGGACGATGCCGGCCTCCCTCTTTCGCAGCAGACCAATTTCCGCCTGATCGAGTTGCACACCGTGGGCAAGAATCGTCGGCACATTCAATATGCCCAGCTGCTCGAGATAGGCTGTCGGGCGTAAGTGAAAGTTTGCGAGGGAGTATTCGGTTTCGGTTGGAGCCTCGGCAAGGTGGGTCAGCAAGGGAACACCGTGACGAGCGGCAAGATCACGGGCTTGTCGCAGATGATCACCGCTGACCGTGTAAAGAGCGTGCGGTGCCGGTGCCGGCGTGATCAGTGGATCCCCTTTCCAGCGACGAATGAAGCTCTCAGTCCTCGACATCGCCTCCGACCAGTCACGGCTGTCAGCCACCGGAAAGTCGATCATTGTCTGGCCGAGCACGGCGCGCAATCCCGCCCGCTTCGTCTCTTCCGCCACCGTCTCCTCGAAATAGTACATATCGGCATAGGTGGTGATGCCACCCCTGATCATCTCGATCAACCCCAGCCTGGTGCCGGCAGCAACATATTCCCGAGTCAGATTCTTTGCCTCTGCCGGAAAGATGAAGCGATTGAGCCATTCCTGGAGGTCAAGGTCGTCGGCAATCCCGCGCAGCAGTGTCATTGCCAGGTGAGTATGGCCATTGACCAGGCCGGGGAGGATGACAGTCCCCCGCGCATCGTGGATATTTCGTGGCCTTAACCTGGTTCCGGCCAGCTCCGAGACCGGCCCGACAGCGACGATCCGCCCCTTGTCAATCGCCACATACCCCGGATCAAAGAGATCGTGGTCACTATTCATTGTGACCACGGCAGCACCTCTGATCAGCAGATCGACCGGTTTTGCCACCGGCTCACCACCAGCCAGACGTGAGAATCCGGCAAACTCAAGTACGAGGAGAATCGACAAGACTTTCCTGATAATTGCCATCATTGCCTCCCGCCTCGTGGCATCCAGCTTTCGTGCCCCTGCCAGCGATCCTCTCGCCACACTCATTCACCAGGCAGGGGATGATGGTCAAGGTTCCCGCGCTCAAAAGGCATTGGCAGCAGATCAATGGCACTCAGTACCCTCGCTGCCCCCTCGATATTGGCGAGAACCACCTCGATATGTGCCCCACCCAGCTCAAAGATAAACTCACGACAGGCTCCGCAGGGTGATATCGGGCCGGGAGTCGCAGCAATGACGACCACCCTCGCAGGGCGGGCCCCTTCCGATATTGCCTTACAGAGCGCCACCCGCTCGGCGCAGATCGTCAGACCGTAGCTGGCATTCTCAACATTACACCCGGTGAAGACCCGGCCATCAGCGGCCTCAACCACCGCGCCAACGGCAAA
>CAIKMY010000184.1 GCA_903828635.1 uncultured Acidobacteriota bacterium
CGTCGGCCTCGACCACCATGAAATCACCACGCCCGAGGCGGGCGTTACTGCCGAAGGTATTGACGCGCCCACCGACGACGGCCGTCGGGTCAAAGCCGGCACGATCGAGCATGGTGGTGACCATCGAGGTGGTCGTCGTCTTGCCGTGAGATCCGGCAATGGCAATGCCGTATTTGAGGCGCATCAGTTCCGCAAGCATCTCAGCCCGCGGGATCACCGGAATCTGGCGCTGGATTGCGGCCATCACTTCAGGGTTGTCGCGGCGAACGGCAGTCGAGGTAACCAGTACATGAGCCCCCTCGATATTGGCGACATCGTGCCCCTCGCTGATGCGTGCCCCGAGTGCGGCCAGCCGCTCAGTGATCGCACTGCGGCGTGCATCCGATCCCGAGACGCGATAGCCAAGGTTGAGCAGCACCTCGGCGATGCCGCTCATGCCGATCCCTCCAATTCCAACGAAATGTATATGCTGATACTTCTTGAACATCTTTTTTGATTATCTTCCCTGTCCGGACAATCCTGAAATCAGTAATGCATTATTTCCCATTCGGCGTATTCCCGGTGATGCGCAATCCGAGTTCGACCAGCCGTGAGGCCGCCTGCGGATGGCTGAGCCGTCTGATTGACTCGGCCATGTTGCGCAGTCTGGCAGGATCGGCCAGAAGACTGACGATCTCATCGGCGAGTCGCTGGCCGGTCAGCTCCGACTGCGGTATCAACCGCCCCCCGCCGGCACGCTCGACCGCTTCGGCATTGCGGCGCTGATGATCGTCAGCGGCAAGCGGAAATGGTATAAGGAGCGCCGGTCTTCCGGCAGCGGCCAGCTCGGCGACGGTCGTCGCGCCGGCACGACAGATAATCAGGTCAGCAGCTTCGAACTGCTCGACCATCCGGTCGATGAAGGGGCTGACCTCAGCCGTAACACCAGCAGCGAGGCAGGCATCACGAACCCTCTCAAAATCAGCGACGCCGGTCTGATGAGTGATTCTCAGCCTGTCACCGAGCGACCGCATGTGCGGCAGTGCCGCGATCATTGCCTCATTGATCGCTCTCGCCCCCTGACTGCCGCCGGTGATCAGCAGGTTGAGTCTTCCTCCGCCGGTGCGCGGCGGGATCGCAAAGAAATCGGCCCGCACCGGATTACCGGTCAGCTCGACATCGAGCCCGTGCTTCCGGAAAAACCCGAGAGCCTCCTCAAATGAGACAGCCGCCGCATCGACGAAGCGTGCCAGCAGGCGATTGGTCAGCCCCGGGAGCGCATTCTGTTCGGCAATCATGGTCGGGATGCCGAGCAGCGCCGCCATCAGGACTACGGGGCCCGATGAGTAGCCGCCAACCCCGATCACCAGCTGCGGAGCAAGCTCACGCAGCAGTCGCCAGACTGCGGGAAGCGATCGCAGCAGGGTCAGCAACGAATCGATTTGTCCTCTTGCCCCCATCCCTTTGAGCGCTGAGACACGGATCAGCCGCAACTCGAACCCCTCCTGCGGAACGATGCGCGTCTCAAGTCCGCGCGCCGTCCCGACAAAGACCACACGATTCGCCTGATCACGCCGCAACAGCTCACGCGCAATCGCAATTCCGGGGTAGATGTGTCCGCCGGTTCCACCTCCGGCAATCAGCGTAGTCATCATCAGGGCCTGTCAATAAACAACTTTGGACAACAGCTTTCGGGTAACAAGCCGGGGCCAACTGGCTAGCCTGCTTCAGCCTGTTGGTTACGCGTTTCGCTTCCTGACGCCGAGATATTCAACAGAATGCCGACAGCAGTGAGAACGGCAATCAGCGAGCTGCCTCCGGCACTGATGAATGGCAGCGTAATCCCCTTGGTTGGCAGTAATTTGAGCGCTACCGAGAGGTTGAGGAACGCCTGCGCACCGATCCAGGTGGTCAGCCCGACAGCCATCAGCCGTCCGACGGTATCCGGAGCCCGCCATGCCGTGCGCAGCCCGCGCCAGAGAAAGAAGGCGAAGACGAGGATCAGGCAGGAGCCGCCGATAAATCCCAGCTCCTCGCCAATCACCGGAAAGATGAAATCAGACTCTGGCTCGGGCAGCAGATTGCGCTTCTGGCGGCTCTGACCGAGACCGAGACCATTGACACCTCCCGAACCGATTGCCGTCAGCGCCTGCTGAATATTGTAGCCTGCCCCGAGCGGGTCCATCTCGGGAGAGATAAAGGCGTAAATGCGTTTCAGTCGGTATGGCTTGATCAGGATCATAATTACCAGCCCGACAGCCAGCACCGGGGCGGCCAGCAGCAGTGAGCGCAGCGGGCTCCCGGCAATCCAGAGCATGGTCACCGTGATCAGGCAGAGCATGGCTGTCGTTCCAAGATCGGGCTCGAGGAGGATGAGCGATGAGAGGATACCGAGCACGACCCCTGCCGGCGCAATGGTCGCCCAGAAATCCTCGAGCTGCTTTTCGCTCTCCCTCAACGCCAGAAACCACGAAAGGAAGATTACCATAGCAAGCTTGGCCGGCTCGGATGGTTGCAGCGAAAATCCCGGAAGAATGATCCAGCGGTGAGCCCCCTGCCGGGCGCTGAAAAGAAAGACCGAAGCAAGCATCAGGATGCAGAGGAGCAGAAATCCGTATACCACCACCGGACGTGCATAAAAATGGTAATCGACCCGGCGAAGCGTCGCGAGGATGGCAATGCCGATCAGTGCGGCGCCCCCCTGGGTCAGCAGATGGTGTGATGGATTCTTCGCGGCCGCGGAGGCGCTGTAAACCATCACCAGACCGAAGAAAGTCAGTCCGATAGCGCTCGCCGCCATCCAGAGATCCCACGAGAGAGTCTCGGTCGCCTGCCAGATTGGTCTTCTTTTGCTCTTTGCCATCCGGCTATACTCCCTTCACCACGAGCCGCGCCACTGCCTGCTTGAAGACACGACCGCGGTGCTCATAATTGTCGAACATGTCAAAGCTGGCACAGGCCGGTGCCAGCAGGACGGTCGTGCCCGGGGGACTGCCGACAAAGGCAAGAGAAACGGCCTCATCCAGCGTCGTCGCCCGCTCGAGCGGGAGGGCTCCGGCCAATGCCGCACCGATCTTGTCAGCAGCCGCGCCAATCAGTATTGCGCGTCGGCAGCGTTCGCGCAGCAGCGGCACCAGCGGGAGGAAATCGCTCCCCTTGTCCTTGCCGCCGAGAATGACGACGATCTCGCCGGGAAAGGCCTCAAGCGACTTGATCGCGGCATCAACATTGGTCGCCTTGGAGTCATTGTAGAAGCGGACGCCGTCGATTTCGGCGACAAATTCGAGACGATGCTCAACGGCGCGAAAGGCGCGTACCGTCGCACGCATCGATTCCGGAGAGGCACCACAGGCGAGCCCGGCGGCCAGCCCGGCCATGACATTCTCAAGATTATGGTCACCCATCAACGGGATGTCGGCTCGCGTCAGCAGCAGTTCCTCGGCGCCATCAATGCGATGGATCACTTGCTGACCACGGGCAAAGATCCCATCGGCACCCGGAGGCAGTTGCCCCCTGGTGCTGAAGTGTATGATCCGCGCACCGGTCAGCGATGCCATCGGCGCAACCAGAGGATCATCGGCATTGAGCACGGCAACATCAAACGGCCCCTGATGACGAAAGATCCTCGCCTTGGCCGCCGCATACTCCTCCATCGAGCCATAACGGTCGAGATGATCCGGCGTGATATTGAGCAGCACGGCAACGCTGACGTGCAATCGATCGACGGTTTCGAGCTGTGCGCTGCTCAACTCGGCAACGATCAGCGACTGGTCGGTCGCCTTGTCGACGAGGGTCACCAGCGGCTGCCCGATATTTCCGCCGACCAGCGTCGGCAAGCCGGCTCCGGCGAGCAGCTCACCGATCAGCGTCGTCGTCGTCGTCTTGCCATTGGTTCCGGTGATGCCAATGACCCGCCCCTTCAGAAAGCGGGCGGCAAGCTCGACCTCGCCGATGACCGGCAAACCGGCAGCACGGGCCTCGACCAGCAGATCAATCTTCGGCGGCACTCCGGGACTGACTATGAGGCAATCGGTGGTGGCGAGGAGCTTGCGGGGATGGCCTCCGGCGATGACTTCGATCCCGAGGGCGCGCAATCTCGCGGCATCAGGCAATGAATCTTCCGGCCGCGAGTCGTTGATCGTCACCTTTGCGCCGCGTCCGACCAGAAACTCTGCCGCCGCCACACCGCTGCGTGCCATCCCGACAACCGTGAAATGTCTGCCAGTAATCTCCATCATCAATTGCCACGATACCTTTTCACCATCTCGCCGGTTCAATCAAGGCCATCTCCCTGACGCACCCTAACGCAGCTTGACTGTCGTCAGACTGAGCAACGCGAAGAGAATGGCAACTATCAGGAAGCGAAAGACGATCTTCGGCTCCTTCCAGCCCATCAGCTCAAAGTGGTGATGGAGTGGTGACATCTTCAGCACCCGTCGCCCGGTCAGCTTGAATGAGGTTACCTGAATCATCACCGACAGCGCCTCGATGACAAAGACGCCACCGAGAATCGGCAGAACCAGTTCCTGCTTGATCAGCACGCTCATCGTCCCGAGTGCACCACCAATCCCAAGGCTCCCGACATCTCCCATGAAGACTTCCGCCTGCGGCGCATTGAACCAGAGAAACCCCAGACTCGCGCCGATCAGTGCCCCGCCCAGTATCGTCACCTCCCAGACACCGGGGATGTGCACCAGATCGAGGTAATCGGCAAACTTCGCATGCCCGGTGACATAGGTCAGACCAGTCAGCGCCGAGGCCGCGACCACCGTGACGCTGATCGCCAGACCGTCCAGCCCGTCCGTCAGGTTGACCGCATTCGATGAACCAATAATTACCAGAACGATGAATCCAAGGTAGAGCGACAGCGGCAACTCCGGACGGATATTCTTGAAAAAAGGCACATTGAGGACGCTGCTGTATCCCATGAAGGAAAAGAGCAGCCATCCGACCACCAGGCAGACGATCAACTGCCCGGCGAGCTTCTGGAGAGTTGTCAGGCCGAGACTGCGCTTGTGGACAATCTTCAGGTAGTCGTCGGCAAACCCGACAATCGCGCAACCGATCATTCCGACCAGCGCCACCCAGACGGCATGATTGCGAAGGTTGGCCCAGAGCAGTGTCGAGATGATGATCGAACCAATGATCAGCACTCCCCCCATCGTCGGAGTGCCGCGCTTTGCCTGGTGCGCCGCCACTCCCTCGGCGCGAATCTCCTGCCCGAACTTCAGATCACGCAGCAGTCTGATCACCGCCGGCCCGGCAGCCAGACTGATGGCAAGAGCCGTCACAGCGGCATAGGCCGTGCGAAAAGTGACATACTGAAAGACATTGAATATCTTCAGCAATGGATATTTTGCTGCGTAGTTGCGATAGAGCAGTTCGTAACAGATGTAATAAAACATTAAGTCGCTCTTATCCTCTCAACCTCAGGTCTCACTCCACAGGATCGGTGGCGAGGGGCACAGACCTGAGTCTTTCGACCAGTCGCTCCAGCCGCACTCCGCGAGAGCCTTTGACAAGGATCAGATCTCCTGCGCGGATCTCGCTGAGCAGTTGCTCGGCAGCCTTTTCCGCATCCTCTGCGAACGTGGCTCGTTCCCCGGAGATTCCTGAAGCCCCGGATCTCACCTCGCTCGCCGCTTCAACCATCAACTTTGCCAGTCCACGAACCCCGATCAGCCGATCGATAGCGTAGTCAGCAATCCGGCGTCCGCACTCGCGGTGGAGCGCCGGGCCATCCTCGCCCAGCTCCAGCATCTCTCCGGCAACGACTATGCGGCGACCGGTACCAGTCGCTGCCGCCAGCGTCTGCACCGCTTCGAGCAGAGCCGCCGGATTGGAGTTGTAAGAATCATCGATCAGTGTCACACCGTTTGCCAGCCGATGGACCTCGCCACGCCTGCGTGAGGGTGCCGCCGTAGCCAGTCTCTCAGCAATCTCGGCGGCCGTCATCCCGAGGGCAATTCCGACACCCGCCGCCGCCAATGCATTAGAGACGTTGTGCCGACCGGGGAGTGGCAGCCTGACATCGGCCTCACCTGCCGGCGTGCGCAAACGAAAGCGCGAGCCGGCAAGGTTGTCCTCGATCGCCAGATCGCTGGCGAGGAGATCGGGTGACGAACCCATCCCCTCGATCCCAAAAGTGATATATCTCAGATCGTCACGACGCCGGCGCATATCGATCACTCGCGGGTCATCGGCGTTGAGCACCGCTGTCCCTCCCGGCCTGATCCCGTCGACCATCTCCGCCTTTGCACGCGCAATCCCCTCCTGCGAGCCAAAAAATTCGAGGTGGGCCTTGCCGACATTCCCGACCACTCCGATCAGTGGATTGGCGATGTTGGTCAGCCGTGCGATCTCACCATACGAACTCATCCCCATTTCAAGCACTGCCAAGGCGAAATGATCAGGCTCGACCCCGGCGCAGATCATCCGTGAGACCGTCATCGAGAGACCGAGCGGGGTGTTGTAGTTCCCTGTCGTCGCCAGTACCGGCCCGCGTGCCCCCAGCAGATGAGCGGTCAGATCCTTCATTGTCGTTTTGCCGGCGCTGCCGGTAATGCCGATCACCGGTCTTCCCCATGTCGCCAGCATCCGTGAAGTCAGCTGCTGCAAGGCACAGGCAGTGTTTTCGACAAAGAGGAGTCGCCGCGCCAGCTCGCCGGGATGGCGCGCCGATGGCAGACGATGATGAACCACCATTGCCGAGCAGGCACCACGCTCCAGCGCCCTCTCAACAAAATGGTGTCCGTCCACCGATTCACCCGGGAGAGCCAGAAAGAGGTCCCCGGGCGCGACCTCTCGCGAATCAAAACGAAAGGCGGCCGGCTCGGTACCTGCCAGGTTGTCGGGCAGCGACTCGCTGGCACCGCAAAGTCGCGCAATTTGCCGAAGGTTCAAGACTCCTCCCCACAGTCTCCGTCGCCGTCATCTCAGTCCGGAGATACCGGAAATCGGCGAATCATGAAGTGCGGATGTCGGCGAATTCGGGACACAGCCGCCGACTCAACGACTTCATGACTCACCGACTCCCGGATCTGACGGTTCCTCCGGGAAACCGTTCCCTGAAGATGCGCCTTTCGCTGAGAGCCTGACGTGCGACTTCCCGATCATCAAAGTCGAGTCGCTCGCTCCCGATGATCTGGTAATTCTCGTGGCCCTTGCCGGCGATCAGCACGATGTCACCGCTTTTTGCTGCGGTGATGGCGCTGAAGATCGCCTCCTTGCGGTCAATGATCAGCTCATACTGCCGACCGACGCGCCCAAGCCCGAGGCGAATATCATTCATTATCAGCAGCGGGTCCTCTGACCGCGGATTATCGGAGGTAATGATCACGTGGTCACTTCCCCGCCCCGCCTCCTCACCCATCAGTGGCCGCTTGGTGCGATCACGATCGCCCCCACAGCCAAAGACGGTGCGGATGGCGCCACCATTCCGGTTGACCCTGGCAATTGTCTGCAGAACGCTCGCCAGCGCATCCGGGGTGTGCGCGTAATCAACGATGACCCTGATGTCGTCCACTTCGCTGCTGACGCGCTCAAAGCGACCGGCCACCCCACGACAACCGGCGATACCGTAGGAAATTGCCTCCGGATCGATGCCAAGGGCCAGTCCGATCCCAAGCGCACAGAGAATATTGCTGGCGTGTGGACGCCCGACCAGGGGAGACTCGATCATCATCTTCCCCGCCGGAGTCTTTGCCACGAGGCGCAGCCCATCAATATCGAACACTGCCTCGCTGGCGGTGATATCGGCCGGGCCATCGAGTGCAAAGGTCAGCACGCTGCTTCCTTTTTCGCGACTCACACCGGCAACGATGCTACCACGCGGATCATCGAGGTTGATCACCGCCTGCTCCGGCACCCTCCCGATGCTGCCGTCAAAAAGCCTGAGCTTGGCGGCAAAGTAGGCCTCCATCGTCCCGTGAAAGTCGAGGTGGTCCTGGGTCAGGTTGGTGAAGCCAGCTACGGCGAAAGAGAGATGATCGGCGCGATGCATCTCAAGCCCGATCGAGGAGACCTCCATCACCGCATAGCCGGCCCCGGCGATCAGCGCCCGCCGCAGAAAATCCTGAATCTCCGGGGACTCCGGTGTCGTGTGCTCCGCCGGCTGCACCTCATCACCAATCCGGTAGCCGATCGTCCCCATGACTGCCGTCAGGCTTCCGGCCGCTCGCAGGATGGAATCGACGATCCACGTGGTCGTCGTCTTTCCATTGGTGCCGGTGATCCCGATCAGACGCAGCTTCGTCGAGGGATCGCCGTGAACCAAAGCCGCTGCCCGGGCAAGAGCGAGACGCGCATTGGCAACCTGTAACCAGACGCCGCGATAATCCTGCGGCCGCTCCTCTTCCGAGATGATGGCCACCACTCCACGCGCCACTGCCTGGTCGACGAACCGGTTGCCATCGGTGCGCGCTCCACGGATCGCGACGAAGATCCCTCCGGGCACAGATCTTCGCGCATCGTGCGTCACCACTCTGCTCCCGACCGACAGAATCGCTCCCTCGGGACCGCTGACTCGCGCCTCCAATTCCCTGCCTATTTGATCGAGAGATAACATGATCTTCCCGTAAGCGTTCGCCTCTCCTCAGTCCTGTTCCAGCCAGACGCGGCACTCCCCGCCCGGCGAGACCATGGCTCCGGCTGCCGGCGACTGCCTGACGGCGACGCCACTGCCAAATATTTTTGCCTTCAGTTGCAGCCCGGAACAGATGGTCGTCACCGCACGCATTCCCCGACCGCGCAGGTCGGGCATTCGACTCCCTGCTTCCACTCTTCCTGGTTTCGTGCCCACCGATGGCGCGACCTGCTCTCCACCTTTGGCAGCAGCCGGCAGGCTGTAGCTGATCGGCGCCATCGCGCCACTTGCCTCCGGCTGACCGCCCCCCATCACCTCATCACCATCAGAAAGATCCATCTCCGTCGGACGTGCCGATAATTTCTCCTGCAGGCTTTGTACCAGCTGGCGATACTTCGGATCATCCGGTGCAATGTCAGCACCGCCAAGCGCCGCCTCGGCGAGTCGGGCAAAGATCGGCGCCGCCACCACTCCCCCGTAATACGACCCCGCCGCCGGCTCATCAACCATGACGACGATTGCGTAACGCGGCTCGCTCGCCGGCACAAAACCAAGGAAGGAGGGCATATACCTGCCCGGCAGGTATCCCGCCGATCCGAAAGATTTCTGTGGTGTCCCCGTCTTACCCGCGGCGGTGTAACCCGACAACTGCACCGCGTGACGACCCGTTCCATCAGTCACCACCCGCTGCAGAATGCGTGTCATCAACTCTGCCGTCCGCTCACTGACCACCCGGCGTGACTCAATCGTCGGCTTGTAGAGCACATCCCCCTTCACCGCCGTCGTAATCTCCGAGACAAGATGAGGGGAGACGAGAACACCTTTGTTGGCAATCGCCGCAATCGATGCCACCGCCTGCACCAGCGTCACTGAGACCTCCTGCCCGATGGCTACTGAGCCAATCGAATCCGGTCGCCACCTCGCCGCCGGATGAACCACCCCCGCCTGCTCTCCCGGCAGTTCAATCTTCGTCGGTGCACCAAAGCCGAAGTTTATAATGTACCTATGAAACCTCTCCCGCCCCAGCCGCTGGGCAATCCTGATTGCCCCAACGTTGGATGACTTGGCAAAGGCATCCTCGATCGTCAGTCTCCCGTAAGAATGGGTATCACGGATCACCCGTCCACCAACCGTGATCTGACCATTGCCGCAGTCTATCATCTCGTCCGGAGTGATCAGCCCTTCCTCAAAGGCCGCAGCAAAAGTGACCACCTTGAAGATTGAGCCCGGCTCGTATGGCAGCATCACCGCCTGATTGAGGTAGGCCGAATTTCGGCTGACATCCCCACCAATCCGGTTTGGATCGAATGTCGGCGCATTGGCCATCGCCAGAATCTCGCCAGTTCGCGGATCCATGACGACCGCGCTCGCTCCTTTCGCCCGATGCTCCCTCACTGCCTGCGCCAGCAGCATCTCGACCTTGCGTTGCAACGCTGAGTCGATCGTCAGTTTGATCTTCGCTCCGTCCATCGGCGGCAACACCCGCCTCTCATAGACATCGCCACGGCCATCCTGCGACTGCTCCGTCTCCCCGGGCTTCCCCTGGAGGAAATTGTCAAACTGCTTCTCGATACCGGCTACGCCATAGCACGTATCGAGTCCCCCCGGTGAAACACCTTTATTCGACAAGCCAACATAGCCAATGAGGTGGGCCGCCAGCTCCTGATTCGGATAGTTGCGCTCGGCCTCATCCCGAATTTCGATCCCGTGAAGGTTGTACTTTTCAATGACGTCCTTCACTCGTCGCGCGGCGTCGGGCTCCATCTTCCGCTTCAGCCAGACAAAGCTCTCGTTGGCCGACAGTGTGAGCCGTAAATCGGCCTCGCTCTGTCCAAGCAGTGGCGCCAGCTCTCGCAGCGCATCGCTTATTGTCTGCTCCGAATACTGCTCGAAAGTCTGACTGGTCTTCCCTTCTCTCTTCAGCTTCTCATAGCTCTTACGCAGTCTGTCAGCCATCGTCTTCCGAAAGAGCTTCGGATCGACATAAACTGAATTGAGGGGCAGAGTGTAGGCCAGATAATGATTATCGCGATCAACGATCGTTCCGCGCACCGGCAACTGACGAGTGATATCAACCTGCACCTTGCGGGCCAGGGCGGCGTAGTAGTCGTGCTGCACCACCTGTACCCAGGTCAGCCGCCAAAGAATAATGATCAACCACGTGAAGAGAATCATCGCCAGCAACTTGAGCCGACGATGCATTTCGATACCTCTCTCTCTTCCAGATCCTTTCCCGGGACTGCTCATAACTATTGCCTGATCACTATCTGGCAGCCTGATCACTGCCGCCGCCGGGGATCTGTAATCAACCAGCCCCGACGCCTCAATTCAACGCTTCAATTCGACGCTTCAATCACGCCGACGCCTCAATCGCGTCGACGCCGCCGATCGGCATCATCCCCCTTGCGAACCCTGACGACGCTGACGACCCTCTTTTGCCGAGACTCACGTTTCGCGCGCTTCGCTGCCGGTTTGGCCGCCACCTGAAGCACTGCCGGTGTCGGCTTGACCACTGCCGCCTCCCTGGTCTGTTCTCCCTGATCGGCCAGCTTCTCCCGGAAAAGGCCTGCCCCGGTAAGCGCACTGCGCTGCAGATCGCTGATAGTCGACTCTTCCCGAGACGTCTCGACCCGCTGCTGATGCGACGCATCCCGCAGATATTCGCTTAAATTGGCCTCCTCTCTCCCGAGATTAAAGACGCCCGTTTGTGATTTCACCGCAAAGAGGAAACCGACCGCGATGACCAGCGCTGCCCCAATCAGACACAAGAGCACCCGACCACCATCGTGATCCTTCCCCCGTGATCTTTTGGCCTCACCCGACGGCGACTTGCTCCGCACTCGCCGCGCCACCGACCCGTTCTTCACTCTGCCCCCAACCGATGGACGATATGGCTGCGATCTTCTCATCTTCCTTCTCCTCCACCTCACCAGCTTGCGACCTCCTCACCCTTCAGGAGGCGCTCCACTCCGTGACCTCACTCAACTATTTTTATTCAATCAGGCTTATTCAATCAGGTTTGTTCAACCAACCCCACGCTACTCACCCGCGTCTGCCCGGCACGGCCCGGCTACCACGGTCGGCAACCCTCGCGCAGTCACCCTCTTCAGGACTCAAGCCGCTCGCAGGCGCGCAATTTGGCGCTTCGTGCTCGTGGATTGGCGGCCACCTCTGCATCACTCGGCCGCCATGCCTTGCGCGTCAGGATCGTTACCCGCTTGACCGCCCCGCAGAGACATTGCGGATGGCCCGGCTCACAGATGCACTGCCCGGCCTGACGCCGCATCGCCTGCTTGATCAGACGATCCTCCAGCGAATGAAAGGTGATCACCACCAGCCGCCCCCCGGGCTTGAGCAGATCGACCGCATCCGCTACAAACTGACCCAGCCCTTCCAGTTCGCGATTGACTGCAATCCTCAGAGCCTGAAAGGTTCTCGTTGCCGGATGTGTCCGCCAATGCCCCTTTCGGTGCACCGCCCTCACCACCAGATCGGCCAGTTGCTCCGGCCTGACGATCGGCTCCCGCTCCCGCTCCCGCGCGATCATGCGCGCAATTCGTCGCGAAGCCGGCTCTTCACCATACTCCCAGATCAGATCTGCCAGCTCGCGCTCCCCGAGACTCCTCAGCAAATCCGCCGCCGTCACTCCACCCGATCGATCCATTCGCATGTCTAATCGCATGTCTAATCGCATGTCTGATCGCATGTCTGAAAGAACTTCAGACCGGGCTCCAGCTCCTGAAAGCCCGCCTGCCCCACGCAGACTGAATCCACGCTCCGGGGTATCCAACTGGTATGACGAGATTCCAAGATCGACCAGCACTCCGGACAGCAGACCGGCCCCGTCCTGACTCCCCTCGCTCACATCAATCTCACGACAAATCCCACGACAAATCCCGCGACAAATCCCGCGCAGTTCCCGGAAATCACCGTGCACTGCCTCAAATCGATCACCAAACTTTACCAGCCGCTCTCTCGCCAGCTCCAGCGACTCGGCATCCCGGTCGATCCCCACCACCCGTACCCCTGGCATCCGCTCCAGCAGCAGCTCACTGTGGCCTCCCATCCCGAGCGTCCCGTCAATCAGCCAGCTATCTCCGGCCCGGCCATTGGATAATGGCTGATCACCGGCCACTGGCATCATCAGCTCCAGCACTTCCTTCGGCATCACCGGAAGGTGTCGATTCATCGTCATTTCCAATAGCTTGAAAGCAGTCTCGCATGCGCCTCGTTATAAGGCTTCTCCCTGCGCCGCTCCCGGAATCGATCGGCATTCCAGATTGCAAGGTGGTTGAGCTGGCCAAGGACGATCACCTCGCCCTGCAAATCAGCCTCGACGCGCAATGGAGACTGAATCAGCAACCGTCCCTGCACATCCATCTGCTGCTCGAGGCCGTAATAATTTACCGCCTCAAGAAAACACTGCTTCGCCTCGTCTTCATCGGAGACCGGCTTGATCCGCTCCTCTATATCGAGCCAGATACTGATCGGATAGACCCGCGCATACTCGCCATTGACGCTGGTGACAAAGAACTGACTCCCCGGAAAGTGGGCATCAATCGCCCGGCGAAAGGCCGACGGCATCTTCAGCCGGCTCTTCTCGTCCATCCTTGTCGGACAACTTCCCCGAAACATCACGCCTCCGCAATCATCACCCGCTCCAGCCGGGCTTAATTGCCTGTCGACTTAAACTTTTTCTTAAACCCGGGGCCTGTGAGCCCCCTCGCAGCGGACACCACCCCCACCTGATACCTGGCAGATCAAACCTCTCCCTCCGGTCTGACGCTCAATATCTGACTGCCGATCACCGGGTCTGCCACGAAATGATTTTATGTGATTGCCTGATAACGCCAGCTTTCACGCGACCATGGTCAACTCTCAAGGCTGTTTTGCGGTTCGCAGACGGCTCAACTCAAATCCTCGAAATCACCCGTTACCCACGCCTGCCTGCCCACCGGCCAGCCACTCCCCACCTGTCCCAACCCACTCTCAGCGCACTTTCAGTCCACTAACGGTCTAATGTAAGTCCACTGCCAGACCACTGCCAGACCACTGCCAGTCCACTGCTAGTCCACTTTAGCCCACAATAATCCAATTTACTCCACCCAAGGCGGATAATAGTAGTTCCAGTGAACCCTAGTCAAGAATTAATTCCGGCATGGAACAGAAAAGCTGTCTGAAGGAGAGCTTGCCCCGGAGTGGCAGACAGTGATAATAGACCGCTTAAGCAACAGGGATTGCGTGATTGAAGCTTTGTGCTGACCGGCGGGGCAGATGCCCCCTTGCGGAGCGAGAAATGGGTGAAGGAGAGTGGAGGTTGGGGGATTATCAGAAGAAAATCGCGTCCTGACTATAATATGACGGCATAGATCAGGATAATCGGAGGGTGATGGGTTATATTGGCCGTCTTGGACATCGTGTGAGGGATGGGGGAGGCTGGAGAGCAAGAGTCAGGTGGCGATGAAGGAGATTTATTCATTAATTGTGATCGGGCTGGTGGCGGCGGGCGGCAATCTGCTGGGCGGATATTTCATCGTCGGGCGGCAAACACCGCGTCACCATCTTTTAAGGAAGCTGACAGCGATTGGGGCAGGTTTTCTGCTTGGGGCAGTAATCCTCGAGGTGATTCCCGAGGTGAGCGAGCATTGGGTGGGCAACCCTGGCGGAGCGATGGCCTGGCTGCTGGGGGGCTATCTCCTGCTGCAGTTTGCAGAGCACACGATTGCGCCGCACCTGCACTTTACGGAGGAGACGCACCATCACGAGATGCGCGAGGAGGGGGTCGCCTTTCGGGCAATGCTCGGGCTGTCGATTCATGCCTTCTTTGATGGAGTGGCGATGGCGGCGGGGATGCTGACCAGTTTTCGGCTGGGGCTGGTGCTCTTTCTGGCGGTGAGTTTGCATAAGATCCCCGAGGGGTTCACGATCGCCTCGATCATGCTCTCAGCGGGGCGTGATCGGCGAGTGGCCTGGCGAGCGACGATGCTGATTGCCGCGGCGACGATCGGCGGGATCGTGGCGGTGACGATCATTCAGCCGGCGATCCGCTATGCTTTGCCCTTCTCGGCGGGAGTGACGCTCTATGTTGCCGCCACGGATCTGATCCCGGAGGTCAACCATGAGTTCGCGCACGGACACCGGGACAAGCATTCCGGGAATTCACTCCTCGTATTTGCCGGAGTCGCTCTCTTCCTGGCGACGCACTGGCTGCTGATGCTCGGTTTGAGATAACCTCGATGAGTGGGAGGTATCAGAATGAAGAGTGAGAAAGAGATCGGGGAAGCGGACGGGAGCGCCGACAAAGGTCTGCGACAGCGCTGGGAGGAGGAGTATCTTCGCCCATCGTTGTGGCGGATGCCGGAGAGTCGGGAGAAGTTTTCGACGGTCTCACTGCGGCCGATCGAGCGGGTCTACACCGGGGTCGATGATGGTCGTGGTGACGAGTCATTTGCCGAGCGGATCGGCTATCCGGGGATGCCGCCATACACGCGGGGGATCCATCCGACCGGCTACCGTGGAAAGCTCTGGACAATGCGGCAGTTTGCCGGATTTGGCTCGGCCTTCGACACCAATCAGCGATTCCGCTACCTGCTGGCGCATGGCCAGACAGGACTCTCCACCGCCTTCGACCTGCCGACATTGATGGGCTACGATGCGGATCATCCGCTTTCAGAGGGGGAGGTGGGAAAGTGCGGAGTGGCCATCTCTTCCCGGGAGGATATGGAGGTTCTCTTTGACGGAATCCCGCTCGACAAGGTGACGACCTCGATGACGATCAATGCGCCGGCATCGATGATCTTCGCCTTCTTTCTGGCGGCGGCCGAGCGTCGCGGAATCGGGATTGCCGCGCTGGGCGGAACGCTGCAGAACGACATCCTCAAGGAATATATTGCGCAGAAAGAGTGGATCTATCCGCCGCGACCGGCAATGCGGCTGGTCGTCGACACCTTCAAATTCTGTGCGCGTGAGATGCCGAAATGGAACTCGATCTCGATTTCCGGGTACCACATTCGCGAAGCAGGAGCCACCGCGGCGCAGGAACTGGCCTTCACGCTGCGTGACGGGATTGAGTATGTTGAACATGGGATCAGGGCAGGTCTCGCGGTCGACCAGTTTGCGCCGCGCTTGTCATTCTTCTTCAACGCCCACAACGATTTCTTCGAGGAGATCGCCAAATATCGTGCGGCGCGACGCATCTGGTATCGGGTGATGCGTGAGCGTTTCGGAGCGACCGATCCGCGCTCGTGGCAGTTGCGGTTTCACGCCCAGACCGCTGGTGTGAGTCTGACGGTGCAACAGCCAATAAATAATATTGTCCGGGTCAGTCTGCAGGCGCTGGCGGCAGTGCTTGGGGGAGCGCAGTCGCTCCATTGTGATGGTTATGATGAAGCATTGGCCCTGCCGACAGAGAGGGCGGCGCTGATTGCCCTGCGAACTCAACAGATCATCGCCCACGAAACCGGTGTGACCAACACTGTCGATCCGGTAGGCGGTTCGTGGTTCCTCGAAAAACTGACTGACGACATCGAGGAGGAGACGTGGGAATATTTCCGGAAGATCGACGCGATGGGCGGCATGATCGAGGCGATCGAGGCCGGCTTCCCCCAGAGAGAGATTCAGGAGTCGGCATATCAGTACCAGCGTGCGGTCGAGCGCGGTGAGAAGACGATCGTCGGCGTCAACGATTTTCGCCTCGAAGACGACAATCTCGGCGAGCCGAACATCCTGCAGATCGACGAGACGGTGGCACGACTCCAGGAGGAGCGGCTGGCACGGCTGCGCCGGAACCGTGACAACAGTGCGGTCACCAGGAGCCTCGACGCGCTAAAGCGGGGAGCCCTCGATCCGGCGGTCAACACGATGCCCCTCCTGATCGACTGTGCCCACGCCGACTGCACCCTTGGGGAGATGTGCGATGCCCTGCGGCCGGTCTTCGGCGAGTACCAGGAGCCCGACTTCTTCTGATAACTCAACCATTTCGCCATTCGGAGTCACTATGACCGAGCCGAAAATCAGAGTATTGCTGGCCAAGCCCGGCCTTGACGGCCACGATCGCGGTGTCAAGGTGATTGCCCGGGCGCTGCGTGATGCGGGGATGGAGGTGATCTATACCGGGCTGCGCCAGACGCCGGAGCAGATTGCCACGGCTGCACTTCAGGAGGATGTGCAGATCGTCGGCCTGTCGATCCTCTCGGGGGCGCATATGACCATCTTTCCGCGAGTTCTCGAACTGATGCGCGAGAAGGGGCTCGATGATGTCCTGCTCTTCGGTGGAGGGATCATCCCCGAGGACGATATCCCGTCACTCAAGTCGCGAGGGGTCAGCGAGATCTTTCTGCCCGGGACCTCGACCGAGGCGATCGTTGACTGGATTCGCGAGCACGTCAAAACGAGTGAGTAATCCGAAGCACTCACCCGGGCTGCGACTGAGCATCGAGGATGGTCGGGCGGTGATGATTCTCGACCGGCGGCGGGAACTGAACAGACTGACGATCGCCGCGATGGGAGAGATCGAGGCAGCGCTGCTCAGCCTCGCAGCGATCTCCGACCTGCGGGTGCTGATCATCAGCGGAGTCGACGGCATCTTTTCGGTCGGGGCCGATCTTCATGAGATTGCGGCTCTCGATCCCCGCTCGGCACTCGACTATTCACAGAGAGGCCAGCGAATCCTTGGCGCCGTGCGCCGTGCCGCACCGGTGAGCATCGCGGCGATCGACGGTCACTGCCTTGGCGGAGGGCTCGACCTCGCGCTTCACTGCACGCTGCGCTATGCTTCACCCGGCTCAACCTTTCAGCATCCCGGCGCGCGGCGTGGCATCATCACCGGCTGGGGTGGAACACAACTCCTCCCGCGTCTGATCGGCGAGGATGCCGCCCTGCGCTTTCTGCTGTCGGGCGATCGCATCGAGGCAGCGGAGGCCCTGCGCCTTGGCATGATCACGGGCATTGCCGCAGATCCCCTCGATCAGGCGCTGAGCGTCGCCGCCGTCATCGTCGGC
>CAIKMY010000185.1 GCA_903828635.1 uncultured Acidobacteriota bacterium
ACGGCATAGACAATATGGACTATGGACAAATCGACGAACATATTGTCCATAGTCCCTACCGTCCATACTGTCCATATTGTCCATAGTCCATAGTCCATAGTCCATAGTCCATAGTCCATAGTCCCTACCGTCCATACTGTCCATTCTGTCCATAGTCCATAATCCCCATAATCCCCATAATCCCCATAATCCCCATAATCCATAATCCCCCCCTCTCATGCTATACTAACCAACGATCAGGACGTGGAGCAGACCGGGCGATCGCTGCAACCTCCTTTGGGATGTCGCAGAGGAAAGTCCGAACACTGAAGGACAGCAGGCTGGCTAACGGCCAGGCGGGGCGACCCGACGGAATAGTGCAACAGAGAAGAGACAGCCCCAAGGCGCCATTGGGCGACGGGCGATGGTGAAACGGTGAGGTAAAGGCATCACCAGCGGGTGTGGCGACATGCCCGGCTAGGCAAACCCCCTGCAGTGCAAGACCAAATAGGGAGGCGGTTTGAAGGCTGGTCCGGCCGAATTTTGGCGATTCGTCACCAAAGCCGTCTCCGGGTAGGTCGCAAGAGCTCGTCAGTAATGGCGTGCCCAGATGAATGATCGCCACCCGGTCGCGTGATCCGTTGATCGGGTACAGAATTCGGCTTACAGGTTTGCTCCACGCCTCCTTGATCACCCGAAAGCCGGATATCCGGCCAACAGACACAAAGTCAGTGACAGGAAGAGCGACGCATGAAATTTTCATTCCTCGGTTCGAAACCGGCAGTTATCATTGTTGGTCTGATCATTGGTCTCTATGCAGGTTTCAAGATTGCCAACACCCAGTATCGGCTTGAGCTTGAAAAGAGTCTGAAAAGTGAGGTTGCAGGGGCCTCTGCCGCTGGCCGGTCCGACTCTGACAAGGCACTTGATCAGGCAAAGGCTGCTATCGATGCGGCGCGACAGAACCCGCAGGATATCGAAGCACAGCTTGATGCCGCTGATCAGTTTCTGCAGATAAGTCGCCCGCAGGAGGCGCTGCCATTCCTGCAACAGGCGCAGAAGGTCAATCCCCGTGACGGACGGGTGCTTGCTGCTCTTGGAATGACCAGCTTCATGTCGGGCAACTATCAGCAGGCAATTGATTTTGCCTCGCAGTCACTGGCAGTGGTACCGGATAATCCCGGCGCTTCCATGCTGCTGATTGCCTCATATATCAGAACCAACCAGCGGCTGGACGAGGCTGAGCGAATGATCAACAAGCTTGAAGCTAGTGGTGTCGATCGCCAGATGATCTCCGGTGTTCGCGAGGATCTGGCTGCCGCCCGTGGCAACGGGGGGGCCGGCCGAACCATGCTCGATCACGGCCCCGAGGATAAGCTGCCACAGCGTCAGCCGTGACCAGTCTGCCTTGCCAATCGGGTATGTTATTCGGTTAAATTGGAGGGTGCGTGGGGTTTATCTTCCGCGGATTGCTTATAATCTTCATCTTCTCGCTGATTGTCTATTTGTTGAAGGCAGTTGCGAGGTTGCGGTTTCATCTGAATGGAACGATGCGTGACCTGCGCCATATCAGGGACAGGATCGACCTTCCACAAGGGGGCAGTCGCGAGGCGGTTCGCTGTGCCACCTGCGGAACTTTTCTTGATCGTCGCGAGGCGCTGATTCTCAGGTCGCGCGGGAGTGAGCAGGCTTTCTGCTCGAAAGAGTGCATCGCCGGGTAGTATCACTAATAAAATGCTACAGGGCCTGGTGCCGGCTGTTTCTGTTTAGCTATATGAGACTCATCAAGATTCTGACAATCATCGGTTTTTTGACCATGGGTTTTCTCTCGCTGCCATTTGTTGGCAGCGGCGCCTCGACGCCTTCGGTACGTATGTCGGCCGTGGAGGAGACGACCCGTCAGGCATTGGCGATATTGCGTGACTCCTGCTGGCAATGTCACGGTGAGGACCGGATGGGCGGACTCGACCTGCGTACCCGCGAGAGTGCCCTCAGAGGGGGTAGTCGCGGAGCGGCAATCATCCCGGGAAACTCCGGCGAGAGCCTCGTCTACAAGTATGTTGCGGGCAAGGTGAGCCCACGGATGCCGCTTGGCGGGGAGTTGACTGCTGACCAGATAGCGCTGCTCGGCCGCTGGATCGACTCCGGAGCGGCCTGGGAAGAGGGGGTGGTGGCAACCGTCGCGCCAAAAGCGCCACCCTCCGCCGAGGCTGGTCGCGCGAAGATCACCGATGCTGATCGCGCCTACTGGTTCTTTCGCTCACCGGTTACTCCCGGGATTCCGAAGGTGAGTGGTAATGGATGGGCGTTCAACCCGATAGACAATTTCATCCTTGCCGGGCTTAACGACCGAGGACTTGCTCCGTCGCCCGATGCCGATCGCCGAACCCTGTTGCGACGGGTCACCTTTGACCTCACCGGGCTGCCACCGACCCCTGAAGAGATCGATGCTTTTCTCGCTGATCGTTCGCCGCAAGCATGGGAGAAGGTGGTCGATCGGCTGCTCGCCTCGTCACGCTATGGTGAACGCTGGGCACAGCACTGGCTCGACGTCGTCCGTTTCGGCGAAACCAACGGCTTCGAGCTCGACCAGGATCGCGATCAGGCATGGCGCTATCGTGACTATGTGGTTCGCTCTCTCAACGATGACAAGCCGTATGACAGTTTTCTTCGCGAGCAGATCGCCGGAGACGAGATCGATCCGGAGAGCTTCGAGATGCGCGTCGCCACGGGCTTTCTGCGTGCCGGCCCGCAGCACATCGTTGCTGGTAATCAGGATCCGGCAGTCAACCGGCAGGAATGGCTGACGGAGGTTATGTTTGGGGTTGGCAACGGGATCATGGGACTGACCGTTGGCTGTGCACGGTGTCACGATCACAAGTTCGATCCAATACTGCAAGCCGATTTCTACCGGCTGCAATCTTTTTTTGCCGGCTCTGATAACCTCGACTTTCAGCAAGTGACCAGTGAGCAGGAGGCCGCCTTCAAGGCGGCCCAGGCAGCTCACGAACAGAAGCTCAAGCCGATAAAGGAGCAGATTGCCGCGATTGAACGTCCATACCGGGAGCGGCTGAAGGCTGAGAAGCAATCACGGCTTGAACCGGCCTACGCTCAGGCTCTGACGAAGCCCGCCGAGCAGCGCAGCGAACTGGAGAAGCAGACGGCGAAGGATGCCCAGAGGATGCTCAACATCAGCTGGGAAGAGCTGGTCGCCTCCCTCACCCCGGAGGATCGTCAGCGCCGGGCAGCCTTGCGCCAGCAGATGCATCGCCTGAACCTCTTTACGCCGACACCGCTGCCCAGGGCCCTTGCCGTCTCGGACAAGATCTGGCCGGTACCAACGATGCACATTCTCAAAGCGGGCGATACCAGTCGTCCGGCTGCCGAGGTGCGGCCAGGATTCCTGACCGCGCTGCTCTCGCCGACTGCTTCCTGGGATGCGGCAATCACACCGGTCGAGAAGGGCGGGTTCAAGGCGACCGGACGCAAACTGACACTGGCGACGTGGCTGACCTCGCCCGATAACCCGCTGACGGCGCGTGTCATGGTCAATCGCCTCTGGCATTACCATTTTGGCCGCGGGATCGTCGCTACACCCAACGATTTCGGGCGCAATGGACAGCCCCCGACCCACCCGCAATTGCTTGACTGGCTGGCGACCGAATTTGTCAGGTCCGGCTGGTCGATCAAGCAGATGCATCGTCTGATGCTTCTCTCGCATACTTACCGTCAGTCATCCGCCGTCAATCCCGCCAGTGTGGCAATTGATCCGGAGAACAAGCTGCTCTGGAGAATGAATCGGCTCCGACTCGACGCCGAAGCTCTGCGTGACTCGACGCTGGCTGTCGCCGGCAACCTCACTGAGGAGCTCGGCGGACCATCAATTCGTGTCCCGCTCGAGCCCGAGGTCTACGATACCATTTTCACCGAGGCCGAGCCTGACAATCTCTGGCCGGTGCACCCCGATCCGCGCCAGCATTATCGCCGCAGCCTCTATCTCATCCGCAAACGCAACGTTCGACTGCCGATGTTTGTCGCCTTCGATTCACCCGATATGATGAGCTCCTGCGGTGCTCGCAGCGTCAGCGTTCACGCTCTTCAATCACTGACACTGATCAATAGTGCCTTTATGCTCGACCAAAGTCGCCTTCTTGCCGCACGCCTGCTGCGTGAAGCGGGAGGCAATCAGGCTCGGGCAATCGATCGCCTCTACCGGCTGACAGTTGGCAGACCGCCGCGACCCGGTGAGGCTCGCCTCGCCGCCAGCTTCATTGCTTCGCAGTCGCTGATCGTCGCGGAGCGTCTGCGCAAGGGAGAGCCGGTTGCCACACTCCCCGCTTCGACTCCATCTTCTTCCGATATCAGTCCGGCGACTGCTGCCGCCTGGGTTGACCTCTGTCTGGCGACCATGAACCTTAATGAATTCATCTATCTGAGGTAGTCGTTATGAAGCACACCGCCCCTCACTGGTCACTCTTTCCCTCCCGCCGGCAGTTTCTTTCACAGGCCGCTAACGGCTTTGGTGCCGTCGCGCTTTCGGCTCTCATGGCCGGAGAGAATCGCCTGCTTGCCGGGGAGAAGTCATCCGGCCTGGTCAATCCGCTGGCACCGCGCCAGCCGCATTTCAAGGCGAAAGCGAAATCGGTCATCTTCCTCTTCATGGTCGGCGGTCCGAGTCAGATGGAGACCTTCGATCCGAAGCCGGTTCTCGATCGTCTTGACGGACAGCCATTGCCACCGAGCTTTGGCGAGGTCAAAAGCCAGTTTGTCAAAGTGGGAACGCCACTGATGGGCAGTGCCTGGAAATTTGCCCGACACGGTCAGTCCGGCATGGAGATTTCTGAGCTCTTTCCTCATATCGCCACCTGTGCCGACGATCTTGCCGTTATCCGTTCCTGCTACTCCGAGAGCTTCGTCCACGCGCCGGCAATGTACCAGATGACTAGCGGGCGCGTGCTTGCCGCCCATCCCAGTCTCGGAAGCTGGGTTACTTACGGGCTTGGCAGCGAGAGCGAAAACCTTCCCGCTTACTGTGTCCTCACTCAACCCGAGGGACTTCCCGAGGGAGGGGCGCCAATGTGGGGAGCCGGTTATCTCCCAACCGTTCACCAGGGAACCGTTCTGCGCAATGGTGCCACCCCGATTCTTCACCTTGCGCCTCCAAAGGAGATTGGCAAGCGACAGCAGCGAAACCTTCTTGACTACCTCCGCCGGGTAAACGAGCTTCATAACACTGAACAAGACAACGAACTAAATGCGCGGCTCTCTGCCTATGAACTGGCCTATCGCATGCAGCAGCACGCCCCCGAGGCCGTTGATATCAGCCGTGAAACTGTGGCTACCCGCAATCTCTACGGCCTCGACGACAAGGAGACCCGCGAATTTGGCACTCGCTGCCTCCTGGCGCGGCGACTTGTCGAGCGTGGGGTGCGCTTTGTCCTCCTCTTTTCCGGTGGGGGACCAGTCAGCTCCCAGTGGGATGCCCACGATAATATCAAGTCCAACCACGAACAGATGTGTCGCTGGACCGATAAGCCGATCGCCGGACTCCTCAAGGATCTCCGCAGCCGCGGCCTTCTCGATGAAACGCTCGTCATCTGGGGCTCTGAGTTCGGACGCACCCCGGTCTCCGAGAATGGAAAGGGGCGTGATCATAACCCAACCGCCTTCACTATCTGGATGGCCGGCGGCGGGGTTAAAGGTGGTCAGGTCATTGGGCAGACCGATGACCTCGGGTTTAAGACCGTCGGTGAACGCTACCACCCGCGTGACATCCACGCTACCATGCTTCACCTCCTCGGTCGTGACCAGATGAAGCTGACCTATCTTCATAATGGTCGTAATGAGCGGCTGACCGACTTTGGCGGGCGCCTCATCGAGCCGATTGTTTAATCCAGAAATCCCCTCACTGGAGCAGCTTCAGGGTTGTCTCACCCGAAGACGTGGAGGTCTCAGCCGAATTGTGTCTTCAATCTGCTGACCCTGCCAGGCCGGACTCTTCATTATCGCTAAGAGATTTTTAAATCCGCCTGCCCCAGCCTTTGATTCTGATAATCAAGCGTATATACTGCTGATTCACTTCAGCCAGAATTAATCCGTAAATGACCCACTCGTCAGGCGAGTGGCGAGCACCTGGAGGGTATCGCCGCGTTGACCAGGGGGAGCTCAGGGTGGTTGTGTGCTCATCTGCTCAATAGCAGAGAGTACAAAAGCGAGGCAGAGTCAGCTTATGTGGCTGGCGTATGGACGGGCTTGGCATTGAAAGCAGAAGTATGGCTCGATATGCCTCATATCAGATGAGAAGAGCCATATGAATTGTCCGGACTGTGGCCATACAGTACACCGATCACACTCAAAAGGCATGGTGGAGGCCATTCGTCGATATTTGATGAATCACCGAGCCTACCGCTGTTCAAAATGCGGCTGGCGGGATTTGGTCAGTGCACGGTCATACAAGGGGGCAGTCTCGAACTGGAAGATTCAGGTGCTAAGCTGGGTTGCTGCTGTAATTCTCGGGCTGCTGATTGCGTTCTGTGTCACCCGGTATTCCAGCGCCCCGGTGGTGCCTGTGCCCCCAAATGGCCAGCTGTTTGTACCACCCTAAGCACAGCCCGCAAGCAAAGTCTGCAAGCAAAGTCTGCAAGCAAAGTCTGCAAGCAAGGGGACTTAAGCCTGTCCCGTCAGCCTGACATGACGCTGACATGAGTCTGCTATTCTGCGCCGCCGGTCAATGGATTGTCGCCGGCAGGGAAGACCCATTGCGATCCATGGCGATGCCCCATCCATCCTCAATTTTGCCGATGAATCCATGAAAATGGATATCCACACCCGAGAGTACCAGCAGGATATCGCCAGCGCGGGCATCAGGATTCTCAACTTTGAAACGGATGACCGTAGCCATACCGTTCTGTTGTTCGAGAGTTTCAAACTTGATCTGGTCGGCCTGCTCGACAAGTGTCTGCGACTGAGGCGACTGGCTTTGCTGGTTATTTGGCATTTCTTCCTTCTCTCTTCTTCTTTTGTGCTTCTCAGCCTGCCGGCTGAAGCGATCGCCGGCCTCTCTGCTGTGTTGTCCCGAGTATCAGCGTCCGGTCAGCCAGCCGGCGAGGGTGGCGTGGGATGGTCTCTTCTTCTCAACGATGAGGTCGGCAGCCTTACCAAACCGGGAATAGATCTCGCGGATCGATGATACCTCAAATGCATCACCGGTCTGGTAAAGGTAGAGCGGTGAGAGGGTCGAGAGGGCGATGGCCGTGGTGAAGTCACCGGCGCGTCGCAATCCTGGTATCGGGAGTCTGGAGACGAACTCTTCATCACTCTCGTTACGGAATCCGGCTGTATCGACGATCATGCGGTCAATTTTTGCGCTGAAGCCGCGAGCGAGCAAGGCTGCCGGGCCAGCCTCACCAGTGGCCACGAGGTTGACCTCGGTTGCCGGGTACCTGCTTCGAGTGTAGGCCAGCGCAGTGAGGATATCCTGTACCCGCAGTGCCTGGTCGGTCCGATTGTAGGTGGTAAAGAATTTGATCTCCTCGGGCACCTGACGACCGCCGGGAAAGGTCTTGACGACCACGACACGATGACCGGCCCGAAGCAGTGAGTCACGCCAGACGGTCGTCTCGGCATCAATCCGCTCTGGTGCCTGAAGCGGATCAACGATCAGTGAGACCGGAGCATTGGCGGCAGCCTTCTCGCCGGCGCTGATATAGAGGCGCACGATGTCTCCCTGCTCGCGCCGTGAGGTGACAACGGCTTTGGTCCTGATCCCGCTGGTGGTGGCAAAGGATGCCGGAACCGTAGCGGCTTCAGCCTCGATGAGTTCACTCTCTTTGGGCGAGGAGGCGGCAACCGCGTGGCGGAATGTCCTGCCAAAGCTCTCGCGGTAGCGGCTGAGACCGGGGGCGTCAGCCGGGAAGGCCGCGCGAAGCTGCTGCTTTCGGCTCTCGATGAGAGCGTTGATCAGTCGCGGCTCGTCGAGCTCTCCTTCCGGGCGCGGCTTGCCGTAAAAGACCAGCAGATCGGTTGCCGGCAGGACGCCCCCACCCCTCTCACGCAGCAGGGTGCTCTCGGTTCTGCCAAGCATCCAGCGCGCAAACCAGGTGTAAACAGCCTCACGGCTGTCGAGATTGTAGTTGTGCGGGGCGTTGATCTGCACTGTCGTCAGTTTGTCTTCAGCGCCAAGCAGCCGGTAGATTGCGCGGGTTGCCGGATATTCCTCGATCCAGGTATTTCGTGTCCAGTCGCCGGTCGCCGAGATCATGACCATCGGGCGCGGCGCGGCCAGGGCCCCGATTTCGACATTTTCGGTGTCGATTCGCAGGTTTGGCGCATTTTCACAGAGACTGCCACCCTGCATGACGTATGAGATCATATTAACCGGGCCGGAGATCTTTATTCGATCCTCGATGGCTGCCAGCAGAAAGGTCTGAGTCCCGCCCCCGGACTCGCCGGTGACCCCGATCCGCCCGGGATCGACTTCCGGAAGGCTCAACAGCAGGTCGACTGAGCGGATGCTGTTCCAGAGCTGCAGACCGAGGAGATTGACACTCCAGAGTGTCTCCCGGTCAAAACCCTCACGATGGCCGATGGCGAATCGATGGCTGATCGCCGCACTGTCATTGTAGCCAACCATGTCGTAGGTGAAGGCGACGTAGCCTTGCATGGCGAAGTTGGCCGCACGCGCCGGGGTCGAGTTGAGATTGGAACTCTCGATGCGACCGTAAGTCCAATGGCCATGGGGGCAGAGAACCGCCGGAACCTTTGATCCATCGGTAACCTTTGGCCGGTAGAGGTTGCCGGTGACGTAAAAACCCGGCAGGCTCTCAAAATAGACCTTCTCGACAGTGTAGCTGCCACGATCGATCCGATCGGTCATCCGCGCGTTGAGCGGTGCCTTTGCCGGCATTGGCAGGAGTCCGGAGGCCGCGAGAATCTGGCCACGCAGATATTCCGCCCGCTCCAGCCACTCCTCTCGAGTTCGATACTCACGCGGGGTGTACTTGAGGTCGAGGTGCCTGATCTCCTTCAGGCGCCGGTCCGCAGATGGTATGGCCGTACCCTGGGCAAATGATTTCCCGGGTGGCGCCGGTAACAGGGTTATCGGCAGCGGCTGCAGGAATATCGTCGTCAGCAGCACTGCCAGGGTGACAATTGGCAGACGATGGAGGCGCCGGATTCTTCCGGCAATGCTTATCACTCTTCCTCTGGTCACAGTTACTTTGATCACGATACCTCCCGGTCTTTCTCTGCCGGTAAAACAGAGCCACTTTCACTCGCCTGACGTGCCGCATCCTCACCGAGCCGCTCGCGCAGGAAGCGAATCGAATTGTGATAGGCCTCTTCGATCTGCTGGTTGCGATAATCTTCGAATGCGACCCAGCTGTCACGGTAGAAAACCTCAAGCCTTCCCGTTTCCGGGTTCTCTCTCGTCTTCAATGACATGCAAAATTATCCTGGTTGTACCTGCCTCGTCAGGGACTCGGCGGAGACTGCCTCACCCGGAGACCGACTTTTCTTTAACCGTAAAAGTGTTAAAGCTGTCAGATCTCAATTGTTCCAGATCTTCGTTGCGGAGCTGACCTCGAGCATTTGTTGTGCACCAAGGATGACAGCCCTCATCGGGTCGCTGGCGACCCGGACGTCAATCGATGTCGCGAGCTGCAATCGCTCCGGTATGCCGAGAAGCTTGGCACCGCCGCCAGTGAGCCAGATTCCGCTTTCGATGATTTCGCAGGCAATTTCGTCGGGCAGGTTATGAACCACCCGCGTAATCTCGCTGATAATGCGATTGAGTACCGGCTCCATGGCCTGGCTGATCGCCTCAAGACTGACTCGTGTTCCCACGGAAATGCCGGTAGAGAGCTCGCGCCCCTCAGCGTAAAGCGATTCCTGTGCTGATTCCGGCTCTGTTTGATTGATTTCGCGGATCGCTCCAACGCGATGGCTCAGCCGTTGAGCCTCGCGCGGGTAAAGGAAGATCCCTTGCTCGCGTGAGACCATCCGCGAAACCGCCCTTTGCAGATCGCTGCAGGCACACCTGATCGCTGCGGTCGAGATCAGCTCGGATGAGCGAATGACGGCAATATCGGTGACGCCGTCACCAATATCGACCAGCATCCGGGCGTGTGGCGCGGAAATATCGAGCCCGGCGCCAACCGCCGCCGCCAGCGGCTCCCTGACCAGCACTACTCTGGAGGCACCTGCCTGCAGTGTTGCTTCGATCAGCTTTTCTCTCTCCTCCTCACAGGCATCAGTCGGGATGCAGGCCAGCGCCCTCGGTCTGACGAGGTTACGCGGCAGGGACGGCCGAACACGCCCCATGAGGTGCCGCAGCAGAATTGAGGCGGCCTCGACATCCGAAACTACCCCGGATTTCAGCGGTGAGCGTGGACCCGGTTGGCAATCCTTGCCGCTGATTCGCTCTGCTTCAATGCCGACTGCGGTGATCTCACCCGTCTGTGGCTCGGTTGCCACCATCGTGGGCTCCTCGACGTACAGTTTGCCGCCGTTGGAGAAGAGGCGCGTGTTGGCGGTTCCAAGGTCGATCGCCAGATCAGACCCTCCCAGCAATTTTCGTATTGAATCCTGCTCGAATAATGACATTTGTCATTTCCACTCACACAATGCCAACTGTCCACTCACACAATGCCAGGAGATCTCAATCGCCGGCCCGGACGGCTGACTGCCTGTCAGGCAGTTACATACCGGTACAGAAACCGGCAGAGAGACCGGCACTGAAAGATAGTACCATTGTCGTCTCGGGGAGGGGTGTCGATCAATCTTCTATCATACCGATTATCCGTTGTTTCACAAGTCGTCAGGTGACGATCAGCGCTTGCATCCGGGACATTTACCACGCATCATGACGGCCACGAATCCGCGACCAGGCTCCCCGTGGAATTTCTGTCAGGAATATCTGCCTGAGGAGCACCTTGGAGGTCAACCTGGCCATGAGGAACCCGGACTGCGAGGCTGACGAGCGTTAATCAGATGATCAGGAATGATAAATACCGAATGTTGGCAGGGCTGCTGGTGGTTTTCCCGCTGGTCTTGCTGTTTGTCGGGGCGCAGACGACGGAGCAGCCGGAGGTTGCTGCGCGCGTAGTCTCGATCCTGCAGGTCGATGGAATGCTGTTCAAGGATCTCAACAAGAATGGAAAACTTGACAGATATGAAGACTGGAGGCAGCCGACCGAAGCACGTGTTGCGGATCTGGTTGGGCAGATGACGATCGAGGAGAAGGCCGGGACAATGGTTGGACCATCCCTGACCGTCGGCCCGAATGGCGGGGTCAGCGAACAACCGACTTTCATGGTCAATCCATTCAATCCCGGCCCGCCGACAATGGTCTCACCGGCAACGGCAGACGTGCTCAACAATCGCCACATCATTCAGTTCATCATTCGTGACAACCTGGCACCAAAGTCGATGGCCAACTGGCTTAACGCGGTGCAGCAGATGGCCGAGGGCACACGCCTCGGCATTCCGGTTCTCTTTGTCACCAATCCGCGCAACATTCAGGGGGTGGGGGCCGTCTTTGGCATTACTGAGGCGGGGAGCGCCTTTTCTCAGTGGCCGGGAACGCTTGGGTTGGCGGCGACACGCGACCCGGTGCTCGTCGAGGAGTTTGGCCGCATTGCCGCCCGGGAATATCTCTCTGTCGGGCTGCGTGGCGCCTATCATCCGACCGCCGATGTGGCCACTGAACCACGCTGGGGCCGCTTTCGCGAGACTTTCGGCGAGGACGCCAACCTGACGGCACAAATGATCACCGCCTACATCCGCGGTTTCCAGGGGAGAAGGCTCGGACCGCGAAGCGTTGCCCTCGTCACCAAGCACTTTCCCGGAGCCGGCCCGGCGCTGGGTGGCCAGGATGCCCACTTCACATGGGGGAAGAACCAGGTCTATCCGGGCAGGAACCTTGAGTTCCACCTGCAGCCGTGGAAGGCCGCGATCGCCGAGGGAACCGCGATGATCATGCCCTACTATGCCGTCCCGAAGGGCATGACCAGCGAGGATGTCGGCATGTCCTACAACAAGGAGATCGTCACCGGGATGCTGCGTACCCGCCTTGGTTATCAGGGGGTGGTCAATTCCGATACCGGTATTACTATTAACATGCCGTGGGGAGTCGAGTCGCTAAGTCTCAGGGATCGTTACCGCAAGGCTATCGAGGCCGGAGTTGATCGTCTCGGCGGAGATCTGACGCCGGAGATTATTGTCGATCTCGTCAAGAGTGGCGCCGTTACCGAAGCCCGGATCGATGAATCGGTCAGGCGCATACTTCGCATCCATTTTGGATTGGGGATCTTCGAGAATCCATACGCCAATCCCGAAGAGGCGGCGCGCACCGTGCGTCGCAGGGAGTTTCAGGAGAAGGGGGATATTGCCCAGCGCAAGTCGATCGTTCTCCTCAGGAATGCTGATGAGCTTTTGCCGCTGAAGAGCGGGACGAAGATCTACGTCGAAAATATCGATCCGGCGATTGCCTCGAAGTTCGGCTTTGTCTCGACCACCAATCCGGAGGAGGCTGATGTCGCCATCGCCCGCGTCTTTTCCAGTCGTGACGCCGGCTACCTTGGAGCCAACAGCAACGCCCCGATCGATCTGACGCTGCCGGCAGAGCAGGTCGCGAAGTTACAGTCATTGATGAAGAAGAGACCAACCATCCTTGCCGTACAGTTTGAGCGCCCGTTGGTGATCCCTGAACTGGCAGCCGGATCGGCAGCTCTCCTCGCCACTTTTGGTGTCACTGACGAGGCGCTTCTCGATGTTATTTTCGGCAAATTCACTCCAACCGGCAAGCTGCCATTCGAGATCCCCTCGTCGATGGAGGCGGTACGCAACCAGCTCGAGGACATGCCTTACGATTCGAAAGATCCTCTCTTTCGTTTTGGCCATGGGCTTGGCTATCGTCAGGTCAGTCGCTGACGGGGAGATCCACGAGCGACAGCAAGGGAAGGGATCGTTTCAATGGGCAAAAACGCACCGCCGGAAATCGATTTTGAAGAGCTGCTCAGTGAGGCCGATGATGATGGTGGTGGTAGCGGCGGCGGGGCGATCTCCGTTCGCTGGCTCTACTGGAAGGCGCTGCAATGGCTGCTGATCGCGCTGGGCGTCCAGACTCTCGCCGGGCTGATGCCGCGAGTGGTCGAGTCGGTTTACAGTCGCACGATTTACTACTATCTGACACGACTGCTCTCGCGCCTCAATGGGTTCTTCTCCGTCTCGCTGGCCGAGGCATTCTTCGGTCTGCTCGTTGCCTGGTTCGTTGTCTGGACATTATGGAATCTCAGACTGGTCTACATCGGCGATCGCCGTTCGTTTGATCTTGTGAAGGTGCTCTTTCTCCACCTTGTCTGGACCGGAAGCATTCTCTTCGTTCTCTTCAAGCTGATGTGGGGATTCAATTACCAGCGAATGCCGCTGGCCGAGGCTGCGGCACTCGAACAGCGACTGGCCAGATCGGATGAGCTGGAGACGATTGGATCTCGCATTATCAGCGGACTGCGCAATAACCACGCTGCTATGGCGATGCGGACCGGATCCCCGATCAATCCCGGTGAAATATCCCGCGCCGTTGAACTCTCATTCAACAATAACCACCTCATTGGCCCGGCCGCAGCCGGTGGATTCTCACAACCCAAGCCACTCTACGCTTCCTCACTCGCCTCACTTCTCGGTGTCCGGTCCTTTTATCTGCCATTTACCGGAGAAGTCTCATACAATGCCAGGCTGGAAATGGTTGAGCTTCCTTTTGCCATCGCCCGCGCCAAAGCCTATCAACGTGGCTACGCGCGTGAGGATGAGGCCGGTTTCGTCGCCTACCTTGTCTGCATCGCCTCTCCCGATCCACTCGTCCGCTACTCCGGTTACCTTCACGGTGCCAGGATTCTCGACTATCTCGATCGCAGCAGAATTGGCAGATTCAGCGAGATGATCAGCGAGGAGCCCCGGGCCGATCTTCAAAGAATACGGTCTTCCGGCAATTCTCTCACCGCCAGTTACCTCGGCCGGGTTACCAATATGATCTTTGATGTCCATCTTCGTGTCAATCAGGTAGTCAATGGCCTCGGCAGCATCGATGATGATATCCCGCTGATTATCGATTATTATCTTTCACCTGTCTCCGGCAGTGATCCTGAGAAGTGACCTGCAAAAAATAGTTTGCGGGCAGGTTGAGAATAACTTGACTTAGGTCTTTGTGGTGTGCAACATTCTCATCGTGATCCGTCAAAGAGTTCGTTGATACCAGGTAGTGCTCGATAGTATCGAATAGTATCGAATAGTACCAAACACAAGCCATTCTGCGCTTTGGTTGGTAACAGCATATTCGAACACTTTCAAATACCGTTAAATAATTCAGACCTTCAACTTTTTAACATATTATTGGGTCACACCCACCTTTCAGGCAGTTTGCGGATGTAGTAAACGGTTTCAGACCGTGACATATCACAATCAGATTCTCATTGGCTTCTGATCTGAATGTATCTGATCAGGATCTGACTGAACCTGAGCAGGATCTGACTGGATAGCAAAGACACGAATGTGACATAGTTAATGTGACATAGTTGTCGATGCTTGTCCGGATACATAACCCGGATACTGTTCAAAGGCTTCATCGATTTATCACTGCTGTCTCTCTGTTACTTATTCTTCTTTCTTCATCTTTGCTGATTATCGTTCTGTTCTTCAATTAAGCAGGGATTGTCAGGGTACGGGTGATACCGTAAGCCCGTTGCCGACCTGTTTGATTTCATAACCCGGCCTTTCAACCTGATGGCGAGATTGGCCGATCGCCCTATTCCTGCGTTACGAAGTGTAGTAAATGCGGGGTGGCGCAGCTCTGTCTTCGTCATTCTGCATCGGGCTCAACCAGTAATATCCTGAGTAATATCCTGGAGGTTAAGAAAGTGGAACCGACATTGTCGATGAATCAGTATAGTCTCGTTACTAACCTCATGTCGCTGACCGTAGCGACGATGGGGGCATCAGCCCTGTTCTTTTTCACATCACGGCAACTGGTCTCCCAGAAGTACCGTCTGGCTCTGAACGTTTCAGGCCTGGTGGTCGCGATTGCCTGTTATCACTATTTCAAGATTCTTGACAGCTTTACGCATGCCTATCAACTGGTAGATGGAGTCTACCAGGCGACGGGCATTCCGTTTAACGATGCCTACCGGTATGCAGACTGGCTGCTGACGGTGCCGCTGTTACTGGTAGAGCTGGTGGCGGTACTGAGTCTGTCGAAGGGAGAGGCTGGCGGCTTGCTGGCAAAGCTGACAATTGCCGCGACATTGATGATTGCTCTGGGATATCCGGGAGAGATTTCGAGTGACGCCTCGACACGTTGGACCTGGGGTATTCTGAGCACGATTCCTTTCCTTTACATTCTTTATGTTCTCTTCGTTCAGCTCAGCGCGGCGATCGATCGGCAGGTTGAGGGAGCGAGGGTTCTGATCCGCAATGCGCGGCTGCTGATTTTTGCCACGTGGGGATTCTACCCGATAGCCTATACAATCGGGACTCTGGGGCTTGGCAGTGGCGCGAGCACCGAGGTGGCGATACAGGTTGGCTACACGCTGGCGGATATCACTGCCAAGGCTGGTCTTGGCGTCTTCATCTTTAACATTGCCAGAGTGAAGACGGCAGCGGAAGAGGCGGCATAAAGACTGTCGTGGGGATGATGGCCGGGCTGGCGCGAGACTTCCCGGTTCGGCCATCATCCAAATAACATCCGCCGACTACAGAGACACCGCCGATTCTCCTGCAGGGGAGTAGATGGTCAGTCTGAGGTTACTGGTAACAAGTTGGCAGATGAACAGGGATGCAAGCGGAACTGCAAGCAGAACTGAAGATGACAATTGAGGGCCGGCATCGTGGTCATCCGGCGGCGGCAACCCGGTGGTCGGTCGATGTGCCGGCGGTTGGCAGTTTATTGCTGGTACTCTTCGTTTCGCTGGCGTTCCCGCGGCTGATCGATTCCACTGGGGTGCAGTGGGCTCCGTGGGTAGTGGCGTTGCTCTTTTTCGGGTTGCCACATGGCGGAATCGATCATCGTATACCGGCATTGATGGTCGGGGGTTGGCAGCGAAGGGAGACGGTAATCTTTGTTATTGCCTACCTGTTGGCGATCGGGCTCTTCCTTGGGCTATGGGGTGTGTCTCCGGATCTTGGGTTGTCTCTCTTTTTCCTTGTATCGCTTCTCCATTTTGGTCAGGGGGATGTTTACTGGAGCCGCAGTTACGGGCTGCTGGCGGAAACCGGGGCTGGTGCAGGTGGGGGAAGGTTTGGAGGTCTGTCACGTGCGGCATATAAGGTGCTGATGTTGCTGACACGCGGATCGCTGCCGGTGTTGCTGCCGTGGCTGGCTCATCCCGGTGAGTTTCAGCAGATCACGAGGGAGCTTGGAGGTTTTCTGCCGGGCTTGCGCCTCGATGGATGGGACGGGAATGGATGGGTGCGTGAGTGGTTGCTGCTGGCGATTTTACTGCTGTCGGTGTTGCAGATGGCCTGCGGGCTGTTGCTGGTCATTATTCGGCGGGGCAGGACAGGCGGCCGGCAGGTGTTGATGGCCTCCATCGTAGAAATTGCTGAGACGGCCCTGCTGATCATCGTTTTCTACCTGACGCCGCCGATTCCGGCCGTTGGCATCTATTTTCTCTGTTGGCATTCGGTGCGGCATATCTTTCGACTGATGGAGATGGCTGAGCCAATGAGCCGCCACCTTGGTCGTGGAGACTATTGGCGCGCCGTTGGCAGCCTGCACTGGCAGGCGATGCCGATGACCTTGGGGGCCATTCTCATCCTGAGTCTGATTCTCGTGCTGACCATGCTTGCCGGGATTGATGTGGGCCGGCTGGTCGTTCCGGCATTTCTTTTTGTCAGCGCGGTAACCTTTCCCCATTTTCTGGTTGTCGTCTGGATGGATTGCCGGCTGACGATTCCCGGGGCCGGACGACAACCAAACTGAAGAGTCTGACGCGGGAATTAACGCAGTCGTCAGCCGTTGGCTTGAGCATCGTTGCTGTCATTAACTGTTTTGATGGAGGCCGGTGATGTCGCCAGTAATCGCTGAGAAGAAAGATTGTCTGGATAATGACTCGACGCCGTCGATCGACTCCGGTCATCGTTACCTGGTGCTTGGAGCAGGGTGTGCCGGCCTGAGTCTTGTCTGGCACATGCTCGAGGCGGGAATCAACGATCCAATCCTGGTGCTTGAACAGCGGCGTGAATATGTCAACGACCGGACATGGTGTTACTGGAATGTTGAACCGACAGCCTTTGATGATCTGGCTGATTTCTCGTGGTGTAAATGGGAAGTAGTGGCAGAGGGAACGACGGCCAAAGCCGAGGCTGGATCAGCGAGACTGCCCTATATTTTCCTCGCAAGTGACAGATTCTATCAACGGGTGCTTGACCGGATTGCCGCATCACCGAACGTGACGCTGCTGCTTGGTCAGCAGGTTCTCAGGGTTGAGGAGCGGGCCGATGCGGTCATCGTGCGCACCGCGGCGGCGACCTATAGCGGCGAGCGGCTTTTTGACAGCAGCGGCTGGCGACCGGCAGCAGGTGGGCGGCACTCAAAATGGCTGCAGCACTTTCGTGGTCAGCGGATCAGGACCGAGCGCCCGGTATTCAACCCGTCGCGTCTGACGCTGATGGATCATCGGGTTTCGCAGAAGGATGGCCCCCACTTCGTTTATCTGCTGCCTTTTTCTCCAAATGAGGCGTTGGTCGAGAATACCTATCTCTTTGCAGCCAGTATCTCACCAGCTCGCCACCGGGCCGAGATCGCCGACTATCTTGCACAATTCCACGGTCTTGGTCCGCGCGATTACGAGGTACTGGGTGAGGAGCACGGCACGATTCCGATGGGGGGAGGAGCGGGAGTCGTCAGGACGGATCGGATCGAGCGAATCGGTCTGGCAGGCGGAGCGGCCAGGTCCGCAACGGGTTATGCTTTTCTCAGAATCCAGCGTCAGTGTTGTGATATCGCCCGGCGGATGGCTGCAGGCAGCTTGAAGGCCCGGAGTGGCACTGTCCCGGGGGGGAGGAAGTATCGGATCTTTGATGCGATCATGCTCGCGGCGCTGGCTCGCTCGCCGCACCTTGCTCCAGCCTTCTTCACGACACTCTTTCAGCGATCTCCAGCCGAGAGCGTCGTTCGATTCCTGACCGAGCGCAGCAGTATCAGGGATGATATCTGGATTATCCGTTCGCTCTTCAAATGGGATTTTGTGCGCATGCTGTTGCGTATCTTCTGGCGGCAGCCGGAGAGTGAGGCACGACAGGTAATTGATTCGGCACCTCTGACAAAAGCGCTGCCGAGGTAATGCCGCAGAGGGAGAATGGTACAGGCTATCTGACCGGTGACAGCCTCTCAAAGATGAGGGTTATTTGCGAACTCTTGACGCCAATTTCCCGAGTACGAAGGATTCTCAGTGCCCGGCCACCGTCGATCAATTCCCAGATCTCACTCGTGATCAGCGTCACCGGCTGGCCGCGGTCATCACCTGAGATAGTCGATTTGAGCCGGAGGGACCGCCCCTTGTCGAGGACTTTGGCTTCAAGTTCCATGGTCCCGGCAATCGGGCGAACGACCTCGGCGGATGTTTCAGTACCATCGAGTCGAAAGGTGAGCGGCTCTGATGGCTGCATTTTGCCGCGAATGCGCGTCTTCTGATCAATGGTCAATTCGTTCTTATCGCGAGTGACAAAGAGCAACAGGTCGGCATTGCCAAGGCCTCCGGTCAGACCCTCGCTGCGCTCGCGATTGAGCTGCCAATTCCCCTCAAATTCGGCAATTGTTGGCTGGCCTCCGGCATCCGTGGCGGTGAGGGAGAGCAGTCTGCTGACCAGCAGCAGGCTGACCACCGCAGACCGGGGGATAATCCCCGGCCTCATGGTTTCATTACTCTTTAACGATCTCATCAATTTTAAAGCTGAGGCTGTCCAGTATCGACTGGGGCACTTTATAAATATCAGGGCGCCCCTCAACGCGCAGATAGGCACTGCCATCCTTTGCCTTTGAGATCCTGATGGTCGTCGATTTGGCATCCTTGCCGGTGAGGCGCAACTCAACGGCGGGAGCCGCGAGCAGCACTGAGATCGCGGCGTCGGGTTTTTCAATGATTTCACTGGCTCGCGTTTCGAGCGGGTCGAGGAAGATCGAGGCATTGGCCTCTTTCTCCTTCTTGTCAACCGGCTGGCGGATCAGCCATTTGCCATCGGTCGAGTGCTGCGCGACGAGGGTCAGGTTGGGATTTTTAAGGCGTACCTCGGAGAGCTCATCCTCGCTGACCTTGATGAAGGCTTTGCTCTTCAGACGAAAGAGCTTTGTTTCAAGCTTGTCAAAGAGGGAAGCCGTAACCTTGAATATTTGTGGTTTGTCGGAGACGCGAGCATAGTAATCGTCACCGACCCTGGCCCCGATGGAGATCGACTTCTGAGTGCCGGATGTCAGTTTGGTGGTAAAGACCGTCCCCGGCTGATCGAGGCCGAATTTGGCCGCCTCGGCGTCATTCTCGCTGACGAATTCGCTGGCTTCGGCGGAGGTGATGCCGGAGAGAAGGGTACTGATTTCGCTCTCATCGGCGTCGATGGCTGCAGGTCGGGTAATGCGCCAGACATCATTTTCGCGTGTCAGTTCAAAGCTGCCGGAACTGTTGACGAAGGTCGCCTGCGAGAGGTCGGTTTGTGTGCCACCAATCAGCGTCCGGTCACGGAACTCGCTGAGTGGCTTGTCCGAGCTGGTCAGCAGGGAGAGCCCGATCATCGACACATTGAGGCCACCATTCGACCCCCCACCAAGACGAGCATAGGCCGAGTTGCCAATGACATCTTTCGCGCCGATTTCAATGACCTTTGACTGGCCGTTCTTCAGCTTCATTTCCAGCCTGATAGCGGCCGGATCGAGCCCGAATCCCTTGAGATCCTCGGTCGAAGCGGCAAATTCGCGTTCAACCTGCGGACTGGTCAGGTCATTGACCAGTGAATTGATTGCCGATTCGCCGGCTGCCGCCTTCAGTGGGGCTTCGATCACCCACTTGTCGCCATCCTGGCGGAAGAGAATCGTCTCGCCATTACGCCTGAGTTCAATCGAGGCGATCTCTTCACGCTTCACTTCCCAGGCCGGTTTCGAACTCTTCTCCTCTTCATCACGGGGCTTCCCGGGTTTGTACTCAAGAAAGTAGACGGCCAGTCCAAGTCCGAGTGCTATCAATAGTAAGATCAGAGTATTGCGTTTCATTTTGCGATGACCAGTCTTTTATCTCCGCTTCCACCAGACATAGGCGCCACTGCCGAGCACCGCCAGCGGAAAGATGATGACGATCAGCCAGAAGAAGGTGCGCTGCTGGCTTTCGGTCATGGTGACGCTGCGGTTGGTCGGGCTCTTCGGGCGAATGGAGATCAGGTCCTCCTCCTGTGCCAGCCAGTTGACGGTGTTGAGAAAGAGGTCGCCATTACCGGCAAGGCGGGCATAATTGTTGTCGGCGAAATCAGAGTCACCAATGACCACGAGTCGTGCTTCCTTGTCACCGACCATACGCGTCGCCGTGACACCGAGCGTGACGGGTCCATTGGTATCCTTACCCTCGTCAAATTGAGCTTCGCCACCCTTGAGCTCGGTTTCGCCCCAGCTCCGCTCGGATGTCTTGAGCAACTCAACGATGGTTGGATCGCTCTTCGATGAGTCGGCCGGTTTGACCGAGCGTGCCAGCGGGAAGAATGTCGCCGTCCGGCTCATGTCTTTGGTGATTGGATGGGCACCATAAGTGGTGGCCATCGGCACGGCCGGTCCGGTACCAAAGAGTCGCCCAAGTCCGCTGGCATCGACTACGGTATCGTTCCCGAGGCTGATGTTCCAGGCCTGGAGCAGTTCACCGGTACCGGGATCGATCTCGGGATCGACCATCAGGAGAGCTTTGCCACCCGCTTCGAGAAACTTTGAGATAATTGCCACTTCAGGGCCGAGCAGGGCCTTCTTCGGGCCGGCAATGACGACTACTGAGCAATCGGCCGGTACCTGATTCTCGGTGACGAGATTGATTGACCGCGTCTGATAATTCTCATTCTGCAGTGCCTTGTCGATTGAACCATAACCCTCCTGGTCCTGACCGGCGCGATCCTTTTCGCCATGCCCCTCGACAAAGCAGATATTCTTGAGCTGATCGCGCGTCACCTTGACGATCGCGTTGACGAGGTCAGACTCCGATGTCGCCGCCGGACGCTCGATCCGCTCGCCGGCAGCGACAATTGTCTCTCCCATCTGCTTGACATTGTATTTTCGGGCAACATCGGGCTTCTGCTGGGGGTCGATCCGCTGGTAGCTGATCTGACGGGAGACCGACCTGAACTCCGCCATCTGGTCACTCAGTGTCTGGTCGTCCTGTTTGTCGAAGCGGATGATCTGAACCTCTTTCTTCAGACCGGTCAGCACCTTTTTGGTCTGATCCGCGAGGGTGTAGAGACCTTCGGATGTCAGATCAAAACGCTTGTGATAGCGGTATCCAAGGTAGTTGACCGCGACGAGGATGGCGAGAACCGCAAGCAGCAACCCTCCAAGGTTGGTTCCGGCCCTGCCGGATCGTCCGCGCATCCCGCTGGCGATCTTGTCGATGTTGAGCGCTATTGACGCGGTGAGGAGCACAAGGCCGGCCGCGACAAGAGTGATGTTCGGCCAGGCCCAGACCTCCTGGATCGTATAGCGCACATAGCCCGCAATCGCCATTGCCGCGCCGACCAGTCCGGCCACCGGGCCGTATTCACGACTGATTGTATTGAAATTCTTCATCTTCGACCTGTTCCTTCCAGCTTGCTTAGGCGCGTCTCCAGCGCATCGATTCGATCGTCCGCAACGTCAGAAAGAGTCCGAGCACCGTCACTGAGAGATAGAAGACGACGCTCGATGTATCGATTACCCCCTGCGAGAATGAATCATAATGCTGCAGGATTGAGAGGTACTTGAGAATCTCTCCGGTAGTCGTCGATGCACCGCGCACCCCGAAGTCGAGAACCCAGAGCAGCAAAAAATGACGAAGGTCACCACTCCGGCAACAATCTGGCTCTCGGTCAGCGAAGAAATGAACGAGCCCAGCGCAATCAGCACGGCACCCAGCAGAACTATCCCGAGGTATCCTGATCCGACGATGCGCCAGGGCATTGCCGGATCGCTGTAGAGCGATACCATGAGGTGGTAGAAGAGTGTCGGTACGAGCATGAGCAGAAAGAGTGCCAGTGATGCGAGGTACTTGCCAATGACAATCTGCAGCTCGGTCAGGGGCGAGGTCATGAGCATCTCCATCGTCCCGCGTTTGCGCTCTTCGGAATAGACTCCCATGGTCATCATTGGGACGAGGAAGAGCAGCAGTGTCGCGACCAGCCCGATGAAATTGCGGATGACCAGCCCCGGTACGTCCATATCCGCCGGCCCTCCCATACGCTGTGCCTGCATCTGGGCCATGAATGAACGTTCGATGAGAATCGAGAGTATGTTCGCGAAAAAATATCCCGAGATCACCAGAAAGAAGCCAATGACGATATAGGCGATCGGCGAGACGAAATAGCTCTTCATTTCGCGACGGAAGATTGCAAGGATCCCTTTCATCTGTCTCACTCCACGATGATAAACGTTCGCAGTTGGTGACCGCGGCGGATCAGGCCTCTCAGGCCGCCTCCTGCGTCGTCAACTGCATGAAAATGTCTTCGAGGCTCAGCGTGACTGAGCGCAGTTCGAGCAGCTCAAGCCCGCCACTGACCAGCCGTGAGGCAATCTGCCCGCGCAGGTCGAGCCCATGGCTGGTTTCAATATTGGCTGTTAGCTGCCCCTTCTCCGCGTTGGGCTGCAGCTCGAGGTTATTGATGCCCTCGACCGATCCGAGCGACTCGCTCAGCTTAGTGGCCGTCTCGTCGTCGCCACCACGGACAGTGACGATGACGCGCTCTCCCTTGCTGACCTGTGCCGTCAGATTGCCCGGGGTGTCAATCGCCGCAATCTTTCCCTTGTTGATGATCACGACCCGGTCGCAGGTCATCTCGACTTCGGGCAGGATATGGGTCGAAAGGATGATCGTATGTTCACCGGCAAGCCCCTTGATCAGATTGCGCACGTCTTTGATCTGGTTGGGATCGAGGCCCACCGTTGGCTCGTCGAGGATGACGACATCGGGGTTGTGGACGATTGCCTGGGCGATCCCGACACGCTGCTTGTAGCCGCGTGAGAGCCGCTTGATCAGCTCGCTCCGCCGGTCGGCCAGGTTGGTCATCTTCATTGCCTCTTCAACGCGCTTGGCGACATTGCCTGGCTCAACCCCTTTGATCCGTGCGACGAAGCCAAGGTAGTCCTCGATCGACATCTCGGGATAAAGCGGTGGCGTCTCCGGCAGATAGCCAATTCGCCTGCGCACCTCCATCGACTGCTCGAAAACGTCGAATCCGGCAATTCGTGCCGTGCCGCTGGTTGCCGGCAGATAGCCCGTCAGAATGCGCATGGTCGTCGTCTTGCCCGCTCCGTTGGGACCGAGGAATCCAAGAATCTCACCCTTACGGACCGTGAATGAGATGTCGTTGACGGCTCGCGCTATTCCATAGCTTTTGGTCAAATGATCAACTTCGATCAAGCTGGCCTCCCTGTGATCGGCAATTCATTGCCTGTCATTGCCTGTCATTGCCCGTCATTACCTGTCATTGCCCGTCATTGCCTGTTATTGCCCGTCATTGCCTGCAGGCTACACCTTGTGAAATTGCAAATTCTATTCATGACAAAGCGCTCAGTCAAATGGGGTAGCATGGACTGCCGGGAGCGTGTCGCTTTTCCAATCAGCCCCTGATCGCCGCAAGCATCTCCTGATCGGTAGAGTATTTGAAGAATTCGACCCCTTTCTGACTGGCGATGGCCGCCTCGGCAGCTTCGAGTCTGACGACATCGGAGTAGTTAACAGCTTCGACGCTGCGATCGGCAAGGATCGTCGCGAGGTGCTCAAGTCGCTTATCGGGATCCTCTGCGGGGCCGGCCGGCCTGTTGGCAAGATAGCGATTGACGACGGCCATGCCCCGCTCACCATCGAGTTTGGCGCGCCCGACGACTCCATCCGAGGCGGATCTTGACCAGCCGATGACGAAGAGGCCGTCGCAGACGCTGCCCGCCTCGGGGTCATAGACCTGATAATCCTCGTCACCGGGAAAGTTCGGATCGGGTGTCGGGTTGCGAATGAACTCCGATCCGGTGCAGGGCAGTCCGAGCTGTGCATCGACCTTGTCCCCGATAGCAAAGACGACCGTATCGCAGGGGATGTCGGTAAACTGACCGGTTCCCCTTGCCGAAAGCGAGTCTCCACGCCGGACAAGGATGGTATTCTCGACACGCAGTGCCCGAACCCGGCCGTTATCGTCGGTAAGGATTTCGGTTGGCGAACTGAGGAAGCGAAAAGTGAGCCGCGTCGGGCTCTCTCCCTCTTTCGATTTGGCACCACAGTGCCTGGTCAGATCCTTTCTGATCTTTTCGATATTCTCTTCGACGGCTTCGAGGTGGGGCCGGATCCGCTCCAGTTCGGCATCAAGGTCGGCCCGATCGATATTGGCGGCCACCGCCTGAATCTCGACATCCGTGTAGGCACGCTGAGCCGGCCCGCGGCGCGCCACGGCGATCACCTCGCCGATCTTGCGCTCGTGCACCAGCCAGTGGGCAATATCGACCATAACATTGCCGACGCCGATAATGGCCACACGGTTGCCGATCAGGAAGTCTTTCCTGCTGAATTCGGGCAGTCCGTTGTAATGGTAGACGAGATCCTTGGCGTGATAGACCGCCTGCGCCGTATCTCCCGGAATCCCCAGCGCCTTGGTTCCCTGGGCGCCGGCGGCAACGACGATGGCCGATGGTTGCAGGATTTCCCGTACCTCGTCGATTGTCAGGTCGGCACCCTGGCCGATCCTGATGTGGCCGCGATAATGTATTCGCGGGTTGCTCAGAATGGTACGAAACTGCTTCCGCACACCCTCTTTCAATTTGTGCTTGTTAAAATAAATGCCATACTCGACCAGCCCGCCCGGTTTGATATCGCGATTGAGGACGATGACATCGTGGCCAGCCTCGGCCAGCTTGCGAACGCCATAGATGCCGGCGGGGCCGGCTCCGATAGTTACGACCAGGTGGCCGCTGCGATTGATCTCTTCTGTCATATCAATAATCCTTCAATAATCCTTCAATAATCCTTCAGTAATCCCTCAGTAACTCCCGGATGTTCTCCACGTCGCCGGGGGCAGTGTGCGGTGCAGGAACCGTCAATGGCGTGGCGCTATTGACGGTCCGGCGATTATGAAGCCGTCGCAAAGGCCACCGGCCGGCCTTCCGCCGGGACGCGCTGGCGAACGAAATCGCCAATCTCGCGGATGGCGCGCAGTGATTCCGGAATGCTGAGACCAGCGAGGATGGGCCAGGCGTGAAGCTGATCATTCCAGATGCGGAGATCGACCTCGACGCCATAGTAGCCGGCACGCTCGGCGACTCTTCGTGAGTCATCGAGCAGTACTTCAGTGTCGCTGGCATAGACGAGCATTGGCGGCAGCGCTGTGAAGTTGGCGTAGACCGGTGAGACCAGTGGATTATAGGCTGACTCCTCGCCAAAGTAGACGCGGGAGAACCGGTGAACTTCGCTGCTGCAGAGCATGTTGTCGCTCTGGTCATTAAGTTCAAGCGACTCGCCGGTGCAGGCAAGATCGGTCCAGGGTGAGAGCAGAAAGGCCGCGGATGGCAGCGGCAGCCCGGTATCCCGAATGCGCTGCAGGGTCGCCAGTGTCAAACCGCCACCAGCCGAATCCCCACCGATCGCAATCCTTTCAGCCGTGATCCCCTGATCGAGCAGCCAGCGGTAACCGGCGAGGGCATCTTCAACCGGAGCAGGGAAGGGGTGCTCCGGAGCAAGGCGGTAGTCGAGGGCGAAAACCCGTGCTTTCGCCGCCAGTGCCAGGCGGCTGGTCAGATTGCGGTGAGAAGCCGGTGATCCGGCGACATAGCCGCCACCGTGGAGATAGTAGATGATTCGATTGTCGGTTTCACTCCCGATCAACCACTCACCGCGAACCGGAGATGCCTCGATCGGGATCCGCCTGACATTTGATGGAACCCGGCGCAACTGCAGCCAGTTCGGCTCGATCTTCAACCGCACACGTCGCACCGTCTCGTCGATGTCCCACGCCTGGCGTCGTCCGGCTCGTTTGAGGGTCATTCGCACAATCAATGAGACTAGTCTGGACTGCCAGCTCGGCATCGGTCACCTCCGCAATGTGAGATAGAGGATTTGATCGTCAGGATTTCGAATTTCTGCTCCATAGCAGGATCGGTCTCATCAGCTTCCAGTAACCAACCGGCAGCAGCCTCTGGAGGCGGTCGATCAGCCAGGCATCCGGGCCGATGAGTATCCGCTCGCGGCCCGCCTCGATCCCGCGGCGAATGACTTCGGCGGCTTTCTCCGGAGACGTCCGCGCCACCCGGTCGAATGTCTGCTGTTCGGCACGAAGGATCGACTCGCTGGCGCCTTCACCAATTCGCGCACGCCGTGCAATGTTGGTTCTGATGCCTCCGGGGTGAACCGTCGAGACGGTGATGGTACTTCCCGCCAGTTCGTGACGAAGTGCTTCAGTAAAGCCGCGAACCGCAAATTTGCTTGCCGCATAAGCCGACTGACCCGGCGGGGCAATGATCCCGAAGACCGAGGAGATGTTGACAATGTGGGCCTGTGGAGATCTGGCAAGCAGCGGCAGGAAGAGCTTAACCCCATGAACGACACCGCGGAAATTGATACCCATCAGCCAGTCGATGTCGTCGATCGACAATTCACGCACCGTCCCACCCATGGCGACGCCCGCGTTATTGATCAGCAGACTCAACCCGCCATGGACCCTCTCAACCTCGGCGGCAAAGGCGGTCATCCCCTCACGGTCGGCGACATCGAGGCTGTGAGTCGTCAGCCGGCAGCCCGGAGACGCCGAAGCTACCATCCTTGCCGTCTCAGCCAGTCCCTCGCTGTCGAGATCAGCCAGCGCCAGCCCGCCACAGGATGACGCAAGGTTGAGCGCCAATGCCCTTCCGATGCCTGATCCCGCACCGGTGATCACCGCGATTGTCTTCTGGTCGATCTTCATTGACTCCCTTATTGGCTCCCTTATTGGCTCCCTTTTGCCGGCTTGTTTCTGCCCGGTTTCTGGCCGGTTTCTGATTGCCATTCCGATTCTGGTGAATGGTATACGGTACATCCTGTTGCCGGAAAGGCAAATTTAAACTGACTTCGCGAGGCGTGCAATATGCAAAGCGATCGGTGGAAAAAACTTCGCCCGTAAGGAAAAGGATTTTCTTTATGCGACGATGATCATAAACTAAAAATCGGATCAGACAATATCGGGACACGGCCCGCTGGAATCGTCACGAATCAGGTACGTCTTCGAATATTGCGCGTTACTACGCTGGCTGTTTCTATTTGGCTGTTTCTATTTGGCTGTTTCTATATGGCTGTTACTATTTGGCCATTTCTATTTGGCCGTTTCTGTTTAGTCAGGCATCAGTGGCATAAACAGGAGCAACAGTTGGTGGAAGAGATGGAGCATTCAGGACAAATACAGCTCCTGCAATCCTGAAAACAATCGAGCCCTGGCCTTCATCGCTCCGGTCATTGTGAATTTTATGATGTTAACCTTCTCACGATTTTGGGAATCAGTAAGGGTGGCAGGCGGTGCGATTCTGTCGCATCGTTTGCGCTCGGGGCTGACGGTGATCGGGATCGTGATCGGGATTGCGGTGGTGACGCTGGTGGCATCGCTGCTCGAAGGCGCACAAGGATTCATTAACGACACCGCAGCGGGGCTTGGGCCGGGGATCGTGCGGATTGACAAGGCCTCATTTCAGGACTTCATCGGCGATGCGCAGGCATTTGCCGAGGCGCGTGCGAAGCGCCCGGATATCACCATTGACGAGTTTCGTGGATTGCGTCAGCGGATTGGTGACCGTCTGGAGGTTGGCGCGAGGCTTGACGCCGTCCTGCCGGTGCAGCGGGGCAATCGCACCCTCAAGGGGATCGGGATTCAGGGAGGAACGGCCAATCTTGCCGAGTTGACAACAGTCAGGGTCGAGCGTGGCCGGCAACTGACCGATTTCGACGACGAGTATCGGCGTCAGGTTTGCATCATTGGCAAGGATGTCGACGAGTATCTCTTTCCGGATGCCGATCCGCTTGGTCGAAAGATCAAGCTTGGTGGCACCGAGTATGAAGTGGTCGGGGTGGCGGCTCCGCTCGGATCGTCGATTGGCGCATCACAGGATGGTTTCGTGCAGATTCCGCTTGGGGCATTCAGTCGGGTCTTCGGCTCGCGCTCGCGTTCGATCACCATTCTGACGAGGGCAAAGGCCGGGCTGGCGGTGTCGAATGACGAGGTCGAGGAACTGACCCGCATCGGAATGAGGCTGGAGCGCGGGTTGCAACCCGGCAACGACGATAATTTCAGCGTGGTGACGGCGAAGAGCATTGCCGCCTTTGCCGGGCGGATCACGGCAGTCGTCGGGCTGGTGCTCTTTCCGCTGACGGGAATTGCCCTCGTCGTGGCCGGAGTCGTCGTCATGAACATGATGCTGGCCTCGGTGAGTGAACGCACACGCGAAATCGGCATCAGACTGGCGATTGGCGCACGGCGCAGCGACATTCTTCTGCAGTTTCTGGTCGAATCGACGCTGCTCACCCTGACGGGCGGGCTGCTTGGGGTGCTGATAGCGGGGGGACTTGTCTGGCTGGCGGGAAGTCTGACCGGCTATCAGCTTTCGGTGCCTCTCTGGGCGCTGCTGCTGGCAATTGGCGTGTCGAGCCTGATCGGGACAATCTTCGGGGTGGTGCCGGCGCGTCGGGCTTCACGCCTCGATCCGATCGAGGCGCTCCGGCGCGAGTGACGGACTCTTCTGTCTTCAAACGCAAATCAGGGGATTGTCATGGTTCAAAGACAGCTTCTGCTCGATACGGTGGATACCGTGATCGACTCATTGCGAACTCACAAGTTGCGATCATTTCTGACGCTGCTCGGGGTGATGATCGGCACAAGTGTGGTGGTGATGGTTGGCGCGGTACTCACCGGACTCTCCGCACGTGTCGCGGCGATCACGGAGCGCAGTGCTCCCAATGTCATCTATTTCACCAAAGAGGAGAAGATTGGCCCCTCGTTTCGCACCGTCAGCGCCGAGGAGCGACAGCGCAAGGACCTGACCTATGAGGATGCTCTGGCGGTGGCCGCGCTTGACAAGCCGCTGGCGGTGTCGCCGCAGAAGATACGCGGGAGTTATGGCCCGACCGGTGACAAGCCAAGCCTGACGGCGAGGGGGCGGGAGGCGATCAATCCGCTGCTGCTCGGTGTCTGGGAGAATTTCCCGGCGATCGTCTCCGTCCAGGTCGAGCGTGGGCGTTTCTTCACCGAGACTGAACGCCAGACACGCTCAAAAGTCTGCGTCATCGGACATGGCATTGCCGTTCAGCTCTTCGATGATAACGATCCGCTCGACCAGGAGGTGCGGATCGACGGCCGGATCTATCGTGTTGTCGGGGTGCTGGAGAGCGGTTCAGGGCAGGGGGTGATTGGCAGTGATGAGCTTGATGAGCGGATTGTTTATGCCCCATTCGAGACGGTGGCCGGCCAGTATCCGGAGAACGAATCGACGGTTGTCGTCGTCCGTGCGCGGGCGGGCGAGATCGATGCGGTGATCGAGCAGGCGGCAACGACGCTGCGCATCAGGCGCAATGTGTCACCGGATGCGCCGAACAATTTTGGAGTCAACCGGGCGGAGCAGGTCTTCGAGGTAGTCCAGCAGATCATCGTCGGACTGGCGGCGGTGATCGTCCCGATTGCGGTTGCCGGGTTGGTGGTCGGTGGTGTCGGGGTGATGAACATCATGCTCGTCTCGGTTACCGAGAGGGCGCCGGAGATCGGCATTCGGCGGGCGCTTGGCGCACGCCAACGGGATGTGCTGGCCCAATTCCTGATCGAGGCGATTGCCCTCACCGGTGTTGGCGGCGTCATCGGCATTATTGTTGGTTTTCTCTTTGCTTTCATTATCAATTTTGTCGTTAATTTCCCTGCGGCAGTACCACTCTGGGCGATAGTGCTCGGCTTTCTCACCTCGGCGACAGTCGGGTTGATTGCCGGGATGTGGCCCGCCATCCGCGCCGCCCGGCTCGACCCGGTGGCCGCCATTCGAGGTGATTAGTCCCGTTATGAATGAAGACCAGGACCAGAGGAAGCAGGCATTTTTTGCGTTGATGATCCTTTTTGGCATCAACACCATGAATTTTTTTGACCGCCAAATCACGGCGGCGGTGACTGAGCCGTTACGCATGCAATGGAACCTGAGCGACACGGCGATGGGTGTCATGGGCACGGCCTTCACGCTGATCTACGCTGCGGTAGGTGTGCCACTTGGTCGCTGGGCCGATCGCGGGACGCGACGAACTATTGTCAGTCTTGGCGTAACCGTCTGGAGTCTCTTCACCGCTGCCGCTGGCGCTGCCTGGAGCTACTGGTCACTCTTCCTCGCGCGTATGGGCGTCGGTGTCGGGGAGGCGAGCTGTTCACCGGCGGCCAATTCGCTGATCGGTGATCTCTATCCGGCGGAGAAGCGCGCACGGGCGATTTCGGTATTCATGCTTGGCCTGCCGGTTGGGATCACGCTCTGCAACCTGCTCTGTGGGGTGATCGTTGAGGCCTCAGTTCCCTATGTCGGGCGTGAGAATGCCTGGAAGACGCCATTCTTTGTGGCGACCATCCCGGGACTTATTCTCGGGTACCTTGCGCTGAGGATTCGCGAGCCGCGGCGTGGTGCAAGTGAGGCTTTCCAGGTTCGGCAGAGCGCCTCGGGAGGGGGCACCAATGAAGACGGCTCACCCTACCGGCGAGTGCTGAGCATCCCAACGATGTGGTGGATCATTGTCTCGGGGGCCCTCCACAATTTCAATGCCTACGCGGTTAATGCCTTTATGCCAGCCTATATGGGACGTTATCACGGCCTTGGTCTGATCAAGGCCAATGTCATCTCCGGTCTGGTGCTTGGCGCGGTCGGTATTATCGGGCTGCTGGCCGGCGGAGTTGCTGCCGACTGGGCACGCCGCAAGAGTCCCAATGGTCGGATGCTGCTCGGATCGATCTGTATCTTCACGTTAACGCCATGCGTCTATCTGGCACTGAGCCAGCCCAAAGGGCAGCTGCTCAGTTTTGCGCTGCTGATGGGTGGCGGCTGGATGCTGTTTTTTGTCTATTACGTCACGGTCTATCCGACGGTTCAGGACGTGGTTGAGCCCGGTTTGCGTGGGACGGCGATGGCGCTATACTTCTTTGCGATGTACGTTCTCGGAGGAGCTTTTGGGACGTCGGTTCTCGGGTTTCTGAGTGACCATTTTGCAAAGCGTGCGATGGTTGCCGCCGGTGCGACAGCAATGGCTGAACCATTCAAGGCGGCTGGTCTGCACGATGCCTTTATGATGGTGCCGATTGTCTCGCTGGCGCTGGCGCTGGTTCTCTTTGCCGCTTCGCGCACCGTGGCAAAGGATATGGAGAAGTTGCACCAGTGGATGGTGCGTAATGCGGCTTGACAGGTTTCCGGTTTCTCTCCTCCATCGAGCGAGTCGTTGAGTGGAAAGCAGGGAGTAGTCAGCATGATCTGTAACCGGCGTCAATTTGTTTTGCAGTCGCTGGCACTGGCGATCTGCCGGTCTTCCGGATCGGCGCAGGATCCGCCGGCAACGGTCGTCTATGTCTGCCCGATGCATCCGGACGTGCAGTCGAAGGTTCCGGGATCCTGCCAGAAATGCAATATGAAGCTGGTGGCGACGAAGGGAGGTGCCGATGCCTTCTATGTCTGTCCGATGCATCCGGATGTCATCGCCAGCGAGCCCGGCGACTGTCCGAAGTGTCGGATGAAGCTGGTGAGGGCCGCCCCGCCGGAGCTGAGCGAATACTTTGTCAGGATCGAGGCCTCGCCCTCACCACCGAGAGCGGGGCAGAAGGTCCGGCTGCGCTTCACCGTCTTCCATCCGGAGACGGGGAAACAGGTGACCGGCTTCAATATCCTGCACGATATGCCGTTTCACCTTTTTGTTGTCAGTCAGGATTTCGAGAGCTTTCAGCATATTCATCCGGGATTGCAGAAAGACAAGAGCTTTCTGATTGAGACCGAGCTGCCACGAGCAGGGTATTACAAGATATTCTGCGACTTCTTTCCGGCGGGAGGGATGCCACAGGTGACGCATCATCACCTGGTGACGGCGGGCTATCGTGGCGACCTGGTCTCCTCGATGGCCCGGTTGCGGCCGGAGGTGCCAACTGGTGGCCGGCTGGTGAAGATCGTTGACGGCACCCGTTTCGAGCTGGAATTCGAGCCGGCACCAATCTATTCCGGTGAGGAGTTCAAGCTGCATTACCGCCTGTTCGACCAGAAGACGGGCCGGCCGATCGACGATCTTCGGCCGTACCTTGCCGCCTGGGGCCATACACTGATTCTTAGCGAGGATGGCACCGACTACCTTCACTCGCATCCGACGGAGATGCTGCCGGAGGGGATGAGTGACGAAGAGCGGGCAAAGCTGCAGGGCGGCTCGGAGGTAGTCTTTGATACCTTCTTTCCGCGGCCCGGCAGGTATCGGATCTGGTCGCAGTTTCAGCGCCGCGAGCGGATCATTACGGTGCCCTTTACGATTGACGTACCGAGGCTGAAGTAATGATTGAATTGAAAGGTGTCAACAGGTTGTTCGGGGAGGGTGGCGCGGTGAAGGCGCTGGCTGATGTCAGCCTGCTGATCGGGCGTGGCGAGCGGGTGGCGGTGATGGGGCCGTCAGGGTCGGGCAAATCGACGCTGCTCAATCTGGTCTGCGGCCTCGATGAGCCGACTTCGGGAGCGATTCTCATTGACGGAATCAACCTTGCGGAGCTCAATGACGATGCGCGGACGAGGCTGCGTCGCGAGAAGATTGGCATGATCTTTCAGACCTTTAACCTCTTGCCGACGCTGACGGCCTGCGAAAATGTGGCCCTCCCGCTGCGGTTGCAGGGGATTGGCAAGGGGCAGGCAGAGCGGAGGGCGACCGCAATGCTCGAGCGCGTCGGTCTTGCTGATCGTCTGGCACATCGGCCGGATCAGCTTTCGGGAGGAGAGCGACAGCGGATTGCGATTGCCCGGGCGCTGATCTTCGATCCACCGGTGCTGCTGGCTGATGAACCGACGGGCAATCTCGACTCACAGACCGGCGATGAGATCCTTCGCCTGCTCGACCGGTTGCATGACGAACTCAACACGACGATTCTGCTGGTGACCCACAACGAGGACGCGGCCCTTTTCTGTGATCGGATTCTGCGCCTGCGAGACGGTGAGGTGGTGCGCGAGGAGCACCTCCGGAAGGCGGCCCGATGATCACGGCTCTTGGCCAGGTAACCTTGCGCCAATGGGGGCAGCATCGTCTGCGTACATTGCTGACGATTCTCGGTATTGCCCTTGGAGTCTCCGTCTTCTTTGCCGTGCGTACCGCCAACCTGACACTGCTCAGCTCACTGACCATGACGGTTGAGAAACTGGCGGGAAAGGCGACTCTGCAGATCGTCGGCGACGAGGGGGGCTTTCCCGAGGGTGTCTGGGACGCTGTCAGGGATACGCCGGGAGTCCGCGTTGCCCAGCCGGTGATCGAGGTACTGGCGAGCACCGCCTTTGCCGATGAGGGCAATCTGCTGATCGTCGGTGTCGATATGCTTGGCGATCGTGAGTTGCGTGAGTACCAGTTTGACGAGCAGGGCAGCGAGATTGCCGATCCGCTGATCGCCCTTGCCCAACCGGACTCGATTCTTGTCTCGCGCAAGTTCGCCGAGCGGCATGGTCTTGGCGATGGCGACAAGCTGCCACTATATACTTCGCAGGGCAAAAAGGATTTCGTTATTCGCGGCATCATTCAGCCGGCGGGCATCGGCGAGATCTTTGACGGCCAGATCGCGGTGATGGACGTCTTCAACGCGCAGTTCGTCTTTGGCCGCGGGCGTAACATCGACCGCATCGATCTGATCAACGAGCCGGATGTCGATGTCCGTGATCTCACCACGAGGTTACGGGCGGTTCTGCCCGCCGGCGTCGAGGTGACTCCGCCGTCGGCACGCGGCCAGGGGATTGAGAAAGCGGTCTCGGCAATGCGCATCGGGATGATGATTGCCAGCTTCATCGCTTTGCTGGTCGGTGTCTTTATTATCTTCAATACCTTCAATATCGCGGTCAATCAGCGGTGGAAGGAGATCGGTATCCTGCGGGCGATTGGCGTCGAGCGGCGCAATGTGCAGGCAATGTTTCTTGTCGAGTCCCTGCTGATGGGGGTTATTGGCAGTCTGGTGGGCATCGGGCTTGGCTACCTGCTGGCGATTGGCGCCGAGCGGCTGATGAGCGAGGTTGCGGCAAAGATCTTCAGCTATGTTGCGACGCAGCAGCCACCGGTCTTTCGCCGCGACTATGCGTTGAGCTCGCTGGCGATCGGCGTCATCTCGTCACTGGCCGGGGCCTTGCTGCCGGCGCGAGCGGCATCGCTGCTCAATCCGGTGCTCGCCCTGCACAATGTCGAGACGCGGCAACGGGAGAATGTTCTGGGCCGCGGTCGGATGGTTTGCGGGCTGGTGCTGGCGATTGCCGGACTGTTGCTCGTCAGCTTTGCGCCGGTTCGTGTCGGCCTCGATTATCAGTTTGTCTATCCGCTGCTGATGATCCTTGGACTGGTTCTGCTGCTGCCGCGCATCTCCGAGCTGACGGCACGAAGCCTGCGGCCATTGATGGATCGCTGCTTTGGCTCGGAAGGGCTGCTGGCGGTGGAGGCGATAATCCAGTCACCACGGCGCACCTCGGCGACCGTTGGTGCGCTGATGATCGGCCTCTCGTTTGTCTTCTCGACCAGTGCCTATGTCGGCAGCTACCAGCAAACGGTTTCCGACTGGATGACACGATTCATCAATTCCGACCTGATCATTTCCGCCTCAGACATGGCCCGCTCGCGCAGCTATCACTTCAGCGAGGATCTGAGTGCAAAGCTGGCCGCGCTCCCCGGTGTCAGGCGCATCGAGAATGTTCGTTTTCTCTTCATGCCCTACGCCGATGACTCGATTGCTGTTGTCACTTTCGAGATGGACGGCTGGTTTGCCCGGGTCCGTAATGCTCTCGAAGATGCCGACGAGGATGAAGTACGGCCAAGGCTGATCGCCGGCGAGGGTGTCATTATTTCGCGCAACCTTGCCAACCGCTATGGCCTCAAGGTCGGAGACAAGCTGCGCCTTGCCGCGCCGACTGCACCATTCGAGATGCCCATTCTCGCCGTGCTTACCGACTATACCTCTGAAAAGGGCTCGGTCTTTTTCGATCGCGCGCTCTACAAGCGCTACTGGAACGATGCTGCCGTCGATCTGATCGATGTCAACCTGGTCGACCCGGCGCGAACTGGTGAGACGAAGCAGGCGATTCAGAAGTTGCTGCGCGGCGAGCATCGTGCCTTTATTTACACCAATGCCGAATACAAGCGCTGGGTACTGCAACTGATCGATGGATTCTTTCTGATCAATTACATGCAGACAGTGGTGGCGATCATCATTGCCGCGCTCGGGATCGTCAACACGCTGATCATTTCGGTTGCCGAGCGCAAGCGCGAATTGGGCGTCTTGCGGGCGATTGGCGGGTTGCGTACCCAGATCCGCCGGATGATTCTGCTTGAAGCCGCAGTGATTGCCGTCATTGGCGTGCTCAGCGGAGTGATTGCCGGGACGATGAATACCTGGTTTCTGATAAGAACCGCGGCCTCGATGATTGGCGGGTTCACGATACCTTTTCGCTTTCCCTGGCTGCTGGCACTGCTGGCGCTGCCGCTGACGCTGCTGATTTCGCTGGCAGCCGCATGGTGGCCGGCAAGGAAAGCGGTCAATCTCAATGTTGTCGAGGCGATTGGTTACGAGTAGATTATGACAGTACTCAGCATCATTCTCTGGATTCTGCTTCCAACCGGTGTGCCGGAGGCGCGCGCGATCATGGAGTCTGTTTACCGGCAGGATAACAGTCGTGACACCAGCTGGCGCGCGGTGATGGATGTCTACGATCGCAAGGGCACGATGCGCCGCAAGCGGTTCAATTATCGCAAACTGGGATCGCTCGGCAACAGCCGAACGCTGCTCCGCTTCTTTGATCCGGCAGAGGTGCGCGGGGTTGGCCTCCTCTCGCTCAACGAGAGTGGGACGGCTGATCGCCAATGGATGTATACACCGGCGATTCAGCGTGTCCGCCGGATCGCGGCGCAGGAGCGTCGCCAGCGATTCCTCGGAACCGATTTCACCAACGAGGACATGGCCGAGCGCGTGCTTGACGACTTCAATTACCGTTTGCTGAGTGAGGGGGA
>CAIKMY010000186.1 GCA_903828635.1 uncultured Acidobacteriota bacterium
GCTTCACTCGAGCGCCTGGTGGCGACCTATCTTGATCGCCCGCTGTCATTCGGGGAACTCGAAGACGTTGCAGCTCGTATTGCCGCGCATTACCGGGAGGCAGGCTGGACCGTCAAGGTATTTTTGCCCGAACAGAATGTGGTGAACGGTGTGGTGACGGTTCAGGTGATCGAAGCCGTGCTGGGTTCCATCCGCAGCGAGGGACCGGTCGCAAGGCCAAGTTCTCTCGAATCGATCAGAAAGATCGTCGAAGCGAGTCAGCGTGCCGGCGCATACATGGCCACACAAGCGGTCGATCGAGGTCTGCTCATCGCCAACGACATTTCCGGCGTGTATGTATCAGGCAATCTGGTGGAAGGGGAGAAGGAGGCAGAGACCGATCTCTTGCTGAAGACGCTCGAAAAGCCATTCCTGGAGAGCAATGTCAGCTATGAGAATTCCGGCTCCTATGCCACGGGCCCGAATCGCACGGCCGCGATGTTCAGCATCAACAACTTCTTCAAGCCCGGTGGGGCGCTCAATTCTCAGTGGGCCCATACCGCAGGAAGCATTTATGGTCGGATTGCGACTGCGATACCCGTGGGCCTGAATGGCTTGCGAGTCGATGTGAGTGCTTCCCGGCTGAATTATGAAATCGTCAATCTCCCGAAGGAATTCGACGCCAGTGGAATTTCGACGACTATAGGTTTGGATCTGATTTATCCATTGATACGGGCGCGCACGCGAAATGTGTATCTGAATCTGGGTACCGATCAAAAGAAATTCACCAATTTCGCACTCGGTAATCTTTCTTCTAAATATCTGAGCCGAACGCTTTCTCTTGGCCTTTCTGGCAATCGTGAGACTGAATTCTTCGAGCAAGCGGGTTCCACGGCTGCAAACATCACGCTGACCTCCGGGCTGCTCAACATGAGCGGCTCACCAAACGAGGAAACCCTGCGCTCGGACTCCAACCCTGCCGGCAGGTTCAACAAGGTCCGCTTCAATCTGAGTCAGGAACAGTCGCTCACCGACGTCGTGTCGGCGTACGTGGCCATGTCGGGGCAGTGGGCCGCCAAGAATCTGGACTCGTCCGAGAAATTCACGCTCGGGGGCGCTGGCGGTCTCCGAGCCTACGGCAGCGGTGAAGCCACCGGTGCGATCGGTCGAATGGTCAATGTCGAACTGCGCTGGCGCGTCATTCCCGCAGTCACGCTGACCAGCTTCTATGACATCGGCTCAGTGACGGTCAACGTCAACAACGATTTCCGCGGCGCTCCCTTGCTGAATCGCTATTCACTCAGGGGCGGCGGTGTGTCGGCCAGCTGGACGGTTGCCAAAGGACTGTCCATTCGTGCAACGGTGGCCAGGCGCACGGGCCAGAATCCCAACGCGAACATCGAGACCGGCAAAGATCAAGACGGATCGCTGGTGCTCAATCGGCTGTGGTTGAGCGCCAATGCGTCGTTCTGAGCGCCAGTTCCAAGGGCTGGTGACGGTTTGCGACGGCGCCGGCCGCTCAGTCAGGGCTCGACCGGTGCTGGGCAGGAGCGCCGTCAGGTTGCGGCGCCTGCCAAGCCAAGGCTACTCCGGCTCGATGCCCGCCTTGCGCGCCAGTTGCTGGATGCTCGACACCTCACGCTGAATCCATGCGTCGAACTCCGACGGGGTGGCGAGCCAGGGCGAGGCGAGGAAGTTTCCGATCTTCTGGCGGACCTCCGGCGTCTGCAGCGCGGTTCTCACCGCCGCGTTGAGTTGTTGCGTGACGGCCGGCGGCAGGTTGGCCGGGCCGAAAAGGCCCCACCAGCCACGCACCTCGATCCCCGGAAAGCCCTGCTCGGCCAGGGTAGGCACCTCGGGCAGGAAAGACGAGCGTTCTGCGGCGAGCACGCCGACGAAGTTCATCCGCCCGGTGCCGCGGAAGGGCAGAACGGAGGCCATGGTCGTGACGGCAAAGTTGACATGCCCGCCCGCCACGTCCGTCACCGCCGGGCCGGTGCCCTTGTACGGCAACTGCTGCATCTTCAGGCCGGTGGTGTCGCTCAACTGCTGCACCGCCAACCGGATCGAGGACTCCGCCGTGGCGAAGTTCAAGGACTTCGGGTCGCGCCGGCCCAGGTCCACCAGGTCCTTCAGCGACTTGACCCCGCTGGCGGTGCCGGCCACCAGCACCAGCGGTGACGTGGCCAGCGGTGCGATGGGCGTGAAGTCCTTCAGCGTGTCGTAGGGCAGCTTGCGAAACAGCGCCGGGTTGGTCGTGTGCGCGTTCTGCGTGATCATGATCGTGTAGCCGTCGGGCGCGCTCTTGAGCAGCGCATCCGATCCGATCTGGCC
>CAIKMY010000187.1 GCA_903828635.1 uncultured Acidobacteriota bacterium
ACATCGGGCATTTTGCAGATTGCCCAGGCCAGACTGGAGCGTTGCTTCGGGGTGGCAGGGATTGCCCTTTCGGGGCAGACGGATCCCGTCAGCAAGATTCGGGGGTGCTGAAAGTGAAATTCTCACTCAGATCAGACAGATACTGATGAGAAATGCAGGTTCAGACCCGATCGACAACTGCTTTGATCCGGTTGCGCAGTGTAACACAGAAGAGATGAGCGAGTTGCTGTTTGCCGACCGACTACTCCTTGAGAAATCTCTCCGGGCTCTTTTTAAAGGCATCACGGCAGCTTTCGCAGCAGAAGTAGACAGTGCGACCATTGAAGCCGAACTTGATATCGCGATTGACCGGCTGTCCGGTGACCGGGCAGGTAGTAAGGCCATCCCCCTTGCCGAGGAATTGGGCTGATTCGGCCGGCTCGCCGGGAAGCTGATGTGATTTATGCATGACCGATGCGCCCTCGCGGACAAACTCGGAGACTCCCTCGGCGTGTGCCCGGATCAGTTTAACGACATCGGGATCGGTTGAGGTCTCGACAACCTTCACTCCCTTGAGAGTGGGGATCACCTCCATGTGAATTTTGTCAGCATTCCGGAAGAGCGCGGCAAAGAGGGGATCCCACATGCGAATCGGCTGGTGCCGGACGAGACGATTCTTCATCGCCTGCGCGTGTTCGACAATCAGGGCCCGGGTCCGGGCATCATCCGCTTCAGTAAGGGTTTCAACGCCCTGTTCGATGACGGTGACCGTGCGCCGGATCTGTCGGTGCTGATCAAAGAGAGCGTGAATCGTCCGCATATCATCACGATTGCCGGCGCCACCCTGAGCCGGCACCGTAACGACCGATGTCAGCATCAGCAATACCAATATCAGCATTGATTCTGCACAACTTTTCATGACAGCTACCTCCTTCATCACATATTGGGTTCAGTATTGGGTTCAGGATGCTTCCCGCGTTCGCTCAGATAATAGAGGATCGGCACGGTCAGGCGCGAGAGGAAGAGTGAAGCAATTTCACCGGCCATCAGCGAGATCGCCAGGCCCTGAAAGATCGGATCAAAGAGGATGACAACGGCACCGACGACAACGGCAGTTGCCGTGAGCATCATCGGCCGAAAGCGGACAGCACCGGCATCAATCACTGCCTCGGCGAGCGGCATGCCCTGCTTCAGCCGCAGTTCGACAAAATCGACGAGGATAATCGAGTTGCGAACGACAATGCCGGCGCCGGCAATAAACCCGATCATCGAGGTCGCGGTGAAGAAGGCCCCCATCAGGCCATGCGCCGGCAGGATGCCGACCAGCGAAAATGGAATTGCCGCCATGATCGTCAGCGGTATCCGGAATGACTGGAACCAGCCGACGACGAGGATATAGATCAAGACCAGCACTGCGACAAAGGCAAGTCCGAGATCGCGAAATACCTCATAGGTAATATGCCACTCGCCATCCCACTTCATGGCATACCTCTCGGTCGAGAAGGGCTGGGAGGCGACATAGCGCTCAATCGAGTATCCCTCCGGCAGTTTGAGACGATCGATCGCCTCATTGAGACGGAGGATGGCATAGACCGGACTCTCCTCGCTGCCGGCGACATCACCGGTGACGTAGGCAACCGGCATGAGATTCTTGTGGTAGATGCTCTTCTCGCTCTTCTCTTCGACAACGTGTACGAGGTCAGCAAGGGGCAGAGACACTCCCTGAGATCCGGCAACGGGCAGCCGCCGGAGATCATCGAGGCTTGACCGATTGGCTCGCGGCAATTGCAGGACGATCGGGAGGTCCTCCTTCTCCACCGCCTGCCCGGGCGGCTGGTGAATCAGGCCGACGGGAAGACCGCTGACGGCGAGCCGCAGCGTCTCGGCGATCTGTGCGGTTGAGACGCCGTGCAGCGCGGCCTTCTCGCGATCGACCTCAAAGCGGTATTTGACCTGCTCATCCTCGACATACCAGTCGACATCGACCACGCCTTCGGTCTTTTCGAGGATATCGCGGATCTGCTTTGCCAGCTCGACCTGACGGCCGTAGTTCGGGCCATAGACCTCAGCAACCAGCGTCTGCAGCACCGGTGGCCCTGGCGGAACCTCCGAGATTTTGAGATTGGCACCATGCCTTTGCGCAATTTCACGCAGCGCCGGGCGAACCCGTTTGGCAATGTCGTGGCTCTGTGCGTTGCGATCATCCCTGCCAACGAGGTTTACCTGAATATCAGCAACATTGGGGCCGCGGCGCAGGTAGTAGTGGCGAACCAGCCCGTTGAAATTGAATGGTGACGCCGTTCCGACATAGGACTGGCTGTTGGCGACCTCGGGAACCGTGCGCAGGTAATCACCGATTTCGCGGGTCACTGCCGCCGTCCGTTCGAGCGTTGTCCCTTCGGGCAGATCGACGATCACCTGGAACTCGCTCTTGTTATCGAAGGGCAGCATCTTGACGCGGACCAGCCTGAAGGCAAAGAGCGAGACAGAGACGAGCAGCAACACGACAACCAGCACCAGAAAGCCGGCGCGCCAGCGTGGTTCGCGGATCAGCCGCCCCATCAGCCTCCGGTACAGAAGAGTTGCCCGGCTCTCGGTCTCCTCCTCGTGGCCACCTCCTTCGTGCCTGAGCAGGCGCAGACTGGCCCACGGAGTTATCAGAAAGGCGGTCAGCAGCGAGAAGAGCATTGCCGCTGAGGCACCGATCGGGATCGGACGCATGTAAGGCCCCATCAGCCCGCGGACGAAGGCCATTGGCAGGATCGCGGCAATCACGGCAAAGGTGGCGAGAATCGTCGGGTTGCCGACCTCATCGACCGCCTCGACCGCCACCGCTGCCAGTGGCCGGCCACGATTTTCCGGCAACCGGTAATGGCGCGCGATATTTTCAACGACGACGATCGCATCATCGACAAGGATACCGATCGAGAAGATCAGCGCAAAAAGAGTGATGCGATTGAGTGTGTATCCGTAAAGGTAGAAGACCGCGAGCGTCAGCGCCAGCGTCACCGGAATGGCAATGGCGACGATGCCGGACTCGCGCAGCCCGAGCGTCAGCCAGATGAGAGCCGAGACCGACAGAATGGCGATCAGCATGTGAAGCAGCAGCTCATTCGATTTCTCACTGGCGGTCTCGCCATAATTGCGAGTCGTCGTCAGCTCGATCCCGGCCGGTATCAGCGTTCCCTTCAGACCGTTGACCCTCTCCAGCACCCGGTCGGCAATCTCGGTCGCGTTTCTGCCGGCCCGCTTGGCAACCGCAATCGTCACCGCTGGTTGAGGGGAGATCCCCGGACTGGTGAAACCGACATAATCTGCGGGCTCTTCAGGGCCATCCTCGATGCGCGCGACATCCCGCAGCCAGACCGGCCTCCCGCTGTAATGGGCGACGATCACCGCGCCGACATCTTCGGCGGAGCTGAGAAACCCTCCGCTCTCGACCAGAAACTGGCGATCACTGCTGGCAAAACTGCCCGCCTGCAACTGCTGGTTGGCCTGCCCGAGAATTTGCGCTATCGCAGCAGGAGTCAACTGGTAAGCGCTCAGCCGCCCCTCATCGAGAATTACCCGTACCTGACGGCGCGTACCACCAATGATCGTCACCTCGGAGACATCGGCCACTTCCTTGATCCGGTCGTGCAGCTCGGCCGCCACCCTCCGCAGCGTGAAGTGATCGTAAGATGAACTGTGGAGCGTCAGCGCCAGAATCGGCACATCATCGATCGAGCGTGGTCTGACCATCGGTGCCGTCGCCCCCGGCGGGACACGGTCGAGGTTGGACATCAGTTTCTGATTGAGTCTGACGAGCGCTTCGGTCTCATTCTGCCCGACAAAGAAGCGGACGATCGCCATTGAACTCCCGGGCGATGATGTCGAGTAGATATATTCAACCCCGGGCACCTCCCGCAGCAGCTTCTCCATCGGCCGCGTCACCCGTTCTTCGACCTCGGCCGCCGAGGCCCCCGGCATGCCAACCATGACATCGATCATCGGAACGATGATCTGCGGCTCCTCCTCGCGCGGCAGCAGAATGACCGCGCCGAGCCCGAGCAGCACCGCCGCAATGATCATTAGCGGTGTCAGTTTTGAATCGATCAGCGATTGTGCCAGCCGGCCGGCAATGCCCCGCTCTCTCATTGCAGCCGCACCCCTTCCCGCTCGATCCGCGCAGCGTCAACAACCACCCGCTCACCCTTGCCGAGCCCCGAGAGAACCTCGATCCGCTCTCCTGACTGCCGCCCAACCGTCACCAGCCGGAGGCTGACTAGCGACTGTGCATCGACCACCCAGACCCCGGTCAGCTGGCCGCGCCTGACCAGCGACGAGCCCGCGACCGTCACTGCTTCCCGCTTTCCCTGCACCAGTCGTGCCCGGCCGAACATCCCTGAAAGCAGCCCGGCCGTGCGCGGCAACTCGATCTTCACCATCCAGGTGCGGCTCGCCGGATCGGCGGCCGGCACGATCTCGGCAACCCGGCCATCGATCTCACCCGCTCCGAGGGCATCAATGACGACACTTGCCGGCTTACCAATCGCAATGCCGGCAATGCGTGACTCCTCAACCGCCACTTCGAGGCGACTTGCGCCCGCGCCCTCGATCGTCAGCAGCCCCACTCCCGGCATGGCCACCCCCCCGGGCTCGGCCTGGCGCGCAACGACGACTCCGTCAATCGGGCTGGCAATGCGCGCATACCCGGCCCGAATACGAGCTGCCGCAAGATCGGCATCAGCCTGTGCAATGCGCGCATCGACCGCCTTCCGCTGCGCATCGAGTACTTGCAACATTCGCTCTGCCCGCTCAGCCTCGGCACCGGCGACCTGCGCCTGCGCCTGCACCTCATCAAATTCCTGATCACTGATCGACTTGCGCTCGTGCAGCACCCGGTAACGAGCCAGCGTTGCCCGGGCCAGTTGCCGACGGGCAATCGCCGCCGACCTTCCCGCCTCCGCTGCACGCTGATTGCGCTCGATCTCCTCGACCGCTGTCTGCGCCTCTCGCAGCCCGGCCTGTGCCCGGTCAACCTCTGCCCGTGCGTCCCGATTCTCGATCTCAATCAACTCCTGCCCGGCCCTCACCCGATCACCCTCGCGCACCCTTATCGCCAGAATCGTCCCGACCATCCTTGCTGAGAGAGCCGTCGTCGTCTTTGCCCTCACCGTCCCGACCACCTCGTGAAGATCGTCGATCGATGATCCAGCCACCTCCTCCGTCGCTACTCCCGAAACCAGCGACGGCTTGCCGGACTCCGGCTTCCGCTCACCACCACAAGCCGCCAGCAGCGCCACTCCCAGCAGCATCACTCCTGTGAAATATCCTCTCTTCATCCTGCTCTCCACTCTCAAGCCCCCCATCACCAACCCTCACAAGACAAACGGCATGACATCCGTCAGACTCCCCGTCGTCAGCAGCAGACTGGCATAGCCAACGTACAGGTCATGCCGCGCCACCAGTGACTGCAATCGCGCCCTCGTCAGCGCCGTCTCTGCACGGAGCACCTCCGTGATCGTCGTCAGCCCTTCCCGGTAACGATCGCGCACGATCCGCAACGCCTCCGCAGCCTGTCCGATCGACCGCTCAGCAACGACAATGCGCTCCCGCGCCATCAAACACTGCCTCCGTGACCGAACCACCTCCAGCCGAATCCGATTGCGCAGGCTTTCCGTCTCCGCAGTCGCGGCACCGACTGCCGCCCGCGCCTGAGCAATGCGCGCGCCCCTCCCCGCGTCGAAGAGGTTGAAGGTGACGCTCGCTCCCACCGTATAATCACCACTGCCATTGATCCATCCCGAGCGACTGACGCCCGCCCCGGCAAGCAGGTCGACCCGCGGCAGATATTCGCCACGCGCCCCCCTGACACCAGCCTCCGCCTCCTCCATCACCAGCCCCGCCTGCATCGCGTCCGGTCGTTGTGCCAGCGCCTGTCGCATCAGTTCATCCGCCTCACCAATCGTGAAGACCCTCTCCTTCAATTCCCCATCAACCCGCTGCGGTGTATCAATCCCAACCCCCAGCGCCGTGTTGAGAGACGCCTGCGCAATCTGCAAATCACCATCAGCCTCGATCTGCTGCTGCTCCATCTCCGCCAGTTGAACCTCCGCCGCCAGCAGGTCCGAAACCACGGTCGTCCCCGCCTCAACCCGATCACGGCTCAGCTTCATGCCCGCCCTCGCCAACTCCACCGATTCCCTCGCCAACTGCTGCCGTGACTGCGCCATCATCAAACCATAGAATGCTCTCACTACCTCGAAACGAACCTGCTGCTCCACCCCTCCGCCACGCGCCTCCGCCTGACGCTGTCGCAATCCCGCCTGCATCACCCGCGTCGCCGTTCGCCGCTGATCAAATAATGGCGCTCTCACCGTCACCCCAAACCGAAACGCCGTCAGCGGAGCCGGGTTATTCAGTCGCGACAAAACCAGATTCCCCTCCCTGAAACGCGCCTGCTCCAGCAATGAACCGAAGACGAAGACCGGGTTGTTCCCGTTCGTCACCGCCTCCCGCAACTCAATCGCCGGCCATCTTCCCCCACGCGCCTCCTCCACCTGCGCCACCGCATACTCCCGCCCCGCTGCCGCCACTCGCGTCAGCGGATTGCTCCGCAATGCGATCTCCACCGCCACCGGTAATGTCAGCCCCTCCGGCCCCTGCGCCAATACCAGCCCCCCTCCCATCATCACCAGCCACACCAGCGCCCCTCGCATAACTACTCTCCTCGTCAACTCCGCGGCAGACTCAGCCCCTGACCCCAGCCTTCCGCAGAAAGGTCATCATCGGACACCAGTTGCTGAAAGCCGACTGGATCAGATTCAACGCGACAAACCCGGTAAACCAGAGCCACTTCTGGCTGTGAACCATACTCAGGATGATCGTCGCCAGGACGAAACTCCCCGCAATCAGTCGCAATAACCTCTCAACATTAATGGCTTCTGTATTCATGGCTGCTCCCCCTTTCATCTCTCTCCACATTCTCATGCACTCCATTCATCTCTTCCCCGGCACGCCGATCCTCGGCGCAATACCCATTCGTTACTCACGTCGAGACACCAGCGCGCGGCAAGACCCACCTCATCAGTACATACCAGATCACCAGAAACCCGATCAGTTGCACCCACTCTGACATCGCCCCCTCCTTTTTCCAGCCCGGGCCTCAGACCCCCGCCACTACCCGTCGTAAACGCTCGTCAACCTCACCGGCAACACCCGATAATGACTCGTTCCCCGTCACCGCCAGCATCTCCCGCGCGTCGATCGCCGCAACCACCGCCTCCTCGTCCTCTTCGTAAACCACCACGTTGCACGGCAATAACAACCCTAACCCAATCTCCTCCTGCAATGCCCGATAGGCCATCCCCGGATTGCACGCCCCCAAGATCACGTACCTCCGGAAATCCACCCCAAGCTTCTCCCTCATCTTCTCCCGTAAATCGATCTCGAAGAGCACCCCAAACCCTTCCGCCTGCAACCCCGCCCGCACCCGCTCCATCGCCTCATCAAAACCCATCCCAACCCTGCGACTTACTCCATATCTCATTTTTGTCTCCTCTCAGTTTCTTCTCATTATCTCTTTGCCAGTAATTACTAACTGCCTTATACTTGAGAAGCTTGACAATATAACTACATAGTCATATTGTCAAGTAATAAACACCTGACAAGAGGAAGAGTCTGAAGAAATAAGAAAGAAGAAAGAAGAAAGAAGAGAAATGAAGCGCAGGAAGAAGCAGGGGATGACAATGGAGGGGTTACGAATGGTTGCGGGGAGGTTCAAGGTGTTGTCAGACGCGACCCGGTTGCGGATCTTACAGAGCCTTGAAGAGGGGCGGAAGAGTGTGACAGAGATTACAGAGGAGGTGGAGTCGACGCAACCGAATGTGAGCAAGCATTTGAAGACATTGCAGGAGGCGGGGTTGGTAGGGCGTGAGCAGGAGGGGAATGTGGTTTACTATTCGATTGCGGATGACCAGGTATTTGCGTTATGCGATCTGGTCTGTGCGAGTCTGGAGGAGCATATCGAGCGGCAGGCGGGTGCATTGCCGGGGAGGGGAGTTGGGAGAGAGAGTTAAGGAGGTTTTGGGTTTGCGCCTCAGGCTGGCGGCGGGGTATTCTGTCAGGTCGATTCCGGATCAGGAGAGAGACAATCCTTTATAATCAGGAAAGCATTAAGCAGGAAAACATTAAGCAGGAAAAGTTCAACACAGTGAGGAGCGAAGGGGGTAGAGGGGAGATGTCAGCGAATATGACAAAGCTTGAGGCAGCGATTAGTCAGCAGGGAGACGGTGACTGGGCGAGGTTGGCAGAGGAATTGAGTTCGGCGACACATGAGGTTGATCGGCGAGCGGTACGGATCTGGTTTGCGTTCTTCCCGGTGAAGTTGTACCGGGCCTTGAGTGAGGCGGCAAATCCGGCGGAGGAGGCGAAGAGGCTGATCCTCAAGGGGCGTTATTGGTTGAGCGAGCAGGTCGACAGTTCGGCGGAGTTTCTTTACGGGTACCGATACTGGCCTGAGGTAAAGCGCGAGGTAGCGGCCTGTGTGGCAGGTAATGCAGGGAGTGACGGGATAGCGGCCGCGATTCGCGGGGTAGCGGCGAAGGTTGCGAGTCAGGTAAAGGCGGACGTATCGTTGCTGACGGGTATTGTGACTGTCGCGTTCGGGACATTGCAGCAGGTTGGTCTGGAGAAGTTCTCGGAGCCGGCGGTGGCGGGTAATTATGGAAAGAGGTGGGGGAAGAATGCGGAGCAGATCGTTGCTGAGCGCAAGCGTGACGACAAACCGGGGATCTTCGGCTTTCTGAAGTCGGTTGACCGTGAGTTTTCGGTCAACTTTCGCGAGCAGGAGCCGGGCTGTACATTCAAGGTAGTCAACACGCAGGATGTGACGATGGCGGCGGCGGCGGATCAGCGGGACTGGCACGAGAAGGATCAGCGATGCCGACCGAAGGAGGGACCGATTCCGGTTGAGTGCCGGACGGCGGCGTGCGGAACCTGCTGGGTTGGGGTGCTCTCACCGACGGAGAAGATCTCGGCACCAAACGATCGCGAGATCAACCGCTGGGTCTATTTTGGTTATGAGGGATTCACGGGTGAGGCCGATTCTCCGGTGAGGCTGGCCTGCCAGTTGAAGGCGTATGGCAACGTGACGATCGTTATTCCGCCGTGGAACGGAATGATTGGCAAGCTGGACGAGAAGGCGAGCGTGCAGAAGGCTTAAGAATCTGAACAGCAACAGCCGACATCAGAACACGCAACATTGGAGCACCTCCCCGACTCACGACGATTTCAGTGCGCGGTGCCCCAATGCTGCGTGTTCCAATGTGGCAGGGAGGGCGTGATGAGACTGACGGGCCGTTTTCGGATCACGGTGATGGTGCTGCTGGTCATGGCGCAGTTGATGATCCTGGCAGGCAGTTCACTGGCGCCGCGCCACCGAGCCGCGAAAGCCGAGGCATCGACTGAGGCGGGGCGGATCGAGCGGCTGGCGGGATCGGTGACGATTTACCGTGACAAGTGGGGAGTGCCTCACGTTTACGCGCCAACCGATGCCGCAGCCGTCTTTGGTCTCATTTACGCTCAGGCAGAAGACAACTTCTGGCAGATTGAAGACAGTTATATTCAGGCGATCGGTCGCGCGGCCGAGATCGATGGCGAGAAGATGCTCGACTCTGACCTGGTCAACCGTGCGCTGCGCATTGTCACGCTTTCGCAGGCCGAGTATGCAGCGATGAGTCTCCCGATGAAGGAGCTCTGCGAGGCGACGGCCGACGGACTCAACTACTACCTTGAGAAGAACCCGCAAGTCAGGCCGCGACTGATTACGAAGTTCGAGCCGTGGCATGCCCTGGCCTTCGGGCGCTTTGCGCAGTATCAGCTTTTCATCTACAAGCGAGCGGTGCGGGACAACGAGATTCGCGGTGCGGTGACTGAGGCCGGCGCGGCGGGATCGACCAGTCTGAGAAATGGGACTATCGACCGCCTTGTCGCTTCCGGCGAGGGAGAGTCTGAAGCGGCTGAAGACATCTGGAGTGCCGGGGTGATTGGCTCGAACACATGGGCAGTGACTCCGGCGAAGAGTCGGTCGGGGCGGGCGATGCTCTTCATCAATCCCCATCAGCCCTTTTTCGGACCGGGTCAGTGGATTGAGGGTCACGTCCACAGCGCAAGCGGCTGGAATCTTTCGGGTGCAACCTTCCCGGGATCACCGATCATCGGGCTGGGCCACAACGAGAATCTCGGCTGGAGCCACACGGTCAATGTTCCCGATATCCTCGATCTCTGGGAAGAGAAGTTTGACGATCCAAAGAATCCGCTCAACTATCGTTACGGCAGCGGCTATCGCACAGCAACGGCATGGAGTGAGGCGATAAAGGTGAAGACGGAGAAGGGGCTGACGACGCGTACCTTTGGTTTTCGCCGGACGCATCACGGCCCGATCGTTGCGGTGCGTGGTGGCAAGCCGCTCTCCCTGCGCATGGCCGGGCTTGAAGAGGGCGGCCTGATTGAGCAACGCTACCTCATGGGCAAGGCCCGCAACCTTGCCGAGTTCCGCAAGGCAATGTCACGGCTGGCAGTGCCGATGTTCAATACGATGTATGCCGACCGCGATGGCAATGTTTGGTACGTTTACAATGGCGCGGTGCCAAGGCGGAATGCGAAATTTGACTGGTCAAAGCCGGTAGATGGCAGTGATCCGGAAACGGAATGGCAGGGGCTCCATCCACTGGAAGACCTGCCGCAGGTACTCAACCCGGCCTCCGGCTTTGCCCAGAACTGCAATGCGACTCCGCTGCTCGCCTCGGCCGACGACCAGAAGGCTGGAGGCAATCCCGATCCGGCAAAATACCCCGCCTACATGATCGGCGAGCAGGACAATTCACGCTCGCGCATTTCGCGTCGTCTGCTGAGCGAGCGGCCAAAGTTCAGCTTTGAGGAGTGGGCGGCGGCGGCCTATGACACGCGCTGCATCGAGGCAGAGCGGCTGATACCGCCGCTGGTCGCCGAGTGGGAAAAGTCGCGGGAGAGCGATCCGGCACGCGCCGCAAAGACAGCGGAGGCCGTTGCCCTGCTCAAGGCGTGGGATGGAGTCAGCCGTCCCAACTCGACGGCGATGACCGTCTTTACCCTCTGGGCCTACACCCGCACCCTTCCGCAGGCCAAACAACTGACCCGCAACATTGCCACTCCCGACGTCGCCATCCTTGAATATGTGCTTGGCGATCTTGCCAAATCGTGGGGTACCTGGAAAGTCAGCTGGGGTGAGATCACACGCATTCAACGTGTCCACACCAGCGGCACGATCGAGCCATTCAGCGATGAGCGGCCGAGCCTTGCGGTTGCTGGTGGCCCCGGAGAATTCGTCGGCATGGTCTTCAATTTCTATGCTCCGGCGGCTAAGGGACAGAAAAGGCGCTATGGCACTGCCGGCCACTCCTACGTCAGTGTCGTCGAGTTCGGTCCGAAGGTCCGTGCCCTCTCCGTCCTGCAGTTCGGACAGAGCCACGATCCGCAGTCGAAACATTACTTTGACCAGGCATCCCTTTACGCCGGCCGGCAGTTCAAGCCGGCCTGGTTCACCCTCGAAGAGATCCGGGCCAATCTGGAAAGATCATACCGGCCGGGTGAGACTGGCAAGGCGAAATAGACGCGTTGCTCATCGACGGTAGCCACGCCTCGCGCGCACGACATAATCGGGAGAGGTAACCTTGACCCTGACGGCACGAAAGCGATTACTGGTCTCGGTATTGCTTGGATAGTAGCCGATAGAGTACTGATGGCGCAGTTCCTCAGCGATCCGCGAGAAGGCTCCGGAGATGCTGGCAATCGACTCGGCGTGATAGAGTCGGCCGCCACTGACATCAGCCAGTTCCTGCAGGTATGCCACACCGCGGCGATAATCCCCTGCTGACCCGCCACCTCCCTGAGGAAACGGACTACGCGGCCACTGAAAGAGCCGGGCCGAAGAGATTGGCCAGCGGCGACGCCCGCCACCGGGCATCGGTGAGGGCCAGCGCGGGCCAAAGATCGGCGGCATTCCCCCACCTGCCCTGCCGCCTCTGCCACCCCTGCTGCCCGGCCCGAGCATCGAATCCTCGGTATCGTAACTGATCGGATAGACAAGGGCTCCCGACTCTTCGGCGGCGGCAATTGTCGAGACGGCTGTTGCCTTCCGACTCAGGTTATCAACCCCGTCAGTGAAGAGCACCATCGCCTTACGGCCGTCAAGCTTCTCAAGCTGGGTGAGCGCAAATTCGACGGCATTGTACAGCGCTGTCCCGCCACCGGTTCGTGTCTGATTGATCGCCTCACGCAACTCCTGACGATCAGTGGTGAAGTGACACTCCACCTTGTACCTGCCGGCGAAGGAGATCACCATCACCCGATCTTCACTTCGCAACTGCCCGATGAAAGCGGTCGCCGCCATCTGGATCTCATCCAGCCGGAATCGGGTGCTTCCCGACGTGTCGATCAGCAGAATGACATTGAACGGAGTCTCGATCGTCTGCAGACTGTCGATCTGCTGCTCTGTATTATCCTCGTAGAGGCGGAAATCTCTCTTTTGCAGGTCAGGGATGAATCTGCCATTGCGGTCAAGGACGCTCACCGGAATGTTCACGAGTGAGGTATCGAGCCGGATCGTCCCATCGTCGCTGATCGGCGTCGGAGTCGTATCGGCAATCGGCTTGTCGGCAGGCTTCTCAGCGGGCTCTTTGTCAGCCGGCGGCGTGTCTCGCTGCCGCTCGCCAGGGTTGCTGCTCGGAACCCCACCCGTCTTCTGCGGCCGCCTTCCCGACTGCGCTTTGCCAATGCCGATACCGGGGATGAGTATCATCGCCATCAGAGCGACTATCAGCAGCCCTCTCAGAATGTTCACGGCCCTGCGTCCTGTCAGCACCTTTCCCGGATCGATCATCGGCTTCATGCAATGGTCCTCCATTCCCTCTCGATGCTTGCGGAACGCAGGCCAACCTCACGACTTGCAGGATTATTTGTGCCACCCGGGTAAGTTGGCAAACTGAGCACCTCTCGGGAATCGAGGACAAGCATCAGCCGCAGCGGCTCAGGAGAGTCCGTTGGATTCCGGCTGGTGGCCCCACCGCGGAAGATCTCCCACCCACGCTCGCGGCAGCACCTCACGGGTCGTCAGATTGGCACCCAGAATCAGAATGAAAGAGGAGATCAGCACCCAGGTCACCAGCGCCATGATTGGTGCCAGCCGGTTGTACGAATCTTCAAAAGCGAAGAGCGGCAGCGCCAGTCGAAACAGCAGCGTCATCAGCACCCAGAGAATGGCCATCGCCACCGAGGTAAAGACAATCCGTCCGGCTTCAACCTTCCCGTTCGGCACAAAGTAATAGATCACAAAGAAGAGCAGCGCGATGAATGGCAGCGAGATAACTGGTCCGATGTATCTGAAGATCCAGACTCGCGTCGTCGAAGTTACCGAGAGGAGTTCGAGCAGGTAATCATAAATGCTTCCGAGAGCTATCGGACAGAGGATCAGAACCCCGCAGCCAATGACCAGTCCAAGGTAGGTGAGATACTGACGCAGCAGCGGTCGCTCAGCAAATCCCCAGGCACGGTTGAGTGCCATCTCGATCGGCTGGAAGATCCCAAGACTCGAAAAGAGCAACAGCCCGAACGAGATGATGGTCGCCTCCCCGCCCGGCCCCTGTGTCACCCGGTCAAGGCTCCAGAAGATCTGGCCTGATTCCTTCGGCACCAGCGAGCGTAACAGCAGGTACAGCGTCTCGTATCCCCTCTTCCAGTGCAGAATGTTGATCAGAAAGCTCCCGACGAGCACCACGAAGGAGAAGAATGAGAGCAGAATGTTAAAGGCTATTGCCGAGGCACTGACGTAGGTCTCTGTCGTCGTCAGATCGTAGACGGCAGGCCACATGCGACGAAAGAAGGCGAGACTTCCGCGCAGATAGAACGCCAAGTCTTTCTTCAGCGGGCGCGTCGCAGGCGCATTGATCTGATTGGTCTCCATTGCTGAAGAATGAGTGACTCAGAGATCAGGAATTGCCGCCCAGCGCTTCGAGATCAGCATCGATCGAACGCAAACGCAGGTGGAGTGATTGCCGATGTGCCACCGATCGGGCATTCTGCAATTGCTGACTCACCTGGCTGCGCACGAGAATCAGCGTCTCCCGCCGGTGTTTGCGCTCCGCTTCCACCTGATCTATCCTCTCCGACCCTGTTGCAGCCGCTGCCTTTCCCTGCTCTTTCACTGATCTGGTCTCCTTGAATGACTTTGAATACATGAATTGAAGGAACAGTATGAACCATCAACCTGTAGACAGCAAACCCGTTCGTCACTGGTCAACAGCCGAGGTGTATTTGGCCCATACTGCCCCGCAGCTCTTGTCGTTTCTCAGCCTTAGAAAGTCAGCCGCAGCGCCATCTGTATGGTTCGCGGCCCGTTACCGGGAGCTGTTCCGGTAACACGGCCAAAGGCAGGATTGCCAAAGGTCGTATTGGCTCGTCCAAATTGAACGCGGTTGAAGGCATTGAACATCTCGGCCCGGAACTGTACCCTCAGCGATTCGAGTGGCCTGAAGTTCTTGGCGACCGAAAGGTCCCAGTTATTGGTTCCGTTGTACCTCACCCCGTCGACGAATCGTGGAGCATTACCAAAGGTATAATCCTTCGGCTGTTCGAAGGCATCAGTGTTGAACCAGCGATCGATCGTCCGACTGGCCAGACTGACCGAGGCCCCTGACTTGATGTTGGGCTGCTGCCACGAAGCGTAGCTGAACGAGTTGTTCGGCGCCTCGAAAATCAGCGGCAGACCACTGTCCAGCTTGAAGATTGCGTTCATCTGCCATCCACCGGCTACCGCATCGACCACCGGATGCCAGTTTGATCCAACCTTGCGCCCCTTGCCAAACGGCAACTCATAGACATAGGTCAGAGTAAAGCTCTGCGGTACGTCGTGAGCACTGACTGAGTGCTCTCCGGCAAGGTTGTAGTAGTCGCGCGCACGATCGTTGACCTCCCAGCCCTGATTCTCCGAGGAGTTATCGTAAGCCTTCGAGTATTGGTAAGCGACTGCAATCATCATCCCGTCACTGAAACGCTTCTGGAATCGTGCGGTGATGGCATTGAAGCTCGACGAGGCACCGGGCATGTCGAGAATGTTGATATCGAGAAATTGCGGATAGGGACGAAGCAACTGGCGCCGCTCCACCGTCCTCGCCGCCAGGGCTCCCTTCTGAATGACTCCGAAGAAGGGGTTCGGTACCTGCTCGCGCAGCGTGCTGCCAAGAGCCAGTGCCGCCGTCGGTACCTGATTGATGTTCATCCCCGCCGAGTATCCGTTGTAGCCGAACGAGAGCTTGCGTCCGAGAGTACCGGCATAGCCAATCTCAAACAGGGCACCACGCCCGATCTCCCACTGAACATCGAGGCTGTACTGCTGAACATAGGGGGTCGGACGCTCACGCTGGAAGGTGCGGATGCTGGTTCCCGCTGCCGTCGCCAGACCAAGTGAAGCCCCGGTCGGCTCAAGCAGCCCGGTCGGGAAGGCATTACGCAGCGGATTGTTGATCGTCCGTCCGCTGTCAAGAGTTGAGAGCCAGTCGGTCGTCAGCGAAAACCCGTCATTGCCAACCGGCTGAACGTTGACGGATGGCTGATAGTAGAGGCCATAGCCGGCGCGCGCGACGATCTTGTCAGTGATCTTGTAGGCGAGACCGGCACGCGGCGCAAGGTCTGTTTTCGGGGTCTCCCACTGAAATGGATTCTTGTCGTTGACGAAGACAAGACCACCCCTCAGGTTACTGAGCCCCGTCGGTCCGGCCAGCGGACTGGCGGCGGTGAAATCAAAGTAGTTGAGTCGATTGTAGCGCTCCGTCCGTCCGCGCTGCAGCTCATAGCGAATTCCGCCGTTGACCGTCAGCCGATTGGTGACATTCCAGGCATCCTGGAGATACCACGAATGATACGCCTGAATCCCATAATTCCTCGCATTGCGGGGCGCATTGCCACTGGCGCCTGCTCCAAGCAGCAGTGAGGCGACCGTGTTACCCGCCGTTACCGCGCCCCTCAGATCCGGATCAGGCCCGACCGTGAAGAAGCGGTTGAAGGAGAAGGTCGCCGACTGCGTCTCGTTGAGACCCAGCATGTAGCGTTCAAGCGTGTAACCAAACTTGATTGAATGGCTCGCCAACTGCTTGCTCGCGTTGCCCTGAGCGCTCCACGTCGAGCGTGAGGCAACCGAGAAATTGCTGTTGCCGATCTGCGTGTAGTCGGAGAGGTTGAACTGTGGCGGTACCGCGACGTCGAACGATCTGGCAATCGCCGCCGGAAAACCGAGTGTCGTCGAATCAAAGTTGGTCAGCTTTGGCAGGTTTGCCTCCCGCCACTTGCCGCCTCCGAGCTGCAGGTTGACGATCAGCGTCGGCGAGATCGTGAAGGTGTTGCCGATCGAGACCATGAATCGCGGATTGAAACCGTTGCGGTTGGTCTCACCTGCCGCCGGATAGAGCGTCACCGGAATCGAGTCCTGGAAGGCCTTGGTGAAACGCCCGAAGACCGTGTACTTGTCGCTGACTATATAATCGACGCGTGCGTCGTAACGGTCATTATTGACAATGTTGGTGCCAACACCAATGAAGTTGTCGAGGTTGGCCGCCGTCCGTCCCGGTCGGTTGGGCAGCGGCAACAGTTTCAATGCAGCCGTCGCCACCGGATCGAGCCGGTTGGCCGGAATGATGTTTCCGGCAAAGGCCGTCCTGATGTATTTGCCCGGATTTGCCGGATCGGCAATCGTCGTCGCCGGATCATAGATCGTCACCGGGGTGCCATTGGAATTGAAGCTCTGTGAAAAATCACCATTGCGCTCCCGCTCAGTCGGCACTGTCGCAATTCGCGTCGAAGGCGACCCCTCGCGCAATCCCTCGTAACCAAAGAAACCAAACAGCTTGCGGCTTTTGACGATCGGTCCGCCAATCGTTCCCCCAAACTGCGACCGCTTGAACTCTGCTTTCCTCACTCCGTTACGATTGTTGAAGAAATTATTGGCATCGAGGTTGTCGTTGCGCAGGTAGCCGAATCCTGTCCCGTGGAACTCCTGCGTCCCGCTTCTGGTCGTCAGGTTGATCACCGCTCCGGCTGTCCGCCCGTACTGGGCATCATAGGCGTTTCTGATGATCTGAAACTCGCTGACCGCATCGACACCGGGCGAAGCGATCAGTCCTCCCCAGTCACCGGCAACTACCGGAATACCGTCTATCAGGATGCGCACCGATTCGTCACGCCCCCCATTGATCGAAAACCGGTTATGATTCTGATCGGCCGTCGAGTTGGAGACTCCGGTTCGCGGCGCAATCGCTCCGGCCTGCGTGTGAAAGAGCGCAAACGGATTACGACCAACCACCGGCAGTTCGGTGACGTCATTCGCCTGCAAGGTGAATGACTGGTTGGCCGTCTGCGTGTCGAGTAACTGCAGACTCGCCGAGACCGTCACCGTCTCGCTTGTCGCTCCCGTCTGCATCTCGACGTTCGCTTCAAACGCCTGGTTTGGTGAGAGCTGGAATCGCGAACGCTGATACTCCCGGAATCCCGGCTGCGTTACCTGCAATGAGTAAAAACCCGGCTGAAGAAGGGCAAAATTGAAACGCCCTTCAGTGTTGCTTGTCTGCTCCCTTGTCTCGCCAGTACCGGTATTGGTCAGAACGACCTTCGCTCCCACCATGATCGCGCCCGCCGGATCGGTCACCAGGCCGTTAACCGAGCCGGTGAAGGTCTGGCCCGCTATACGGGGCGACATCATGACCACGAA
>CAIKMY010000188.1 GCA_903828635.1 uncultured Acidobacteriota bacterium
ACGTGCTGACCTGCACCAGCAGCGCGGCGATCGCGGCGAGCGGGACGAGCGTCTTTGCCTTCACGGCAAATGTCTCCTCAACGGCAACCGCCGGAGCGACACTGATCAACAAGGCCCAGGTGGCCGGCGGCGGCGATCCGACCAATACAACTGCACCGACCAGCACGACAGCCGGCCAGTGTACGGCGGCCGGCACTCCGAACGAGGGCTGCGCAATCGACAGCGACACGGTCGATCTGGTCAACCTGACCCTCGCGAAGAGTAACAATGCAACGACGGTGACGGCCGGGGGAACGACGACCTACACGCTGACGGTGAGCAATACGGGGAATATCTCGTCGAGCGGAATGATCACGGTAGTCGATGTGCTGCCGACCGGGATCACGGTAGCCAATGGCGCACTGACGCTCAGTGGAGCAAATTCCACGAACTGGTCATGCAGTGCGACGAGCAACGTGCTGACCTGCACCAGCAGCACGGCGATCGCGGCGAGCGGGACGAGCGTCTTTGCCTTTACGGCTAATGTCTCCTCAACGGCAACCGCCGGAGCGACACTGATCAACAAGGCCCAGGTTGGAGGTGGCTCTGATCCGACCAATACAACTGCACCGACCAGCACGACAGCCGGCCAGTGCACGGCGGCCGGCGCTCCGAACGAGGGCTGCGCGGTCGACAGCGACACGGTCGATCTGGTCAACCTGACCCTCGCCAAGAGTAATAATGCAACGACGGTGACGGCGGGCGGAACGACGACCTACACGCTGACGGTGAGCAATACCGGGAACATCTCTTCAAGCGGAGCGATCACGGTAGTCGATGTGCTGCCGACGGGGATCACGGTGACCGATGGTGCGGTGACACTCAGCGGGGCGAATTCCGCGAGCTGGTCATGCAGTGCGACGAGCAACGTGCTGACCTGCACCAGCAGCACGGCGATCGCGGCGAGCGGGACGAGCGTCTTTGCCTTCACGGCGAATGTCTCCTCAACGGCAACCGCCGGAGCGACACTGATCAACAAGGCCCAGGTTGGAGGTGGGGCTGATCCGACCAATACAACTGCGCCGACCAGCACGACGGCAGGCCAGTGCACGGCGGCCGGCGCTCCGAACGAGGGCTGCGCGGTCGACAGCGACACGGTCGATATCGTCAATCTGACGCTCGCGAAGAGTAACAATGCAACGACGGTGACGGCCGGGGGAACGACGACCTACACGCTGACGGTGAGCAACACCGGGAACATCTCTTCAAGCGGAGCAATCACGGTGGTCGATGTGCTGCCGACGGGGATCACCGTCACCGATGGTGCCGTGACACTCAGCGGGACAAATGGCGGGAGCTGGTCATGCAGTGCGACGAGCAACGTGCTGACCTGCACCAGCAGCACGGCGATCGCGGCGAGTGGGACGAGCGTCTTTGCCTTCATGGCGAATGTCTCGGCCACGGCGAGCGGGACACTGATCAACAAGGCACAGGTTGGAGGTGGGGCTGATCCGACCAATACAACTGCGCCGACCAGCACGACGGCCGGCCAGTGTACGACGGCCGGCGCTCCGAACGAGGGCTGTGCAATCGACAGTGACACGGTCGACTTCATTGATTTGAGCCTGGCCAAGACCAACTCGACAACGACGGTGACGGCGGGTGGCACAACGAACTACACGCTGACGGTGACCAATAATGGCAACATCGCCTCAACTGGCACTATCACGGTAGTCGATGCGCTGCCGGCAGGGATGTCGGTTGCCAATGGAGCGATCGCGCTTGGTGGGGACAATGCTGCGAACTGGACCTGCAGTGCAGCGAGCAACGTCGTGACCTGCACCAGCAGCACGGCGATTGCTGTCAGCGGGGCGAGTTCATTCAACTTTAACGTCAATATCTCGCCGGCGGCAAGCGGAACGCTGATCAACAAATCAAAGGTTGGGGGGGGTGGTGATCCGACCAATCCGGATCCGCCGACAGGCACGACTACGGGGCAGTGTCCGACAAGCGGGACCCCAACAGAGGGCTGCGCGACCGACAGTGAGCAGGTGGTTCGTGTGGCAGACCTCGTCCTACAGATGAACGGGACACCGGTGGTGCGGATTGGTGGCGGAGTCGTTTACACGGTCAGAATCACCAACATGGGGCTTAGTGTCGGTGATGGTGCGGCTTTCAGCGGAACGTTACCACCGGGTCTGACCGGGGTAACAGCCACTTGTGGCGGAGAGACTGCGGGTGGAGTTTGCCCGGGAAGCGTGACGCTGACGGGCAGCAGCTTCAGCGGAACGATTCCGACGCTGCCTCCGGGGGGAAGCATCTTTTTGACATTCCTCGGCAATGCACCGAGCGTGCCGATTGTCATCAACGGTGCCGGAACAGTCGTCGCGCCATCAGGTGTTACGGAGACGACGACCCTCAACAATAACGGTACGGTCTCTACCGAGGTAATCGGGCCGAATGTGCCGGCGTTTGCCAATCTGGCAGTGACCAAGGTCGGGACGCCAGTCGTTCAGACCAACGGATCGATTCAATGGCAGGTAATGGTGACCAATGCCGGCGTCAGCGCGGCCAATGGAGCACTCTTCACCGATACGGTACCGGCAGCAGTCACCACGGTAAGCTGGACCTGCACGGCAGCAGGCGGTGCGGTCTGTCCGAATGCCTCAGGCAGCGGCAACGTGATCAATGAGGTGATTGCAACACTGCCGCAGGGCGGGCAGCTGATTTACAAGATCAACGGAACAGCTCCGGCGTCTGCGCAGAGCCTGACTAACACGGCCGACATTGCTCCTCCGCAGGGTATAACCGATCCGGAGACATCGGACAACATCTCTTCGGCAACAACGGTAGTTCAGCCGACCCCGCCGACGAGTGCCGATCTGATCATCTCCAAGGTCGGACCGGCGAATGTTGCGCCCAATGCGACATTCAACTATGTGATCAAAGTCACCAATGCCGGTGTCGCTGCTGCCAACGGCGCGCTGGTCACGGATAATCTGCCGGATGTTCTGACCGGAGTCAGCGTCGCCTGTGCGGCAAGTGGTGGAGCCGCTTGTGGAACCTCGACGGTTAACGAGGGGAATGTGCTGACGTCGACGATTACCACTCTGCCAAAGGATGGCGAGGTGGTATTGACGGTGACCGCAACTGCTCCAATGACTGGATTTTTCACCAATAGCGCGGTCGTCACTCCGCCACCAGGGGTGACCGATCCCGATCCGCTCGACAATATTGGTGGACCGGTGATCACGAGTGTCGACCTGATAATCGCCGATCTCGTGCTGCAGAAAAACGGAACGCCGGTGGTTCAGACGAATGGTACAATCCACTATTCGCTGACCATCTCCAACGTTGGACCGGATGGCGCCAATGGCACAACCTTTACTGATACGCTGCCTCCCGGGTTGACGGGGGTGACGGCCACCTGCGGAAATGCCAATGCCGGGGCCGCTTGTCCCGCAAGCGTAACGGTTGGCAGTGGAACGGTCACGGGAACGATACCGACACTCCCGGCTGGTGGCAGTGTCGTCATCACGATTGTCGGCACGGCCCCCGGAGTAGCTGATTCAATCACCAACCTGGCAGTCGTTACCCCGCCAGCCAATGTCAATGATTACGACCTGACCAACAACATCGGCGAGGCGGGAACGATTATCATTGCCGAACCGCCACCGGCTGAGGCCAATCTCTCGGTCCTCAAGATGGGGACGACGTCGGTGGTGACGGGCGGCACGATCAACTGGCAGTTGAGGGTCATCAATGCCGGACCCGGGGCGGCAAACGGAGCGACACTCAGTGATCCGATCCCCAGTGGAGTGACCGGGGTGAGCTGGACTTGTCAGGCGGCAGCAGGTGCTGTCTGTCCGGCGGTCTCCGGCAGCGGCACCCTGAACCAGACGATTGCCATCTTCCCGGCAGGCGGACAGTTGATTTATAACCTCACCGGTACTGCCCCCGGATCTGCAACGACTCTGACCAACACGGCGGTGGTGGCACCACCGAGCGGAACGGTCGATCCTGACACGAGCGACAATACATCGTCCATCCAGACGGTTGTTCAGACGACGCCGCCAACGACGGCCGATCTTGTCGTCACCAAGACGGGACCAACGACTGTTGAGCCGAGAGGTCTTCTCGTTTACCACATCGTTGCCACCAACACTGGTCCGGCAGTGGCCGATGGGGCAGAGTTGCGCGATGATCTGCCGACCGGCTTGACGAATATCTCCGTCGAATGCGTTGCATCGGCAGGGGCTGTCTGCGGAACGTCGACGGTTGGCAGCGGGAACGTTCTGACGACGACGATTCCCACGCTGCCGGTTGGTGGAACACTCAGCTATTCTGTGACCGCCAATGCCCCGCGACAGGGCTATTTCACCAATATGGTGACAATTACCCCTCCTCCCGGTGTCAACGATCCCGATCCGAAGGATAATATCGGCGGGCCGGTAAACACGACGATATATCCGGTAGTCGATCTGCTGGTGCAGAAGAATGCGACATCGTGGGTGCAGGCTGGTGGCACGATCAATTATACGATCGAGATCAGCAACCTCGGGCCGAGTGCGGCCGACGGTGCAACTTTCGTTGATACGCTTCCCGCCGGGTTGACGGGAGTGACGGCAACCTGCGGTGGTGCAATCACTGGGGCCGTCTGTCCGGAGAGCCTGACAGTTCAGAGCGGAACGGTGAGCGGGAAGCTCACCTCATTGCCTGCCGGCTCAAGTCTGGTGATCTCGATCAGTGCCACCGCACCGGGATCCCCTCAGACTCTGACCAATACCGTGACTGTCGATACGCCGACAGCGGCGACTGAGGTCGATACGACCAACAACAGCAGCTCGGCGAAGACCGAGGTCTTCAGCCTGCCGCAGCCTCCTGTTGCCAATCTGGCGATTGCCAAGGTCGGCACCACTCTGGTTCAGGTGGGGCAGCCGGTCATTTATCAGCTTCAGGTGTCCAATGCCGGACCAGGCGCGGCTAATGGAGCAACGGTTGCCGATGCGATCCCGGCAGAGATTACTGGGGTGGCCTGGACCTGTCTGGCCTCGGGTGGAGCGGTCTGTCCGAACGCCTCCGGCAGCGGCAGCATTAGTGAAACGATCGCCACTTTCCCGGCCAACGGGCAGTTGATCTACCGGATTACCGGAACGGCTCCTGGCACCGTGACGACTCTGACCAACACCGCGACGGTGACGCCGCCAACCGGTGTCACTGATCCGGAGACGGCAGATAATACCTCGACCCGGCAGACGACGGTCGTTTCGACTCCAACCACAAAGGTAGATCTGCATGTGATCAAGACCGGGCCGACAAATGTGCTGCCCGGAGAGATCTTCAGTTATCAGTTTGTCGTCAGGAATGATGGCCCGGTGAATGCTAACGGGGCAACTTTTACCGATAATCTGCCTGATGTCTTGTCAAACGTCAGCCTCACCTGTAGCTCAATCGATGGCGCAGTCTGTGGGGAGAGCAGCGTTGGTGCCGGCAACCAGTTGTCGGCGACGATTACCACGCTGCCACCGGCGAGTCAGGTCTACTACACGGTGACGGCAAAGGCCCCCTATCAGGGCAGTTTTGTCAATATCGCGAGAATCCTGCCTCCGAACGGCATCGAGGATTCTGAGCCCGGTGACAATATCAGCGGGCCGGTTAATACCGCGGTTGATCCGCGCCTCGATCTCGTCCTCCAGTTTAATGGTACGCCGATGGTGGCGGTCAATGGCACCATCACCTGGACTCTGGTACTGAGCAATGCGGGGCTGGCCGGCGCTGATGGGGCGACTTTCACTCAGACCCTGCCACCGGGGGTGACACCCATCGCGGCGGTCTGTGGAGGCGCGAATGCCGGCGCTGCCTGCCCGGGCAGTCTCAGCATCAGCGGCTCGACAGTCACCGGCATTATTCCGACTATGCCACCGGGAGGAAGCGTGATCGTCACGGTTACCGGTACAGCACCGGCGACGACCGGGATGCTTACCAGCACCGCAGTAATCAATCCGCCTCCAGCGGCAGTTGATATCGATCTCAGCAACAATGAGGGCATTGCCAGGACGCTGGTCATCAATCAGTGGACTCCCGGTAAGGCCAACCTTGCTGTCTCGAAGATCGGCACATCGATCGTCCAGCCCTCAGGGCTGATTACCTGGCAGGTGCGTGTGCTCAATGCCGGTCCCGGCCCGGCCAATGGAGCAATCTTTGCCGATAACATCCCGGCGGCGATATCCAACGTCAACTGGATTTGTCTGGCGGCAGGCGGAGCGCTCTGCCCGGCACCCTCGGGTAATGGCAATGAGATTAACCAGACAATTGCGACATTGCCTCCATATGGCACTCTTCTTTACCAGATAACCGGCAATGCTCCGGGATCTTCCCAGACAGTGGTCAACACGGCGACGATCACTCCTCCTGAAGGGGTCACGGATGCTGACCTCTCTGACAATACAGCAAGCCATTCAACGGTCGTGCAGACTACTCCGCCGACCGAGGCTGATCTGGTGATTGTCAAGACAGGGCCCAATACTGTCAAAGCGAGCCAGGTATTTAATTACAAGATCATTGTTCGCAATACCGGTCCGGCGGCGGCCAATGGGGCCGTCATTACCGACAATCTGCCGGATGTGCTATCTGCGGTCAGTGCCACCTGTGCATCTGCCGGCGGAGCCGTCTGTGGTGCGACAGGGGTCACCACAGGTAATCTGCTCACTTCAACAATCACCACCCTGCCGCTGGGTGGAAGTGTGACGTTGACAATCACCGCGACAGCGCCGATGTCAGGCTCGTTTGTCAACAGCGCGACGGTCGTTCCACCGCCCGGAGTCACGGATCCGGATACGCTCGACAACACCGGCGGGCCGGTCATTACCGGGGTCGAGGAGATTCTGGTCGACCTCGCGGTCACGAAGACTGACGGGGTAACCAGTGCGATACCGGGAACCCTGCATTCATATACTGTTGTCGTCTCGAATATCGGACAGAATGAAGTCAAAGGGGCTACGGTGGCTGACAATTTCCTGACGCCGCAGTTCCTCAGTGGCAGCTGGACCTGCGTCGCCAGCGGAACGGTCTGTCCCAATCAAAGCGGAACTGGCAATCTCAATGAGACGGTCAATATGCCGCCGGGGTCATCACTCACCTATACTCTGACGGCACTTATCTCACCGGCTGCTACCGGAGTCCTGAGCAACACCGCAAGCGTTGTCGTTCCAAGCGGTTTGACGGATATCAACCTGGTCAATAATACAGACACCGATGGCAATACAACGCTGACGCCGAAGGCCGACCTGGTGATCCAGCCGAACTCGACTCCGATTGTTGAGACTAGCGGCCGGATTCGCTACACCTTTGAGGTGACCAACCTTGGGCCCAGCAATGTGCTTAATGTCCCGGGCAGCAGCACACTCGATGGGGGGCTCTCCATCATCTCGGCCGCTTGCGGCAGCGCAGCTGATGGTGCCGTCTGCCCGTCAGGCGCCAACATCACCCCGAATCTGATCTCCGGGGTCATCCCCTCCCTGCCGGCGGGAGGCAATCTCGTCTTTACAGTGATCAGCCAGGCTCCGGCTAACGCCCGGGATATCATCAATTTTGCCAGGATCGATACGCCGGAAGGGGTGACTGATCCGAACCCGATCAATAACTACGGAACGGTGGCGACAGTGGTGACCGACAAACCGATACCACTGGAGGCAAACATCGCGGTGACCAAGGTTGGCACCAGTCTGGTTCAGGTCAACGGCAATGTCGATTATTTCGTGACTCTCGCCAATGCCGGACCATACTCTGCCGACGGAACGATCTTCACCGATGCGCTTCCCCCCGATTTCACTGATGTCAAATGGACGTGCCAGGCATCGGGTGGTGCAGTCTGTCCGGCTTCTTCGGGCAGTGGTAGTCCGATCGTACAGACGCTGGCAGTCTTCCCGGTCAATGGTCAGTTCATCTTCCGCGTGATGGCGAAAGCGCCATCGACTCCATCAGTTGTTGCTGCTGCGGGTGATGATCGACTCGGGATGAAAGGCCGGATCGTCAGGCTCAAGTCCGGGATGACGGCGGTTGAATATTCTACCGGTGTCAGTATCACCTTGCCCGCGGGTATTGTTGATCCTGACCCGTCGGATAACCAGGCAACGTCGTCGACCAAGGTCGTGACCTATCTGCCACCGACTGCCGATGTGACGATCGCCAAGACTGGTGATGCCAACGTCATTTCGTTCGGAACAGTGACATATACTCTTGAGCTGGCCAATGCCGGGCCCGATCCCGCAGATGGGGCAGTCGTTACTGACGATCTGTCGAATCTTCTCAGTGATGTCAAGGCGACCTGTACGGCGGCTGAGGGCGCGGTCTGCGGTCCGATCACCATTGGCGCCGGTGGCGTGGTCAGGGGTGAAATCCCAACCTTCCCAAGGTTTGGCAGGCTCACCTACAAGATTACAGCCAAAGCCCCGTTGACCGGTTTCTTCAGCAACAGTGCCATCGTCACTCTCGATGGCGGCCAGTACGAGCCGTCGATCGAGGATAATACCGGCGGGCCGGTCAATACCTATGTCGGCCCATTCTTTGCTGACCTTGTCATCCAGAACAATGGAACGCCGATTGTGCAGAAGAACGGTCCTGTAACCTACACGCTGCTGATGACCAATCTTGGTCCACAGGGCGCGAATGGTGCTCCGTTCAGAAACATCCTTCCGCCGGAGCTTTCCAATGTTACGGCAGTCTGCAGCAATGCGTTGGCTGGTGCACTCTGTCCGACCGATCTCAACATTTCCGGAGGGGTACTCACCGGGACGATTCCAGTATTCCCGCCCGGAGGCAATGTCACGATTACAATCCGTGGCAACGCGCCTTCAATGGTCACGACATTAATTAACCAGGCGAAGATCGATCCTCCGGGGAATCTACAGGATCCGATTCTCATCAATAACGCTGCCGTGGCCTACACCAGGGTCACTGAGAACCCGATACCACCCCTGGCGAATCTCTCGGTCGTCAAGGTTGGTACGGCGACAGTCCAGACCGGTAGCACGATTACCTATCAGGTGGTCGTCGTTAACTCCGGGCCGGCAGCGGCGGATGGGGCCTTATTTAATGACACCGTGCCATCAGTGATAACCGGTGTTACCTGGACCTGTACTGCTTCCGGCGGAGCGCTCTGTCCTTCAGCCAGTGGCAGCGGCAACACGATAAACCAGACGATTGCTTCGTTGCCGGTCAATGGCTCGTTCGTTTACCGCATCACCGGGACGGCACCCTTGACGGCGCAGGCTGTGAGCAACACGGCGACGATCACGCCGCCTTCGGGAATCACCGATGAAGATCCGAGTGATAACTCATCGACTACCCTGACGACGGTGCAGACGACGCCACCGCTGACTGCCGATCTGGTTATTGCCAAGACGGGGCCAACGAGTGTCAAATCAGACAGTCGGTTCAGTTACAAGATCGAGGTGACCAACACCGGCCCAACTCAGGTGAGTGGGGCGGTGGTGACCGATGATCTCTCTAACCTGCTGTCGGGTGTCACGGTTACTTGCGACGGGATACGGGGCGCAGTCTGCGGAGATGCCACGATCAGCCCGGGCAACAAGCTGACAGCGACGATTACACTGCTGCCCGAGGATGGCAAGATAACCTACACCGTCACCGCGACTGCTCCGGCAATCGGGTTCTTCAGCAACAGCGCGCTGGTCATTCCCCCGCCGGGAGTCAACGATCCCGATACGATCGATAATCTCGGCGGGCCGGTTAATACCAGCACGCTCACACTGCCGGAAACTGCGAACAATGGGATGGCTGGCAGCATATTGATCTACAATTTGTATACCTCATCCGTCGTTTCCCGGCGGCAGGATACGAAGATAGTTCTGACCAACACCCATCAGACATCATCCGTCAACGTGCATCTTTTCTTCATCGAGGGGAGCACAAGACAGGTGGCTGACAATTACATCAGTCTGACTCCGCAGCAGACGACGACCTTCTATACAAGTGACCTCGATCCGGGGACAACCGGATATCTGATGGCCGTGGCGGTTGATGAGCATGGATGCCCGATCAATTTCAATTATCTGATTGGTAATGGTCTGGTGATGATGGAGAGTGGGCACAAAGCGGCTCTCTCGGCGATCTCCATTGCCGCGCAGGGCGGGCCGATAATCTGTAACAAGAATGCCACAACGGCCAATCTCTATCTTGATGGTGTCAGCTATGGCCTGATGCCGCGGACACTGGCTGTCGACAGCATTGCTTCGCGTGCAGAGGGCAATCAGCCGATCATCGTCGTCAACCGGATTGGAGGAAATCTGGGTGCGTTATTCGACCCAATCGGGACGATGACAGGACTGCTCTATAATGATATTGAAAGGGCATCCAGTTTCACGGTGACATCCGGGGCCAGTCAGTTGTTTGGACCTCTGAGCAACAGCCTTCCAAGAACAGTTCCCCGATTCGATGACGTGATTCCTGCGGGTCGAACCGGGTGGATGAAGTTCTATACCGAGACCGATGCGGGCATCACTGGGGCAATCATCAATTATGGTCCGAGCGGCTTCAATGGTGGCCATAATCTCCACGCATTAACGACAACCAATGCTGTGGTCATCACGATACCGGTCTTCCCCCCGCCACGATAGGGCAGGGCAGATCTGAGAATCTGCTGAGCAGATGACGTAACGAGGGTCGGTCCGTGAAATCCTTTGTCAGGAGGAACGGGCCGGCCCTCAATTTTTCCTTGATGTGCCTTATTGTGGGGAGCCTGGCTGCTTGAACGCTCTGCTTGTCCTGCCATATAATCCGCGATGTCGGAATAATATTCCAGCCCCGGACAAATGCGAGTCTGTCTGAAATACTGCCCACCGGTGTAGACTTGCTCTCATCATATGTCTAATATCAGCATTATGACTGGGAAGGATGCGTGCGCCATTTTGCCTCCTTCCCGGATGTGATGCATACCTCGAATGGAGTTGACAATGAATCAGAGAGACTGTGAGCAGGAGACGATAGTGGATCGGGCTGTGGAGATCCTCGATGAGAGTCGTCGAAGCTTCCTGGGGCGTGTCGGCAGTCTGACGGCGATGGCTTCGCTCGGTGCAGCGGGCAGTGGGATAATAACAGAATCAGTCGAGGCGGCCCAGGATCCGATACCTTCAGCGCGTGAGGTATCGGTGAATGGAGCGATTTCCGGCAGTGATCGTGCCGAGAGCGCTTACCGGTTGCGCACCAAGGTGGCACTGACGCAGCGCCTGCAGCCGATTGTCGAGCATCAGAACAATGGTGACGAAGAGCGCTATCCTAACCGCATAGGTAGTTTTTCCAAGGGGTTACCACACGATCGTAATGGTGAGGTTGATCAGAATGCTTACAAGGCATTGCTCACGGCGCTGCGCACGGGCGATGCTGGTGACTTTGACTTCATTCCGATGGGGGGAGATACGCTGCTGAAGAACCCCCAGGCCGGGCTGACCTACGAGCTGGCGGGAGCCGATCCGGCAAGTTTTCATCAGCCACCACCACCGCCCTTCGCCAGTGCGGAGATTGCCGCAGAGATTGCTGAAAATTATTGGATGGCACTGGCGCGGGATGTCCACTTTCAGGACTATGACGTACACCCGATAACACTGGCAGCGTCGCAGGATCTTTCACGTTTCAGCGGTTATCGCGGGCCGCGCCCTCAGGCTCAGCCGTTAAGAACCGGCGCTATTGTGCCGGGTGGGGTGATGCTGAGCGAGTCATTGGCAGAGGCTGGTGATCGGGATGAAGAGCTGTGGCAGAATGGGCCAATGGTGGGACCGGCGCCGGCAAGGCTGCGTGTACAGGCACCAGTGACCCCCAGAGTCCTTTTCCGTGGCCTGACTGCTGGCGATCAGATCGGCCCGATGATCTCGCAGTTTCTGTGGATGGATATCCCCTATGGTACGCAGACAATCAATCAGCGAATGCGTACTCCGATCCCGGGAGACGACTATCTGACCAGTTATGATGAATGGCTCTTTGCCCAGAATTCGCGCGGGCATCTCAACCTCCCGAACCGCTATGATGTCTCGCGCCGTTACATTCGCAACGCGCGTGATCTTGGCGAGTGGGTGCATATCGACGTCCTCTTTCAGGCAGGCTTCAACGCCGTGCTGTTGCTGTTCGGGATGAGTGCACCACTTGATCGCAACAATCCATACTTCAATTCAAAGACACAGTGCGGATTCGGGACATTTGGAGCACCGCATATCCAGAGCATGGTCTGTGGGGTAGCAGGGTGTGCGCTGCGTAGTGTCTGGTATCAGAAATGGTATGTTCACCGACGGCTGCGACCGGAGGCCTTTGCCGGGCGCATTCATAATCATCTGACGAAAAGGGCCAATTATCCGATCAACCGGGAGATTCTGGAGTCAGCGGCACCGCACGAGGTCTTCCGACAGTTTGGGAGCTACCTGCTGCCGATCGCCTTTCCGGAGGGCTGCCCGACACATCCGGCTTATGGTGCCGGTCATGCGACGGTTGCCGGGGCATGCGTGACCCTGCTCAAAGCGTGGTTTGACGAGAACTGGGTGATCCCTTACCCGGTGATTCCGTCGCCTGAAGGGCTGACGCTCGAACCCTATAACGGTCCCTCACTGACGGTTGGCGGTGAACTCAACAAACTTGCCTCCAATGTCGCGCTTGGACGGAATATGGCCGGGGTTCACTGGCGATCCGACGCCACCGAGTCGCTGAAGCTGGGTGAGGCCGTGGCGATCGGGTTCCTGAGCGATCTCAAGAACTGCTACAACGAGGATTTTGCCGGCTTTTCACTGACGAAGTTTGACGGACAGCGGGTAGTCATCTGAGACAGCCCTTCAGGAGCCGGCCCTTCAGGAGCCGGCAAAGTTGGCAAGAAGTCGAAGGCCGGTCGTCTGGCTCTTTTCCGGGTGGAACTGGACGCCGATGACCGAGCCTTTTCCGCAGACAGAGGCATAGCGGATGCCATAATCGGTCTCACCAATGATGCAGGACGGGTCGGCTGGCTCGACGTAGTAAGAGTGGACGAAGTAGAAGAATGGATCGGTCGGCAGACCGCTGAAGACGGGATGATCACGCACGAGTTCTACCTGGTTCCAGCCGATGTGCGGGACGTGAAGCCCTTCCGGAAACCTGATGACGCGCCCCGGCATGAGCCCGAGTCCGCGGTGTACCCCAAACTCGTGCCCCTCCTCGAACATCATCTGCAGGCCGACGCAGAGTCCGAGGATTGGTTTCCCGGCAGAGGCAGCCTCGACGACCAACTGATCAAAGCCCCGTGACCGGAGCCCTTCCATGCAGGCGGCAAACGCCCCGACCCCGGGCAATACCAGCCGCTCCGCCTTCCTCAGAATCTCGTCCTCGCTGGTGACAATTGCGTCGATACCCTGTGAGGTGAATGCCTTCTCGACGCTGCGCAGGTTCCCGACTCCGTAATCGATGATGGCGATGGTCATGGTCACTTTTCCGTGAGGCTTCCCTTGGTCGAAAGGACTCCCTCGATTCGCGGATCACGGCGCACGGCCTGCGAGAGTGCCCGCGCTGCCGCCTTGAAGGTCGCTTCGAGAATATGGTGCTGGTTGCGGCCGTAGAGGACCTCAACATGGAGGTTGCAGCGACAGTGCTCAGCAAAAGAGTGCCAGAAATGCTCGGCCAGCTCGACCGAGAAGGTGCCGACACGCTCGCGTAATTGCTCGACACGATAGACAAGGTAGTATCTGCCAGAGAGATCGACCACCGCGCGCGCAAGCGTCTCGTCCATTGGCACATAGGAGTGACCGTAGCGCGAGATGCCCTGTTTATCACCAAGTGCCGCCGCGAATGCCTGGCCGAGGCAGATGGCAATATCCTCGACGCTGTGATGGTCGTCGATTTCGAGATCTCCCCTGCAGTCGATCGCAAGGTCGAAGAGGCCGTGCCGTGTGAAGAGATCGAGCATGTGATCGAGGAAGGGAACTCCGGTGTTGATGCGGCTCTTTCCGCTTCCGTCAAGATCAAGGGAGAGGTCGATCTTTGTCTCCTTTGTCTGTCGATGAATGTCAGCCTGACGTTTCATGATTATTCAGAATCCGGCGAAATCTCCCGCAATGCGGCGATGAGGCGATTGTTCTCGTCGGGTGTCCCGACGCTGATTCTGACGAAGCCGGAAAGCATCGGTGACTTGCTGATGTCACGAATCAGGAAACCGCGTTTGAGCAGTTCGGCGAAGAGCCGCTCCGGGGCAATCCTCGTCTTGACCGCAAAGAAGTTGGCTGCCGAGGGGAACGGTTGCAGTCCGTCGATGCGTTGCAAATCAGCAAAAAGGCGGTCACGCTCGTCAGCCATGGCTGCCACGAGCGGCTGCAACAGCTCGCGCCGATCCAGCGCCACCTCGGCGGCTGTCATCGAGAACATGTTGAGACTGTACGGCATTCTCGCCTTATTGAATTCCCGTGTCAGTTCGGGTGAGGCAAGACAATAGCCGACGCGCAATCCTCCCATCGCCATTGCCTTCGAGAAGGTCCGCAGAATCACCAGATTTGCATGATCGCTCAGCAGCGGTCTGCAGTCCTCACCGCCAATCTCAAGGTAGGCCTGATCAACGACTACCAGTCCTCTGGAGATATTGAGCAGCATTGCCAGATCGTTTCGTGTGATCGTGCAGCCGGTCGGATTGTTTGGTGAGCAAATGATCGTCAGTGTTGGCTGATGCCTGCTGATCGCTTCACTCAGAAGCCCGATATCGAAGCTGAGATCCGGTGTCAGCGGCACAGGAATCACCTCACCACCGGCAACGGTGATTACCTGGCGATAGACGGAAAAAGTCGGCTCCGGCAGCACAACCCTGCGCCCTGGCTCAATCGAGGCATTGACCACTGACTGGATCATCTCGTTCGATCCATTGCCAGCCATCAATCCGTCGGCTGGCCAACCGGTGTAGATGGCCAGCTTTTCAAGAAGTCGCGTTGGCACAAAGTCGGGATAGCGTGCCCAGTCAATGGCCATCATTCGCCGCATCACCTCATCACGGATTGCCTCAGGCATCCCGAATGGGTTCTCGTTCTGGTTCATCTTGACCGGTGCCTCGATCGGGGCCAGCGTGTAGGCTGACAGCGCGCGCACTCCGGGCTTGATTGCTTCGAGCGGTGAATTCATCTCCTCTCCCTGATTATCTCTGCCCTATTCGTATCTAATGGTTGCGGCCCGGGCGTGAGCCTCAAAGCCCTCGGCCAGTGCCAGTCGTTCAATCGACTGCGCGGTTCTCATCAGCTCCTCACGGGTATAGCGAACGATACTCGTTCGTTTGAGAAAGTCGTAGACACCGAGCGCCGAAGAGAATCGCGCTGTCCCACCGGTAGGCAGGACGTGGTTGGTGCCGGCAAAGTAGTCGCCTACCGGCTCGGGTGACCATGGACCGATGAAGATTGCTCCCGCATTGTGAACCCCGGCGGCGACTGACTCACTGTCAGCAGTGATCACCTCGACGTGTTCCGGGGCAAGGCGGTTGACCAGCTCACACCCCTCCTCGAGGCTGTTGACAACGATCAGCGCCCCATAATCGGCCAGTGATTTTTCGATAATCGCCGTGCGCGAGAGACTGCGCGTCTGAATGATTATCTCTTCCCGCACCGCTTCGGCCAGTTTCGTGCTGTCGGTGACGAGGATCGCGGCCGCGTCATCAGAATGTTCCGCCTGGGAAAGAAGGTCGGCCGCCACATAGTCGGGACGCGCCGTCTCGTCGGCAATGACGACAATTTCGCTCGGCCCGGCAATCGAATCGATATCGACTGCGCCGTAGACCAGCTTCTTCGCTGCCGCAACATACTGGTTACCCGGGCCGACAATCTTGTCGACGCGGGGGATCGTCTCTGTGCCGCAGGCAAGCGCCGCCACTGCCTGTGCCCCGCCGACAAGATAGACCTCAAACAATCCAAGCTCCCTGAGGACTGCGGCGATCACCGGGTTCTGGCTGAATTGCGCTGGTGGCGTAACGACGACGATTCTCTCGACACCGGCGACCTGCGCCGGGATCGCGTTCATCATTACCGTTGATGGATAGGCGGCACTGCCGCCCGGCACATAGAGTCCGACCACCTGCAGCGGACGTACCCGCTGACCAAGGCGGACTCCATTGGCCATCTCCACCTCCCAGTCACGTGTCAGTTGCTTTTCGTGGTAGTAGCGAATGTTGGAGATTGCCTCGCGCATCGCCGCGAGCAGGTCCTCGTCAACCTCGGCCGCCAGTCTCTCGATCGTTTCGCGATCCGCACGCACCGTCTGTGATGTCAGCGCGACCCGATCGAAGCGCGCAGTATATTCAAGCAGCGCCTCGTCACCGCGTTCGGTCACATCGCGCACGATCGCTTCCGTTCGTGCCATAATCTCTGCATTGAGCCCGATATTCCGGCTCAGAATCCGCTGCAGCCGCTCGCTCTTTTCGGGATGAGCAATCTCCACGGCGATGATCTCAATCATGCTTCGAACCTTTCAGGCATCGAGCGCCCTGGTCGGCAAATCGATCAACTCGCTGATCCTGGCGTTCTTCAATTGAAAGCTGGCGCGGTTGACTATCAGGCGCGCCGTCGATTCAGTGATCGTGTCAAGGACCTCCAGACCGTTTTCACGCAACGTCGTCCCCGTCTCAACGAGGTCGACAATCCGGTCAGACAGGCCGAGCAACGGTGCGAGCTCGACCGATCCCGAGAGCGGGATGACCTCGATCGGCACTCCCTTTTCGTGGAAATAGGTCGTCGCGATCCCCGGATATTTGGTCGCCACGCGTACCGTTGCCATCAGATTGTAGTCTTTGCCGGACAGCTCGCGCCTGCCGGCGACCGCGATCCGACATCGTGCCAGCCGCAGATCGAGCGGCACATGGACGTCGGCGCGAGTCTCAAGCAGCACATCACGACCAGTGACTCCCGCATCCGCCGCCCCATACTCAACATAGGCTGGCACGTCACCGGGCTTGACGAAGACAAAGCTGTATCCGCCATCACGTGATGAGACCCGCAGCTTGCGGGAAGAGAGATCCTCTGCGGCCACGGTGATCCCGGCTCGCGCAAAGAGCGCCAGCGATTCATCCTGCATTCGACCCTTGGCAAGGGCAATCGTCAGCTTCTCGTCACTTCTCACCAATCTTCACCCTCTTCTTTTGTCGCCGCTTCACACGAGCCCGATCAAAGGCCGCCGCTGGGTCATCGCCACAATCGATCGTTTCTGCCGCCTCTTCCACTTTCCACGGGTGCTCACTCTCACGTTGTGCAATCGCTCCCGCCAGCCCGTCGAGTGAGAATGAGAAGCCAATCGCCGGCTCTGCCCCGCCAAAGTTGGCGATCAGCTTGTCGTATCGCCCCCCACTCCCGATCTCGCCACCACCAATTTCACCGCCACGATTCGGAACGTAGGCCTTGAATGTCAGACCAGTGTAATAGTCGAGATTGGCCGTCTCCCCAAGATCGATCGCAAAGTGCTGGCCGAGCCCAAGCTGTCGTAATATGTCATGAACCTCTGCAAGGTAGCTGATCGCCTCGCGTGACTGACCCTCAACAGAGCCACACAGCTCACGCAGCGCCACTCCGTCAAGACCCGTCATCCCGGTATGTCTGATCAGATTGCAGAATTCGGCCCAGCGCCGTGAACCTCTTCCCGCAGACTGCCCGGTGAGAAAGGCCTCGATCTCCCGGCCATTGCGACGGTCGATCAACTCGCGCAACTCAACCCTGCCCGCATCAGCGAGGCTGAGATCACTGGCCATCCCTTTGAAAAAGTCGACGTGGGAGAGCGTGATGCGGAAATCGTTGAGTGCCAGCAAGTCAAGCAACTCAGCGGCGATCAGGAGCACTTCGAGGTCAGCGCCAATCCCCCTGCTGCCAGTATGCTCGATACCAACCTGGTGGAACTCGCGTGTGCCCCTCCGTGCCGGCTCGTCGTAGCGAAAGACCTCACCCGAATAGCAGAGCCGCAACGGTCGCGGCTTGCGGGTGAATCGTGTCGCTACCGTGCGCGCCACCAGCGTCG
>CAIKMY010000189.1 GCA_903828635.1 uncultured Acidobacteriota bacterium
CAATGGTGCCGGCATCTAAACCGGCACCGGTGATGACAGAACAGTTCCGGCGAGACGACAACAGGGTATAAGGAGCCGCAAATGAAGAAAATTCTCCCATTAGTGATATTGCTGGCGACCGTGGGCCACGCTCAGGAGAAATCAGTGACGTCGCCAACCCGGGCCCTTCCGCCGCTGCCAGCAGTCGACGAGATCATCGATCGTTACATCACCACGATTGGTGGCCGCGAGGCACTGATGAAGCTGACCACGCGGCACGTCACCGGTTCTTTCGAAATCGAAGGGCTCAATGTCGCCGGTGACCTCGAAGCCTATACCGCTGATCCCGACAAATCATCGAGCATCGTCACCGTCAAGGGGATCGGGCGTTTTCTTCAGGTCAATAACGGTGCGAGGGCGTGGGCCTCTGATCCGGCCGGTGGCCTCCGCGAGCTTGTCGGCCCCGAACTGGCGGCGTCGATCCGTGACCACTATTTCCACCGTGAACTCAACCTCCGCAAGCTCTATACAAAACTCGATGTCGTCGGCCGGGAGAAGGTTGGCGAGGCCACGGCCTACGTTGTGGCGGCGACTCCGCCCGATTCAAACATCCCCGAAAAACTCTACTTCGATGCCGATTCCTACCTGCTCATTCGCTATGATACCGATCGTGAAGGCCCGCAGGGCAGGGTGATCATCAAAACGACACTCAGCGATTTTCGCGTCGTCGACGGCGTCAGGATCGCTCACCAGACGCGTCAGGTGAGCCCTGCTTTCACCTCCGTGTTTCGCTATGATCGCATCCGGCATAACCTTCCCATCGACGAGTCAAGGTTCAATAAGCCATCTGCACCCTGATTGACGACGTTTGATCGCGATCTACAGCAACCTGATAATCTGTTGGAGGTAGAATGTTTTCAAAGATGTCTGGCAATAGGCGCATATTGATTCTGTGCACAGGCAACTCGGCGCGCAGCCAGATGGGTGAGGGGCTGCTGCGTGCCGCCGGCCGGGGAGACCTGCTTGTTGAGAGCGCCGGAGTACGGCCGGGCAGCCTGCGCCCGGAAGCCGTCACCGTTATGCGCGAAATCGGCATCGATATCTCTGCCCATTACTCAAAGTCGGTTGATCAGTTTATTGGTCAGAAATTCGATTACATTGTTACCGTCTGTGACAACGCACGGGAGACCTGCCCCATCTTTCCCGGTGATGCCGTGCACATTCACCGTGCTTTTCCTGACCCGCCGGCACCGGGTGAGGCCGATGAGGCGACGACTCTCGCCGCCTTCCGTGCTGTTCGCGATGAAATCAGGGAGTGGGCTGCAGAGTTTGTTGAAGAGATCAGTCGCTGATTCTCTGAAATGGCTATCCCCTTGTCCTCGCCACGATGTCGGGAAGGTCGGTGAGTGCGCCAATCAGATAGTCGTGCGGATACTCCTTCAGTTCATCGAAAGTACTCGAGCCAAAGAGAACCCCGACATTGAGACCGACACAGGCGTTTTTACCCTCAAGCAGATCTGCCGGCGCATCGCCAATTTTGGCTACCATCATCGAATTGTCAACCCTGAGCCTGAGCATCAGACTGCTGATCATAAACGGATATGGTCTGCCGCGCTCAACTTCGTCGCTGGTTACTGAAGCGTCAATCAGCCCGTCCCGCTCCCAACCCAGACGGTCGATCAGGATCTGGGCAATGTTACGGCTGAACCCGGTGTTGATCGCAATTTTGATGCCTTGTTCTCTCAGCCTGATAAATGTTTCGCGGGCCCCATTCATCTCGGCCACTGCAGGGCTGAATCTGTAGAAATCAACCAACCTTGTAGTGAAATCATTGTAAATTGCCGGGAGCAGATGCATAAATCGGGATTCCCTGCCTGACTGCTCAATCAGCTTGCGCAGTGCCTCGCGCTTGTCAGTGCCGCGTACAGCAGCGATAGCCTCATCCGAGACCTGCAGGCCATGCGCTGCCAGTGTTTCTCCAAGGGCAGCATAGACGGTTCCGCCCTCCGATACCGTCGTTCCGGCCATGTCGAACACTGCTAGTTCAATCGGTACCATGCTGACCCTCCAGTTGCTGGCTGACCAGCCTTTCAGCGATGCCAAACGACATGGTCATCCCACGACCACTCGGGCTCGCCACGATCGTCACACCTGCTGAAGGATGGTCAATCCAACAAAGTTCTGCAGGATGGGCCGCGTAAATACCACTCCAGCGTTCGATAATCTCCAGATTGGGAAACGCAAGAAATTTTCCAAGATAGTTGAGAATCAACTCGTCGATCTCGGTTTTGTCGAATGGCTCAATCTCATCATCATAAAGATGCGAGTCGCCAATAGTAATCTCCCCGCCTGCCTGCTGTGAGGCCATAACGTGTATTCCATAACGCTGATAAAGCGGCATTTCTCTCGCAAAACGGGCTCGCAGTTGTGGCAGCGACGGGCAATCCTGAAAATTGCGATAGTGGCAGAGTGTCAGGCCGGCAGCAAGCATCGGGCCAAGACGCTGATCTTTGCCGCGGCCCCTGCCGCGCATCATCTGCAGTTTGACACGATAGAGCCCACTCTCGGCATATGATTTGGGATAGAGCGTTTGAAAGTCGTCACCCGAGCAGACGTAGAGCGAGTTGGCACGCCACTCTTCTCCGCCGGCAATTAGCACGGGATGTTCGTAACCTGTCACGACTCGGTTGAATTCAAATTGAACTCCGAAAGCCCTGTTGAGCCATCCTGGAAGACTGGCAGTCGTTTCGCGCGGATCGATACAGATTTCAGTTGGCGACCAAAGCCCTCCAAGCAGACCTGCCGAGTTGACGTATGGCGATATTGCAGAAACTTCCCCGGGTGTAAGATACCGGCAATCATCTCCGTATTGATCTGCCTTATCAAGATATTCGTTGAGTACTGACTCCTCATCATCATTGTAGGCGAGATGAAGAGATCCGGTCATTTCGTGCCAGATGCCGCTTTCACGCAAGACTTGCAGCCAGATTTCCCGACTTCGGAGTGCTACATCTCGTGGCAATCCGTGTGGCTGGCCTATTGGCCAAAGCATGCCAAAGTTTCTTACAGATGCTCCCTGTGCCTGACGGTTTCTTTCGAAGAC
>CAIKMY010000190.1 GCA_903828635.1 uncultured Acidobacteriota bacterium
TCAAGTCGCTCAAGCTCTACATCAATTCATTCCGCGACGTGAAGATCTTTCACGAACACGTTGTCAACCGCATCCTCGAAGATTTCGTTGCCGCCTGTGACCCGCTCGAATTCAATATCGAGGGCGATTTCCACGTCCGTGGCAATATCAGAACCGTCGTTACCGCCGGCTATCTTCGCCCTGTCAGAACATCAGGGCCCCGGGGATCCCGAAAGCCGCGCAAAAAATGACGGAACCTGATCGCTGATCTGTCGTATATCACCTCTCAAGAATATCATCTTCAGGGAGCGGGATGACCATGTACTGTCCACGATGCTCAGGTACCGCCGTCGAAGGGCAGCGTTTCTGCCGCGGCTGCGGCATGAATCTCGGCATCATTATTGATGCCCTCGAAGGCCGGCGCGGAACCATCGATTTCGAAGTCCTCAAACGCGACCTCCGCGAACTCGGCGCCAACCTGCGTGCCGGATTCTCTCAGGCCGGCGAAGGGCTCAGTAAGACCTCGCGCCTCGACTCCGGCCAGAACATCAATCGCTCCTCTGGTCGGTCCTCTGATCGTCCTCCGGATGCTCAGGTCGCCGCCCAGGTCGAGGCCGCCGTCGCCTCAATCCGCAAGGCCGGCTGGTCCCGGGAATTTGATCGCGCCCTCCACAAGGTCAAGGCTGCCCATTCCCGCATCTACAGCCTGCAACAGTCAGTCCTCTCCCTGCTCGGCGGCGGCGCAATCATGGCCGCCTGGTACTATATCCTCAATGCTGCCTCAACCTCCGGACTAATTGACAGTATCGAAGGGATCATCTCACGTGAGTCGGGCTATCAGGTGATTGGCATTGCCCCCGTCACCCGCACCCTCTGGCTGCTTGGTCTTATTCCAATTGCCAGCGGCATCGGCCACCTCATCAATGCGATATTCTTTGTGCCAAAGAATATCGCTGATCCGGACCCTCACCAGATCGAGCCTCAACGCCAACCCATCATCATCACCCCCGAGCCTCCGGTCACTCCACCTCCCAGCGTTACCGAGGAGACGACTGTCAGGTTCAGGGAGTAGTAACCCGATCACAGCTGGTAATAGTTTTACTCACACTCCTGGTGATCAATTCCCGATCAGCGAACTCCGTTGCCGCAGTGAACAGTTCAGGTACAGGAGACCGGGGAGGGAATAGCCACCTGCTGAGCGTTAAACCGAATGGCGTCTGGCATGACTTCTATCCCGTATACTGTCTCGCCATGTGGCCAGCCTGATGCCAGATGGTATCTTGCCGGGATGCCGGCAGCCGTCAGTCTTTTATTGATCTTTGTTCGCGTCTGGCTGAGGCCTTTTCTGATGTCTTCTTTGTCGCAGGTTTTGCTGCTCAAAACCTGCTTTGAGAAGGTATCAAGAAATACAAATCTCGAAATAGAGCGTGTCTCTTCGAGGCCAACCTGATCGCCACGCTCTCCGGTTATAAATCGAAAGATTTTTTCCAGATCCTGGATCTCTATCTCATTGATATCGCGTCGTCCCTTTCGTTCGCTGCTGTCACTCCAGCGGTACCAGGCAAAGAGCAGATAAAAGAAGAACTCACGCTCGGTCAGTTTCGCCGATCGACCAGCTACTTTGACGGTCTTTTCCCTGATGTTAATTTGCAGATCATAGTGGTTCTCGACCAGATCGAGGTTGTTCTGGATACTCTCAACGATCTCGGCATAGTTTTTTCCTTCACCAATGAGGACTTTGTCGAGAATTCCGCGCAGCCGAATGAAGGCGATTGGCGCAAGGTGAATTTCAGCGTCCGCAGTTGAGAGGGTGCGAACTGGTTGTCCATTGTCATCGCGTACTACAACCTCGCGAGGTGTCGGCGGAATATAGCAGAAATCTTCAAGCATCTCGAAATCACGGCTGACCAGTACGTGCGAGAGCGTGTCCCATGACCTTGCGAAGAGCTGCATGCCTGTCGTCAGATAGATGCTCATCGTCTTGCGCCCGCCTGCCGCTGAGGCAATGATGCGCGTCTTTTCATCACGTGTCAGCTCACGCACTATCTCGCAGATCTGATTGGCCGCATGCCTGTTCTCTTCAGGAGTTCGGATGTCATCCATCAATCGTCCATCGGGAAGGTGCAGCAGGCTGATATTCCGCTCACTGAAGTTGATGCTTGCCGGATCGATCTCATAATCACGACAGAATGCGAAAAATTGCCCCTTCTCCGGATCAAGCAGTTGTCGCCGCAGCCGATCCCGCCCCTCAAGTGTCGTGATCACTCGAATTTCATCGATGCGCTCTCCCTGCTTCATCAGTGCCCAGAGTGTCTCCATCACGACCTGGGGCGTCGTCCCCGCGGCACAGAGAAGTATGTGTTTGTCGAATCTCATGTCTGCTCACTATGCCGATCAGAGTGTCCGTGTCAGTAACCCCAGCCGGTAGTCGATTCTGGTAATCTCATCCTGCCCGAGAACCATGCCTTCCGGCAAACGTCCGATCAGCTCAAAGACTATTGCCTGCTCCCCGGGCATCTGACGATAGCTGATTCGCTGCTCCGGAACCACTACTCCAAGCAGTTTACTCAGCGCACCAGCCGTTCCCGGATGTCCGATCGCCGAACTGAAACCTTCCCTGACCAGCACTCTGGCCTCCTCAACTGAGATCAGTCGATATTCGTAGCTCCCGAAAGTGGTCAGTCTCGGGCTGTTTAAAAGCGTTACCATCAGCCATTCCTTCAAGTATTTGTCATTTAATCCTGATGTTGATCAAGGATTGACTGCAGCCTGAGCGCCCATTCTTTGTTGGCATGCCTGGGGTAGCCCTTCCAACTCGTCACCCGCCCTTTGACAAGCTTTGCGCATTGAATCTGCAGGTCAACGGCCTTCAGTTGATCAATCCGCTCGGTGATGCACTTGATATTATTAATTTCCTGGGGGATGCGCAGATTCCTGATTGCCATTTTGATGGATTATGCCTCAGCCGCATCTTTTTCAGGCTGTGGTTTTCCGGGATTTGCACCGGCACCGTGAATGCCATTACCGCCCCGGGCAAAGTCAAGATGGACTGATGATTCCACCTCACCGGAGAGCTTGCCGAAAGCTGACGGATCGGGTAATACCGGGCGCTCCTTGAATTCATTTCTATTGCCCTGGAATTCATTTTTGATCGACATATACCTTGTATTCGGGTGGCTGCCTGGGTAGCAATCGCCCTCAAGGTCCGCCCTGAATCCAGGCCACTCCATCGTCTTGAGCAGCATTCCGACTCGTCGCAGGTCGTGCAACCTGCGGCACTGACGGGCAGGCTTTAACTCGCTGATGATATGGTTCTCAAAGGGGAGTGTCAGTTGCTCAAGCAACTCACGGTTTTCAAGAGACTCGCCAGACTCATTGCCGCCTGTCGTCCAGCCTCCACTGTCCAGCAGGTTGAGATAGCGTTTTCTACGGTCGATCCGAAAGAGCTTCGCTTCGAGTTTCACTCCGCCAAGTCCAAGAGGCTTGCCCATTCCAAGGTGATGACAGTAGCTCTTGCCCGGCTCACCTGTTGGTTGCAGTATCCAGCAGAGTGCTCCCAACTCGCGATCAGAGAGGTTCTCAAAGTGAACCCGAAAGTTAAATTTAACACCGTGACGTACGGGTTTCATTTTTGTATGCTGCGTATCTTCCTTATCATCTGTGGCTCTGTTCTTATCCTTGAGTCTTTGATTATTCTCTTCAATTGCCCGGCGAATCTCCTCAATATTCAGACCATCACCAAGTCCCTGATGCCAATAGCGCTTGAATCCACGGATTACTGTCGCCGACTTTGTGTCAGCAGTTCCTGAGGCGGCTATATCTTCCAGTCGCTCAGAACCATAATGTACCAGATGGTCTTTCTGCTCCGTTGTCTGAACCAGATAGTGCTGGATCGTACTCGGCTTGGGAGATGCCAGTATTCGGGGTGTTATCGGCTCATTAAAGAGCCAGATATCAGATTGGCCTTTACAAAGCTTTGCATCTGTTACCGTGATACGTCCGGCGTAGCTTGTCTTATCCTTACTGGTGAAACCGAAGAGTGCCTCAGCATAGTCGATGTCGTCCGGGCGGCGGAGTGGTTCGGGCACAAAGTCGAGTGGAGACTGATGGTATGGCAGTCGAAAGAGATAGGCACGGCCAAAGAAGACGAGCTTGTCATCCTTCTTGCTGATGATGTAAAAAACCGGGTCATTGTCGCGCAGTTGCCCGTCACGAATGTCGGTTTTACCGACTGTGGCAGGGAATGCGTTTTTCTGCCATTTGGTCATTTGATCACCGTTGAATCTGTCGAGGAGGCGCGCGTTATCCTCGACAGATTCAGTGTCGTTGGGAATCTCAACCTGCCTGGCGTTTGCCTTTTTCAGAAAGACGAAAGCCTTCTTTTTGCTATTCATCGGTCCGGTAAGGACGAGTGTGCCATCGTATTCATCGTGTGCTTTGGGGTTTTTGCTTTGATTCCTGATGCTGTTTACCCGGTATTGAGATGGAGATTCCTGGCTGTTGTCAGTGGAGTCTGACAATGGTGTATCCAACTTTACCCACACCTTCATGTACTGCAGGTCGTGTCTGGGAACACCATCAGGGCCAGTCTTGGTGTAAATATTCTCAAAACTACGGCCAAACCTTGCTTCCAGCATTTTCAGTCTAACCCGGGCGACATCACACTCTTCGATAATCCATTTATCGTCATTGTTTTTCTTTGCGAATCCATAACCACGAGTTACTTCCGACTCATTGATTAACTCCCTGTAGTAACATCCAACAGCCTCATTTCCAACGCTGCGAAAGAAGAGCCGGCGATTGCTCACACCCTGCATTTTGCCATAGGCCGCGATTTCGAGCAGGCTTCTGAGCATGCCTCGCAGGCTGCTCCCCGGAATGACTGGCTCTTTTGAATCATTGATGTAAAAGAAGTCGGGTTTGTTTTTTGCCTTATGATCCTCGCGGCTGAATTCTTCCAGAGTCAGCGGACAGCGGACGTAGAGAGGTGACTTTGTCGTCAGGGTAATGTCAAAGTAACCGGAGTGCGGATGATTGTTGCTGGCGAATGAGTTGTGATCGGGAAGGGAATTGGCGGCATCGACGGCGATAACCACCTTCTCCGGCAGTGGTACGAAGTTATATGGGGCGCTGGCGGTACGGTTCTTTGAAACTTTTTTGATATGCTGCAGCAGTTTCATTTCTGATGCTCCGGTCTGGTTATTTTTGCCTGAGGTTAACAAGGCGGCTCGCGGCGATACGTGCAAATCCAAGTTCGTCTTCGGTGACATAGTGGCGAACCTGGAGGCGGAGGGGGCGGCCGGATTCATTAAAGACACCAGCAATTTCTATCGGAACGGCGTGGCGAAGCCCCTGGCCACCGTCATTGAGGCGTGAGAAGCCGTTGACTGCCGGGCAGGCCTCAGTTCCCCAGAGAATTCGCCACTCGTCAATCGACTCCTCGTAATCCGGTCTTTCATTGGAGCGCGCCTCGCGGATCAGTGAGGCTTTCCAATCTCCATCATCGTCACGCCAGAGCAGGAGCTCGCCACTAATGGAGAATAGTCTCGCCTGCTGCAGGGTTGCAGTTCGTAACGGGGGGGAGGTGTCGGGAGCAGCCTCGTGCGAGGTGACGAGGGCATCGGCCCGGTTTTCGCCCCAGATGACTCCGTCATCGGCGTGGGCGAGCAGCCAGTTCAGCTTGTACTGCCCGGCCATCTCGCGCAGCCAGCTTCTGACATCAGCGATGCCGGTGGTGTCGATTTTTTCGATGATTGCCGGATACCGGTCGGAGATCTTTCGTATCATTGAGGCCTCCTATGCCGCAATCTGAAAGAAGTTGCGCAGGCTTTTGCTGACATAGTCGTTGAGTCGTTTCTCGTCGCCCGTGACCTGAAGCCTGCCCCCCTCATCGTTCAGCTCCCAGCTTGCCGGTTCGGCACCGGCAAGACTGATAATTGCGTAGCGCCCCCTGAGTCGTCCGCGACCGACACTGCGCTCGCCGCCGAGTGGCAGGTCACCGGTCCAGAGATCCTTGAGGGCGAGCAATAGCAGGCCGATTTCATGGTCTGCCGGATTGACAAGTGTCATGATGATCATCACGCTCGTTTCGTCACCGCCAAATACTGGTTGCTGGTTGAAGAGGGCCGTCTCGCGTGCGCCGCCGGTGAAGCGATCAATGCCAACACGGTTCTGAACCAGGTCGCTGACGCCATTCCTGATTGGTTGCTCGCTGACGATCAGCCTGCTTGCCCTGCCCGTGTTGCCAAAGATTGATCCAACCACTTCTGCTGTTTTCGATCCATTGTGAGTATTGATGAGAGTATTGACTATTGCCTCGATGCGCGACCCGATGGCTCCGGCAAGGCTGGTGCCGGAAATGATCGGAGCCAGTCGGCCATCAGCCTGACGCGAATGGAGGTGGATCATGTCGGGCCCCTGATCGTCACGGCCACCACCTGAGCGAATCAGCAGCGACCCGTCAAGTGAGAAGTTTGCCTCGATCCTCAGATGCTCGCGTTTGTCATTAATTTCACCGCCAAGCATCTCCGTCAGTTCTTTTGTACTGATCGGGGCAGTGTTTTTGATTCTCTCGCCTCCTTCACGGATCCAGGCGAGCAGGTCCTCGGAATTTGTCAGGTGATATTCGCGCAGCCACCACCGGGAGATTCCAACCCGGCCATAACCGCGCCGCTTGCGTGCACCAAGCGTGATCTCGCCACCGGCCAATCCGGCAAGTGCCGTCGCCAGCATTTGCCGGAGAATCTTTTCTACTCCGTTTTCACGCGCCTGTTCGTCGATCGCCAGTTCAAACCTTAACGGGAAGATGGCCCCGGCCTCCCAAAGCTGGAGGTCAAACTTCGCATGGTCAGCCGCGGTTCGTGTCTTTCTCTCAATCCTTACCCCGTCACGCAACTCGACCCGCCCGTTGGTACCGATGGAGTCCTCGATTATCAGCAGACTCTGCTCGCCATCGTCACGCCCCTTCGCCCCGCCGAAAAGCAATGCCTCATGTGCCCCCGTCGTCACCGACTTGAAATAGCCCTGTTCCCTTTCACGCAGGTAACCGCGGAGCGCTCCGGCAATCGACGATCCGGTTAGCAGCGGAAGCTCGCTGCCACCTGCCTCGGCAAATGGATCAAGCAGCAGCATCATATCGACCGACTCGTCGACAGCCGCGCCATCCCCATTTCCAAGGTGCGCCGGAGTTTGCAGTACCATCTCACCCTCGATCACTATTCGCGCCACGATGCCGCGCGCCTTTTCACCTGACCAGTATCTCTCTGCCACGTCCTATTCCTTTCTCCGGTGTTTTGCCGCACGCATCAACGCGGCATCGATCAGTCGCAGGTTGTACTCATAGATGATCGGTGACGTCAGTTGTGCTTTGATGCTGTCTCCAATCTGCTGAGGCCTGACTTTGTCCTCTCCAAATTCCGCACCCTTATCGTCATTTATGGTGTCACACAGCCAATCTATCATTCGTTTGCCATTGACCCGGTCGCGTGAGAATTGCTGCCGCGTGCTTAGTCGACTACTAAGACTCTCAAAATATGCCTTCAAGTCTTGTCGACCGACGGCGGGATCTTTTCGCAGTGCCTCGCGAATGATCAGTCGCAGCCGTGAGATCTGGCTTTTGCTCGGACTCTTGATTTTGTCTCCCAGACTATTGGCCCTTGCTGCCAGTCGCTCATCGAGTTGCTCCCGCAGCATCCGTGTTACCATCATTGTCGCGAGCTCCCGTCCGTATTCACTGGTAATACTCGCTGCTGTAACATCGCCGGGAGAGATGTGAGGAAGTTTGATCTCGCTTTTGACAAGGTTGAACTCGCTTTTGACGTGACGGTTGATGGCAACCCGTCCAAACCCCTCGGCGCGGCGCTCGCCAATCCCGCGCTGCTCCAGGAGGCAAAGGTCATCGATTGAGGGCGTCCTGCCTGTCAACTCGAAGACGACGACACTGCCCATCTGTATGGCAGGAGTCTGCGTCATTGGCAGGCCCCATTTACGGTTAAACCCGCCGACAATCGTCCCACGGATGAATGTCTTTTCTGGTACTGGTCGCAGAACGATGCCTCCGAGCCTCGTCGAGATCGCTTCCGCCAACACCCCTGCTGCAGTGCTGTATTGTCCGTGACTGTTTCTCAGTATGGCGTCACTGAGCATCGTCACGGTGATATGTCGATTATCCGCGGATTCCATCTCGGTGTGGCATTCCTGCCACCCGGTTTTGTCGTCAATTACCACGCGCACACGCCCATAGCCGCCACTGCGTGATCCGCCAAGCTGCATGGTCTCGCCGACAAATTCGCGGAGCAGTCGGGCGTCATCGTCGTGGTCACAGATGATTGCTGACTCGAAGGTCTGGCCGGCTTCGAGTGACTCATAACGAAAGACTGCTCCCGAATCGCTGCGCGGTCGACCATATCTCCTGTCCCGGTTGGTGTGAACCGCAATCGTGTGGTTCGGACGAACTGAAATTACTGAAGTTGGTTCACCGTCACCCCTGATAACACAGAATGGAAAATTAACCACCTGCCATTGCTTCTCCTCATCGCCAGCCTCGACCGCGAAGTCGTTGATAATCTGATCTTCTCCTTTCGGACGCTGCCAGGAGAGCGGAGTTGGCTGCGATCTGACATTCCCCTCAACCTTGTATCCGTTGAGATAGCGCGTCGAACCATCAAGAAAGAGACGTGCAAATTCGGGATCAGTAGTGTTTATTGACGCCGGATTGGCGTTGATGTGGGCTGCGTACCTGGCAATCAATGCTCCGCGCAGCATGCTTCCCGGCAGGTAGTCGCAGGTGGTTTCACTGTTCGGATCACCGGCAAGTGAGGTGGCAAGTAATGGTTCAAGCAGTTCCAGCCGACAGGTGAGGATCTTCATCAGGCAGCCTCCGCAATTATTTGTTCGAAATCGACCATCAGTTTGCGGGTATACTCCTCATCATTGAGCCAGGCCTTCAGTCGGCCACGCCCACGATTTCTTGCCGACCCACCACGCCGCAGGCTGAGAACGCAGGCAGCAAGCAGCGCCAGCGCGTCGTCCTCAGGGATGGTAGTGAAATCCAGTGGCGCACAGAATAGTGTCTCGCGCAGGACTACCCGTGCTGATCGCAGGCTGCCGGTTTCCGGTGCGCCACTCTTCTCGTCAATCGAGGTCTGGCGCCGGATCGCTGTCAGCGATCCAAGGACCCTTGCCGGCGTCAGCCGCTGACGTGCGATATCGATCGCCACAGCCCGATGCAGATCCTCTGGCAAAGTCGCCGAGCCCACCTGCATCTTCCCATCGCCACCAAGCGTGCTCCCTGACTCCCCGAAAAGATAGAGTGCCGCCTTCTCCAGTCGCGCCACGGCTAAATCGGAACAGGCAGCGTTGGGACACTGCACGCTGGAATCGCCGTGAATCAGGGGCGTGTTCCAATGTTGGCTGCTCCGATGCCGGCTGTTTCTACTTAGGTGATCTCCCCTGCCCAGCGCAAAGAGGATGTTGGCGCACTCCTCCGTCAGCAAGCCTTTGAGTACACGACCACGAATGAACGGCAGCCCCGTCGCCGCTTCGTACTCAACCTCGGTATCGATCAGCCCGGCAACTCCGTCACCACGCCCAAAGGTCGCATCCGAGATCAACTTAACCTTTAACTTAACCTCAGGCTTGCTCATTACTGCCTCCCAGCGGGTAGTACCAGTCAATCATCTCGATGGCGTCAAAGTACCCACAGCTATCCTGCCACCCAGTCTTCCGAATGTTGCCGAAATCAAAACCAGGACTGATATCCGGCAGATCATTCCCATTGTTATATTTCAGCAGAAAACTCTCGACCGTCTGCCTGCCGCCCCTCAGCGCGTCACGTAATGCCTTGACTTTGTTTCTGCGCTCAGCCCATTCAACTGATTGAAAGCTCTCGACCCCCCTGCTGACTACCTGCCACGTTTGCAGCCAGTGTTTCTGCGTCTGCGACAGCGTCACTGGCCGCAGGGTCAGTGATCCCTCACCAACACAGTACTCTCTCTGTCTGATCTCGCTGATGTCACCAAACAGACCACCCGTTGCAAAGTGCCAGTCGATGCAGGCATCATCAAACTTCTTTTGACGCCGAAAGCTCTTGGCCGACTTGCAAAGATCTTCGGCCAGCTGGTAGGCCCGTGCAAACGGGTAGTGCGCTTTGATGATCGCTACCCCGGCACAGGCCGTGGCCCTGCCCCTGCCATCCGGCAGATTGGCCGTCAGCTTCTCAAACCGGCGCAAATAATCGATCGTCAGTGATAATCCCAGCCTGCCGTCGCAGACAAAGGTCAGATCATCACCGCCAAAGACCAGTGGGCGAAATGGCAGAAACCAACCACTATCAGTCTTGCTCTTCGGCAGGCTGAAGTGCAGTCCGGGCTGCTTGAGGTGAAAGATCTCTCCCTGTTTGATCAGATTGATCAGTTCCTTCAGCGTTCCCTCCAGTGCTTCCCGCGCAGCGGTCTCGATCGCTTTCGAAAACTCTCTCATCCTGACGATGAAGTTGCGATTGCTCTCACCGCCCCTGCAGTCATTTCCAAGATCAATTATCCTTTGGCCAATACCGTTTCCATCCGCATGAACCACTGCAATGTAGCTGAAATCCCCACGCGATCTGCCAAGGTCGTCGAACTCCATCGGATATTTATACTGCTCGTCAAGCGGCAACATCTTTTTCAGCCTCTTGTCAGCCTCGCTGAGGGCGCTCAGCTTGCCGTCGATCTCGGGCGAGATAGGGTAGCCCGCGTCATCCCCGATCCCGTAAGACATCGTTGTCGCCGGCAATCCCGTTGAGCGACAGGGAACCGTCACTCCCAGGCCCGCCAGTGGTGCCTGCAAGGGCTGTGACCATTTCTTCACTTTCAGGTTTTGGAACGCCTGACGTAATGCCGCTGAGAGAGATCTCTCCCACTTGAACTCAAGGCTCTCAATGATCAGTTGCAGCCCGGGAGCCTCCTGCAATACCCTCCGCGAGAGCCTTCCGATGTACCCGCGCACCGCTGCCTCGCAGTCATCCCTGAAGAGCAGGACCACATTGCCACCACCGCTGTAGACCACCTCGACCTCGATCTCTCCATCCTCAATCCTCTTCCAATCGTCGAGATCGTTACTTTCACGGTCTTCACTGATGTTGCTCTTCAACTTGCGAGCTTCATCGATCGCCCATTCACCAGTTGCCTCGGCGACAAGGTGGGATCCACCGATGTTCTCTCGCAGTCGGTTGCTCCCGAAGATGTATGGCTGTATCCCTGTCGTGTCAATCACTACCAGTTGCATGCTTGTTACCGCCCTTGACCTGATTGCTCTTTGATCCATTCTGATAACCTCGCACCAATCCCGGGCAAATCCTCTCTCCCGAAGACTTTGATCTGCCCCATGTTATCCACAGCTTTCCTCATCTCGTCTTCGATCCTTTTTGGATCGTCCGCACAGCAGACGAGGCCGATTCGTGCTTCTTCTCCCCCCAATTGCCTCATTCGAACATAGGCCTCGAAGAGTTTCGACTTCAGAAGCTTCTGCTCCCCTGAGGTTGTACAGGAGATGCCAAACAGCTGGTAACCACGAATGGCAACGATATCGACCTCAAATTTCAGCCCGCTGGTCTCGATATTCCACCCGATTTCGTGCAGATTGTTGTGGCGCTCGATACCCTTCATCTCCGACAGTACGTGGTGTTCCAGCCAGAGCCCGTGAAGCCACTTGCAGAAATCCTTCTTCTTCTTGAAGTGTTGCTGATCAAGTGGTAGTAAATCATTTTCTATCCTGCCTCCTTCCTGAATAAATGCGTTGGTCACCTCTTCTATGGTGAATTTGTTTAAGCTTGCCGGGAGGTTCTTCCACTCGCCATTCTTACGACACTCTTCCAGGTTGTCGTTGACCCAATCTTTCCAGGTCTTCAACGACTTACCCGAGCAGGCCAGCGCCAATGCACTCGCCGTTTTCGGCATCACCGGATCATTCCCGGAATGTTTTGCTTCCAGTCCATGCAGTTTCAGGATATCAGCCATCTTCAGTTTGACAGCCAGATCGACTCTGATTCTCCCTGACTCCTGACTTGATTCAGGATCTTCAGGGTCGATGACCATTTCCAGATTGCGAGCATTGAGATAGCTGAAAGTAGTCTTCTTTTGCAGATTGTTGCCTCTTGCCCACTGATTGACTGCCTGCCACGCGTGCACCGCCATTGCCTTTGTCCCTCCGGTGTAATGCAGTCCGGGTCTTTGTGGCCTTTTCTCGTTCAAACGGTCAGTGATCTTCCGATAAATTGAGACAGGGTCTGATTCGCTGACATCAACCGCTCCAGCGACGTTAATGCCGTTATTATTGAACCAGATGCAAAGCTGATCCTTGATCTGTTTCGTCGCCCCTGAATATATCAGCGTGATCTCACCTTGATCAGACAACAGCAGCCTCCCGGCTACCACGTTCGGCAGCGGATTGCTGCCAACCAGCAGAAATAGTTGATCTGATTTATATTTGTCGTCGATAACCATAACCTTTACCTCTTGTGAACTCAGATTGTAATTTCATACTTTCCAAGGCCAAAGGTGGCACCGGACCCAACGTGCAGCAACTCTCCTGCTGCGAGCAGCGGCAGGAAGCTTTCCAAATCCTCTCCCTCGAAGATGCTCTCTCCAAGGAACCCATCCTGATGCAGTCGCCGTCGTTGTCGATTCGAACTCCGCCAAACATCATGTCGCACTGTTGCCGATGCCAGAGTCCTGATAGCATCCGCATCCCCCATCATCCCGTTTCGATTGATTGGTGGATGGCCTGATCCGTGTACTTCCAACAGCAGTGAAACCCGCCGCCACAGGAATCGAATCAGATCCGGGAAGCCGATACTATCCTGTAATGCCCCGTCAACGCGTATTCTTGCCCTCGTCAGAAAACGCACCTTTAATCGGTCGATTCCTGCCGGCAGTAACTGCAGCCGTCCGACTACCAAGTCTTCAAGTGACACGACCTCCGTCTTCAGCAGATCGAGCTGCCTGTCACGCCAGTTGTAACCAAGCGATATCCGCTGCCCACTTACATCGAGGCAGAAGACCTCGCGTAATGAGAAGAGCCCCCGCCTGACCCCAAGTCCGGCCCGTGCCATCTCCTCGATTCCATAGACCGCAAAGGCCAGGCCATTCACCGCTCCACCAAGCAGTGACATCGAGAAAGTTACTCTCTCCCCTTTTCGCAGCCTTTGCCCTGAACCCACCTGACCCGCTAACGGCGGCGTCAGAATAAATGGCCGTGGCGCATCCTGCAGATCTCTCAGCAATGATCCGTTCCCCGGACTCACCGTCTCGAAGAGCCAGCCGTACCAGCAACTCAGCGGAATCGAACAAGTCTGGCATGCGGTACCACTCGATTGACAGGCACTCCGCTTCAGCGCATGTCCAAATGCCCCACGTAGCGTTGAGCCAAGGAAACTCGGTAACTCCACCGACTCCTCCGCTTGCAACACAAACTCCAGCCGCAACAGTGGCAGATCGCGGAACAGCCCAGGCAGTATTACTTCGCGCCAACTCTCTCGTTGCTCAGAACCATCTCCAGCCCTGCTGCCCGGCCAACCGTCTGTCATTACGTACTCTCCGCGCATCTTTACCCTCCACTCGCTGCTTTTAACACAGGATGAAATGGTCAATAGATTTGGCAATATTGCTGTTGCTGTTTTATGAACCCGGTTTGTGAATCCGATGGGAAAAGGGGGCAATTCAGCCCATACGGTGGTCAAGATGATTATGCTTGATTCAATTGCAATGGACGTCCGGGTGATGGCACCACTTTCCTGGCCTGGCCCTGCTTCCAGCTTCTATGCCGGAAACGCCCGAATGCTACATTAATTCTTCCTGCCTGGCAATATAATTATTGCATCACAATCAAAATATGTAGCTCTCCTCGATCTGCGTCTTCCTCCCGTTTCCCAATACTGTCGTCTCGCGATGGCAGGCTCGACAAAGATCATAAAATCTGATGCGATCCTCCCCGGTAACTACTTTTGCCAGATCCTCACGCAATGACTCAGTCTGACGAGCTGTCAGCCAACACTCAAAAAAGCTGTATTGCACTGGTATCCCATATCTTTTCAATATCTTCCAGATTCGGTTCCGCCTCTTGTTATCTGGTATGTCGTAACTCACGCAAAGAAACTTCGCCTCACTCAGATTCATTCTCGTTCCTTCCCGTTTCACCAGTTCGATGACAACCGGTTATCAGATTACCCGTCAGCTCGATCACGATCCCATGTAATTGCCACAACCTTGCTTGTACCTGCTCTCCGTCGATACCGGTGATACTTGCCCCGTCAATTGATTTTTCAGTACCCCCGGCAGCACTTCGTTCTTCGCCATAAACCAGGACCAGGAGCAGATCCCATAGCGAGATTCTCTCTCGCTCCATGGCCTTGTCACCTTCCTGGCTCAGTCTTAGTCTGCGCATCTTCATCGGCCAGCACTCTACATTATTCGGAATCTTTCGCGAGGTATGGCAATATTGCTGTGAGCTCTCCGGACTTGTTGATGGAAAATATTGTAGTTGACAACCGGAAAGCTTTTTGGTCATCATACCGTTTGGTACATTGTGACGCTTGCCGGCTGGCTAACCCTGGTGAGGCTTTAAAAGCCGGGATGTTAGCCGGAAATGATTAAATGGTGATGTTACAGGGGTTGTCAGGTTCAGACAGGCTTCGTCAGAGGATGATATGTCAGCTTCAGAACACTGTGATCATGGGGTTAGCCGGAATATGGGTTTTGCCCACTGTCGGCAAAGGACTTATGGTCGCAGGGTCTGAATCTGACCGCCGCGTTCGAGCGGATTGAGACACACTGCAGATCAAAACAGGGACGGGAGTGGTACCACGAA
>CAIKMY010000191.1 GCA_903828635.1 uncultured Acidobacteriota bacterium
GATGGCAGCGGCACATTTGAGATGCTCGCGCGCTCGGCAGAGACAACGGATGCCAACGCCGCGCTCTTCGACGCACGCCATCACTTTGCCGGCTGCATTGCCGGACTCCACGAAGTTCTGCGTCGGCAGGGATTGATGGCCGGCCGCTGGTGCCTCGATCCCGCCGAGGATCTCTCACCCGGCCAGATCGACGAGATTGACCGCGTCATTCGCGACTATCCTCACCTTGTCGATGACCGGTTCGTCGAGCAGCATCTCGACCACTGGCTGCGATAAGTCTCGGACAAAGCGACCGGCGACACGGCCTCATCCAGTCGCCGCTTTCCTATTGACCCCGTGTGTATATAATTCAACAGTACTTTTATCTCAGATAAACGGAGGATTGGGTTTCGACATGACGAGGAAATTCAAAAAGGTTGCGCTGGCCTATTCCGGCGGACTTGACACATCGATCATCATCCCGTGGCTGAAGGAAAATTATGGTTGCGAGGTGGTCGCCATCGCGGCGGATGTCGGACAGCGCGAAGAGCTGGACGGATTGCGCGAGAAGGCGATCGCCACGGGTGCTGCCGAGATCTACATCGAGGATCTGCGCCACGAATTTGTCACCGACTACATCTTCCCGACGCTGCGAGCGGGAGCGGTCTACGAGCACAAATACCTTCTTGGGACGTCGTTCGCCCGGCCGGTGATCGCCAAGCGGCAGGTGGAGATTGCCAAGGCCACCGGCTGCGACGCTCTCTCGCATGGTTGCACGGGCAAGGGTAACGACCAGGTACGCTTTGAGCTGACCTTCAAGGCGCTGGCGCCGGAACTGCCAGTGATTGCGCCGTGGCGCGAGTGGGATATTGTCTCGCGCGAGGACGCGATCGATTATGCCAACGAGCGACAGATTCCGATCACCGCCAGCCGCGAGAAGATCTACAGCCATGATCGCAACATCTGGCATCTCTCGCACGAGGGAGGGATCCTTGAGGATCCGGCCAGCGAGCCGGAAGAAGCGATGTTCGAGCTCTCGGTTTCGCCGGAGAATGCGCCCGATCAGCCGGAATATGTCGAGGTGACCTACGAGCGCGGCACACCGGTGGCGGTCAATGGCGAGCAGCTCGATCCGGTACCGCTGATCGAGAAGCTGAACGAGATTGGCGGGCGCAACGGCGTTGGCCGCGTCGATCTCGTCGAGAACCGCTTCGTCGGCATGAAGTCGCGCGGAGTCTACGAGACACCGGGAGGCACGATCCTTCTCGCCGGGCTGCGCGAGCTTGAATCGCTCTGCCTCGACCGCGAGGCGTCGCACTACAAGGAGGTCATCGCGCACAAATATGCCGAGATCGTCTACTTCGGGCAGTGGTTCATGCCGTTGCGTGAGGCGATCGACGCCTTCGTCGACAAGCTGATGGAGCCGGTCAGCGGCACGGCACGCTTCAAGCTTTACAAGGGGAATGTCATCGTTGCCGGGCGCACGGCGAAGATGTCCCTCTATAATCCGGACCTGGCGTCGTTCACCATGGGTGCGAGCTATGATCAGCGCGACGCTGCCGGCTTCATCAATATCCTCGGTCTGCCGTTGCAGGTTGGAGGATTGGTTCGCCGCGGCAGCAAATAAGGCAAATAATTGGACCAGACAAGCAAGAGGAGATCTGCAATGATCAATCGAAGAGACTTCATGCGGCAGGCGGCAATTGCCGGAGTGACTGCCGGATCCTCACTGGTGGCGCTCGACTCGCTGACAACAGAAGCGAAGGGCGTCAAATGGGAGGTTGGCTGCTTCAACCGCCCGTGGACGACGTGGGGGTATGATGTGACGCTGCGCTCGATCAAGGCAGCGGGTTACACGACGACCGGGCTGCTCAGCGCAACCAGAGACGAGCCATTTCTGCGACCGGGGACACCGGCGGAATACCTGCCAGGTCTGAAGAAACGCATCGAGGCAAGCGGGCTCAAGGCCAACATGGGAGCGCTGCGCTCACGACACAACATCCCGATCGAGGAGTCGATCAGCGAGATGAAGCAGCAGATCGACGCTGCCCATTTCCTCTCGCTCAAGTACGCACTCTCTTTCGGCGTCGACAAGGTCGAGGAGTATGCGCACTACTACAAGGTGATGCGCGAAACGGCGGCTTACGCACGCGAGCGCGGAGTCAAACTGGTGATGAAGCCGCACGGTGGCGGCAGCAGCGCCTCGGCCGAGATCGTCGCGGCGATCAAGGCGGTCGGACATCCCAATTTCGGGATCTGGTATGACGCGGGCAATATCATTCATTACACCGGCAAGGATCCGATCGAGGAGCTGAAACCGATTGTCAAATATGTCACCGGCTTCTGCGCCAAGGACTGCGGCCAGCTCAAGGGGGACGTCATGATCCAGTTTGGTGCCGGCAAGGTCGATTTCGCCGGGGTCTTCCGCACCCTCAAAGCGGGTGGTTTCAAGGGTCCGGTGATGGTCGAGTGCTGTAAAATCGGTGCAACCGCCGAGGAGACGACGGTCAACGCGCGGGCCAACCGCGAGTTCCTCGAAAAGGTGCTGGCAAGCATCTGAAGACGGATCAAGCATCTGAAGATAGATTCTGAAGATAGATTCTGAAGATAGATTCTGAAGATAGATGATGATGGAGAATGAACCATACGATCTGCTGATCATTGGCGGAGGTCCGACCGGGCTGGCCTGTGCGGTTGAGGCCGCGCGGGCGGGCCTCAGCCATGCAGTGATCGAGAAGGGCTGCCTCGTCAACTCGCTCTACAACTATCCGACGCAGATGGTCTTCTTCACCACCCCCGAACTGCTCGAAATCGGTGATCTGCCATTTGTCTGCGAGCGTGAGAAGCCAAACCGCATCGAGGCGCTGAAATATTACCGTCGCGTCGCCGAGACCTACCGACTCACGGTTCGGCAGTATGAGCGAGCTCTGGCCATCAGCGGCAATGATGGGGATTTCATGGTGACGACGGAGGCGACGACTGGTGAACGCCATGAGCATCATGCTCGCAAGGTGGTACTCGCGCTCGGCTACTATGATCTGCCCAACCTGATGGGCATCTCCGGCGAGGAACTGCCGAAGGTTTATCACTATTACAAGGACGCGCACCCCTGTTACAACCGTGATGTGGCGGTGATCGGAGGTGCCAATTCCGCAGCACTGGCAGCCCTCGACCTCTGTCGGCACGGAGCCCGCGTGACGATCATCCACCGTGGCACCGAGATGCGTCGGACCGTCAAGTACTGGATATTGCCGGACATCGAAAATCGCATCGCCAGCGGCGAGGTGGCGGCGCTCTTCCGACACGAAGTGACGGAGATCACCCCGACGCGAATCCGCGTTCGTAGCCTCGACAGCGGGGAGGAGCGCGAGCTGCCCAACGATGTCGTCTTCGCGCTGACGGGGTATCACGCTGACAGTGATTTTCTGCGTGCGACCGGGATCAGGATCGATCCGGAGTCGATGAAGCCGGCCTTCGATCCGGTGACCTGCGAGACCAATGTCAGGGGGATCTACCTTGCCGGCGTCGTCATGGCGGGCCGCGACACCGGCAAAATCTTTATCGAGAACGGTCGCTTTCATGGCAGGCAGATCATCGAGGCGATCACCTCCGGACAGAAGGCCGACAAACAGATGGCATAATCATAAAGGAAGCATGAATGGCAAGCGGACTCTTTACGAGGGTAACAGAATACGAGGGTATCGCCGAGTACCGGCTTGAGAGCAATGGGCTGAAGGTGCTGCTGGCAGAGCAGCGGACGGCACCGGTGGTGGCGCTGATGGTTCTCTACCGTGTTGGCTCGCGCAACGAGGCGGTTGGCCGCACCGGAGCGACCCATCTGCTGGAGCACATGCTCTTCAAGGGAACGCCGACCTACAACAAGCGCAAGGGGACGCAGATTGCGGCGGTGTTGCAGCGTCAGGGGGCGGTCTTCAATGCCGACACCTGGGTTGACCGGACGCGCTACTACGAGATGCTGCCGAGCGACCAGCTCGGCCTCGCCATGCACCTCGAAGCCGATCGGATGCGCAATTCGCTGATTGCTGACGAGGATCGGCAGCTGGAGATGACGGTGGTGCGCAACGAACTGGAACGGGGCGAGAACGATCCGGCACGGATCCTTGACGAGCGCGTCTGGGCGATGGCCTTTCGTGAGCACCCCTACCACCACCCGACGATTGGCTGGCGCTCCGATGTCGAGGGCATCCCAACCTCGCAGCTCAAGGAGTTCTACGATGTCTATTACCACCCGAACAACGCGACGCTCTTCGTCGTCGGCGACTTTGAGACGGAGGCCACACTCGCGATGATCGCCGAGCATTTCGGGCCGATTCCGCGATCGACGCACGACATTCCGCCAATGTACACCGTCGAGCCTCCACAGCAGGGCGAGGTGCGCTTCGTGCTGCGACGCGCCGGTCAGCTGGGAGTGATCGAGATGGCCTGGCACACCCCGGAGGCGACACACGCCGACGCCGCAGCGCTCTCGGTGCTCGATCGGCTCCTCTCGGCCGGGGTCACCTCGCGACTCTACCAGTCACTGGTCGAGACGCAACTGACAGTCGATGCCGACTCAAACAGCTGGCAGTTTCTCGATCCCGGGCTCTTCACCATCGAGGCGACTATCTCTCCGGGCATTACCCACGAAGCTGTCGAGCAGGCGATCATCGCAACAATCGATCGGCTGAAGAGTGAACCGGTCTCAGAGAAAGAGCTGCAAAAGATCAAAAACATGATCGCGACGCGATCGATCTTCCTGCGTGACAGCCCCCTCGGGGTCGTCAGTGAGCTGAGCGAATCGGAGGCCGTTGCCGACTGGAAGCTCTACATCGACCTGCCGCGCCGCGTCGCCGAGGTGACGCCGGAGGATGTACAGCGGGTCGTCAGGACCTATTTCCACGATGACAATCGAACTGTCGGGTACTTTATCCCGAAGGAAGAGCAGTAATCAAAGTGACTACCGACCGATCATTTGCCGCACGAATCAGACGCTACCGGCTGGAGAACGGGCTGATCCTGCTCGTCCTCGAAAACCATGCCAACCAGACCGTTTCGGTCTCCGGGAACCTGCGCGGGGGAGAGTATCTCAACCCGCCGGGAAAGGCGGAGCTGGCGGGCATCACCGCCAGCATGCTCAGCAAAGGAACCCTGCGCCGAAGCAAGCTGGAGATCGCCGAGGAGATGGAGTCATCCGGAGCAAGAGTCGGGTTCTACTCGAACAACTTCACGCTCTCGATCAGCGGACAGTCGGTGAGCCACGACCTGCCACTGCTGCTCGGAACAATGACAGAAGAGCTGCGCGAGCCGGCCTTCCCCGCTGATGAGCTCGAAAAGCTTCGGCAGCGAACGATCGCCGGCATCAGGGAGAACCAGGATGAGACGGGAGTCCGCGCCTATGAGCGCCTCAGCCAGATCATCTTCCCGGAGGGTCATCCATTCCATCAACTGACCGGGGAACGCACGATCCGCGAGGTCGAAGCGATCTCTGCTGAAGATGTACGTCGCTTTTATGATAATCATTACGGGCCCGGCTCGATGATTCTGTCGATTGTTGGCGATGTCGAGGCCGAAAAGATCCGTGACCTCGTCGAGCGGCACCTTGGGGACTGGCGCGGGCCGACGCCGCCACCAGTCGATCTTCCCTTCACCGAGTTGCAGTCGGAACCGCACAAAGAGTGGATCTCGATGCGTGAAAAGGCCAACTGTGATGTCGTCATCGGCCACGCCTCGCGACTGCGCCGACTGAACGAAGACTACATACCGGCGATCATCGCCAATCGTGCGCTCGGTCAGTCGACCATCTCCTCCCGCCTCGGCCTCGTGCTCCGTGACGAGATGGGATTGACCTATGGCATAAATTCGAGCTTCAGTGAATCGGGCATCGCCGACGGCCCCTTCACCATTGGGGTCACTGTCGCCCCCACCAATATCGAGATTGCCATCGAGACGGCACTGAAGATCGTTGATGACTTCATCGCCAATGGCATCCGCGACGAGGAATTGCGCGACGAACAGTCCTCGCTTGCCGGATCATTCCAGGTGGGCCTCGCCACTAACGGCGCCATTGCCGGCCAGCTGACGAGCGTCGAACTCTATGGCCTCGGCCTCGACTATCTTGATCGCTACCCGTCGATCATTCGTGCCGTGACCGTCGATCAGGTCAACGCCGCCATTCGCAAATATCTCCATCCCGAGGTGGCAACCACCGTCATCGCCGGCACTTTCGAGTAGGAAGAGAAGCATCCATGACCCGTACACTCTATCTCGACTGCTTCTCCGGCATCAGCGGCGATATGTTCATCGGCGCACTCCTCGACCTCGGCCTCGATTTCGAACTGCTGCGGCGTGAACTCGCGCGACTCGCCCTGCCCGGCTACGAGCTGCGCCTCTCTCGCGTCGATCGCAGCGGGATCTCTGCTGCCAAATTCGATGTTGATCTCCATCATCATGATCACGAGCCTCATCAAGATCACAGCCATCATCATGATCACGGGCATCATGATCACAGCCATCATCATGATCACGGGCATCATGATCACAGCCATCATCACGATCACAGCCATCATCACGATCATCGCTCACTCTCGGTGATCACGAAGATGATCAGCGAATCGTCGCTGTCAGAGGGGGTGAAAGAGCGATCGCTGGCGATCTTTCGGCGGATTGGTGAAGCTGAATCAAAGATTCACGGTATTCCGATCGAGTCGGTTCATTTTCACGAGGTGGGGGCGATCGACTCGATCGTTGACATCGTCGGGGCAGCGATCGGACTGGAGGCACTGGGGATCGACCAGGTGATCAGTTCCCCGCTCCATGTTGGCAGCGGCAGCTTCAGGTGCGCACATGGAACCTATCCGGTTCCCGGCCCGGCGACCGCCGAGCTGCTGCGGGGAGCACCGGCATATTCGGGTGAGATTCGCGGCGAGCTGGTGACGCCAACCGGAGCAGGAATCGTCACCAGCCTCACCAGCGATTTCCGAGCCCTCCCGCCAATGCGCATCGAGGGTGTCGGCTATGGGGCCGGCACACGCGATTACGATAAATTCCCGAATGTGCTGCGAGTCGTGCTTGGTGAACTGATCGAGGATGCCGATCATACGCCGACCACGGTCACGGTCATCGAGGCCAATATCGACGACCTCAGCGGCGAGGTACTCGGATTTTTCATCAATCGCGCACTCGATCGCGGGGCACTCGAAGTATTCCATACTCCGGTGCAGATGAAGAAGAACCGACCGGGGATTCTGCTGACGCTGATCTGCCGCAACGAGGACCGCCAGAAGATGGCGCAACTCATCTTCGAGGAGACGACTACCGTCGGCATCCGCTACCGCGAGGAGCGGCGTGAAATTCTGATCCGGTCGCACGAGGTTGTGCAGACAAAGTATGGAGCGATCAGCATCAAGATCTCCCGTGACTCTTCCGGTCGCGTCCTGACGCGCCATCCCGAGTTCGAGGATTGTCGCCGGGCCGCCGAAGAGCACAATGTGCCGCTGCGGCTGGTTCAGGCTGAGGCCGGCGAAGCGCTCAATCGTCAGGCAGTGTAGTTGAGTGGAAGTTCAGGCTGACGGGTATAAAAGGCGATGAATATCAGCCGGGAGCGTGAGGTTAGCGATGGCGACGACGACTGCAGCCATTCTGGTCATTGGCGATGAGATCCTCAGCGGGAAGGTGGGAGATCAGAACGCGGAGCTTCTGATAGGCGAGTTGCGTGAGTTGGGAGTCGCCCTGCGCCGGATCCTCATCGTCCCTGATGAGGTTGAGACGGTGGCGGCGGCAACACGCGAGTTATCGGTGCAATTTGACTATCTCTTTACCTCGGGAGGGGTTGGTCCGACGCATGACGACGTCACCATCCCGGGGATCGCCGCGGCATTCGGGCTGCCATTGGTGCGACATCCGGAACTGGAGCGCAACATTCGCGATTATTTCGGCGAGCGCCTTGAGGAATCGCATCTGCGCATGGCGGAGATGCCGGAAGGAACGAGGCTGATCGACGGGCCCGGGCTGAAATGGCCGGTTCCGGTCTGTCGCAATGTCTACATCCTCCCCGGAGTTCCGGAGCATTTCCGCCGGAAGTTTCTGGCCATCCGCGAGCGTTTTCGCGTCGAGCCCTTTTTTCTCCACGTCATCTACACTCAGGAAGATGAATTCGACCTTGCGGCGGGGCTGACAGCCGTCGCGGACGCGCATTCGGCTGTGGCCATTGGCTCTTACCCCAATTTTGCTTCTGACGAATATCGGGTCAAACTGACGCTGGAATCAAAGAATCTCTCCGCCCTTGAATCTGCCGTCACTGATCTGATGGCCCGGCTCGCACCAGAGCACTTTGTGCGTGCCGAACTGCCAGTGGTTCCGGCCTCCTGAAAAGTTTCCGTGCTTTTGGCTTTCGGCAAATGGCGTGATAGGATTCGACAGTCTATCCGGTTAATAGTGATCAATCAGGCAGGATCCGCTTTTTTCTTTTTTTCCATCAGCAGAGAGACGGCTTTGTCTGTTCTCAATCCTGCTGTTTAGCCGGGCAGTAAACAACAATCTTCGAGGAGGATCTAAAATGCGAAGAGCGGCAGGATTCCTGACCCTGTTACTCTCTCTGCTGTTAACGAATGTAACGGCAAGAGGGCAGGCGGTTTACGGAAACATCGTCGGCACGGTCGTCGACCCCGCGGGAGCGGCGGTGGCCAATGCCAGGGTAGTGATCACGGACACGCAGCGACAGACGAGCGTGACGACGACTACCAACGAAGACGGCAACTTCACGCAGCGCGGGCTGATTGCCGGAACATATCAGGTGCGAATCGAGGCAACCGGCTTCAAGGCGGCGGTGGCGACAGTGCTGGTCTCGGTCGACCAGTTTTCGCGAGCCGATCTGAAGCTGGAGGTTGGTGAGGTCTCGCAGGTGGTCGAGGTCAGCGCCGAGACGCCGCTGCTGAAAACGGAGCGAGCGGATGTGGCCGTAACCTTCACCGAAAAGACGGTGACCAATCTGCCATTGATCAACCGGCGGTTTACACAGTTTGAGCTGCTGACGCCCGGTGTTCAGGCAACGACCTCGCAGACGGCATCGTCGGAGGACCCGCAGGGATCATTCCGCAAGGTGGTCAACGGCCAGAGCTTCGCCGGAACGACCCATCTGCTGGATGGAACTGACAATCGCGATGCGCTGCTGAGCCTGATCGTCATCAACCCGACGCTCGAATCACTCTCCGAGGCAAAGATCACGACTGCGGCCTATGATGCCGAGTTCGGGGCAACGGCGGGAGTGATCAGTGTCCAGACGAAATCGGGAACCAACGACTTCCACGCGGTCGGATTCAATTTCCTGCGCAACGGTGTTCTCAATGCGCGCAATCCCTTCACACAGTTTCAGAAGATTCGCGGCTCGGATCGCTACATTCCGGTGACGCAGTACAATCAGTTTGGCGGTGCGGCGGGAGGCAAGATCATTGCCGACAAGCTCTTCTGGTTTGGCGACTATCAGGGGACGCGACGCAACACCGGAGGATCAGCGCTGCTGCGTGTTCCGTCGCTGGCAGAGCGTGCAGGCGACCTCAGTGGCCTGCAGTTGAACATCTTCGACCCGGCAAGTGGCGACACGCCGGCAACACGGACACAGTTCACGGACAACAAAATCCCGACCTCACGGATCTCGCCGCAGGCGCTGAAGCTTCTCAGCCTGATTCCGCTGCCGAACATCACCGGGGTGGTGCGTGATGCACCGAACTATGTCAACTCCGGCACGATCAAGTTCAACGAAGACCTGACCAACACGCGGTGGGACTACTTCCACAGCCAGTCATTGCAATTCTTTGGTCGTTACAGCTTCGCCGACTACCGGCTCGATTCACCGGGCATCTTCGGCTTTGCGGCCGGCGGTCGCGGGTTCGACGAGGCGGCTCCCTTCGCGGGCATTTCGCGCACGCGCAATCAGAGCCTGGCGACGGGATTCAACTACACCGTCAATCAAAACCTGCTGACCGACTTCCGTTTCGGCTGGTTCCGCTATCGGGTCAATGTCGATCCGGGAGCAGCAGAGACGACACCGGCGAAAGACGCGGGCATCCCGGGATTGAACAACGACTCGTTCACCGGCGGTATGCCGGCCTTCCTGCTTAACGGCTATGGTCCGGGCGGCAATAACGGCAATCAGTTCAATTTCGGCTATGCGCTGCAGTTTGCGCGCTGCAACTGCCCGTTGCGGCAGAATGAGCGGGCATTTCAGATGGTCAACAACTGGACCTACCTGCAGGGCAATCATTCGTGGCGCTTTGGCATCGACTATCGTTACGCGAAGAACCTGCGCATCCCCTCGGACCGCCATCGTGCGGGCGAGTTGCAGTTCAACGCTGCGCGAACCCAGGGTCCGACAGGCGGAGGCTCAGCGCTCGCGTCATTCCTGCTGGGTGACGTCAGTGTCTTCGAGCGTTATGTGAGCACGATCACTGATGCCGAGGAGCGGCAAAATCGTTTCTTCCTGTTCGTGCAGGACAACTGGCGGGTCAACCGCAACCTGACGATCAACTATGGTCTGCGCTACGAGAATTATCGTCCGCAGACGGTGACCGGCGCGGGCAAGGGTGGATTTATTGATGTCAACACGGGTGAGGTGCGGGTTGCGGGCTCACCGGGAGTTGGTCTCGACCTTGGAGTCAAGCCGGCCAATAATCTCTATGCGCCGCGCATCGGGATTGCCTACAAGGTGAGTGAGAAGACGGTGCTGCGGCTGGGGTACGGGCGCGGCTTCGACATC
>CAIKMY010000192.1 GCA_903828635.1 uncultured Acidobacteriota bacterium
CATCGATCACCGAAATAAGAGCAGGATCGAGCATCAGGTGGAAGAGCTGGTAGCACAACGAATCTATACACTGGCGTTGGGTTACGAAGACCTCATCGATCACGATCAGTTGCGAAGTGACCCATTACTGACCTCAGTAGTAGGTAAGACCGATCCGACAGGCAATGAACGACGCCTGGCGACGGATCGAGGAAATGCCCTGGCAGGCAAGAGCACACTCAATCGACTGGAATTGCGCACGGATGATCCGGAGAAGGATGGGCGGTATAAAAAGATTGCGGCGTCAGATGAAAAGATAGAGGAATTCTTCGTTAACGTCTTTATACAGGCGCATGCGGAAGCACCCGAGCAGATCATTCTCGACTTGGACGCAACCGATGATACGTTACACGGACGACAGGAAGGGCGGTTCTTCCACGGCTACTATGGTGGTTACTGCTACCTGCCACTGTATGTTTTCTGCGGCGATTTTCTACTGTGCGCGAAGCTGCAAACAGCGGACAAACAACCTGCGGCAGGTGCACTATCGGAGATCAAACGAATCATTAGCAAAGTACGCAGACACTGGCCTGAGGTGAGAATTCTGGTACGAGGAGATTCAGGCTTCTGCCGGGAAGAGATTATGGGCTGGTGCGAAAGTCAGAATGTGAGATATCTCTTTGGCCTGGCTCGTAACAAGCGGTTGGAGGCGATGGTCTCCGCCACAATGTCAGAAGCCAAAAAGCAGTTTGATGCAGCAGGGACAGCAGCCCGCGTTTTCAGCGAGATGAAGTATCAAACGCTGGATAGCTGGAGTCGGCAGCGGCGTGTAGTAGGTAAGGCAGAATACTTGGAGAAAGGGCCTAATCCTCGCTTCGTCGTCACCAACCTGAGTCAGGAAGAGTATGACGCGCGGACTTTGTATGAAGATATCTACTGCGCACGTGGAGAGATGGAGAACCGGATCAAGGAGCAGCAGCAGGAGCTGTTTGCAGATCGAACATCGACGCATTTATTAAAATCAAATCAGATGCGACTGTGGTTGTCGAGTGTTGCGTATGTACTGATGAATGAACTGCGGCGGAGCGTGCTGGCAGGAACTGAAATGGCACAGGCACAATGCGGCACCATTCGATTGAAATTGCTCAAGATCGGTGCACAGGTGCAAGTTAGTGTTAGACGATTATTGGTGAGGCTGGCAAGCAGCTATCCGTATCAGGAGTTGTTTCTTACCATTTACCAGAAGCTGCGTGTAATGGAACCGTTGCGGTGTTGAAAAGTGTTTTTTCAGTTGGCTGGTTAGTAATGGATCGAAGCAGCAAGAATCGGTTTTTGCCGGGGTGAGAGTAGGTGTAGGCAAAATCAGGCATACACTCAAGTCAGGCCAAGGTTATGGCTGAAATCGACCCTTACAAAGGGCTCAGCACCCCGAAATCTGCTTCAAGAATCCAGATTCAGGGATGCTGAGAGTGAAATTCTATCTCATTTGGCGCTCTAAGAAATGCTGATGAGAAATGCGGGCTACCGTGGTCGAATGCGGTAAGAATGAACTGCAGGCCGGGGATGAGTGTCCGGGAGAGGGGTGTCAGGGGCATCACTACGATCTGAAGGCACCCAAAAAAACTGAGAGATCTGCCATTTCGATGATACACGAGTGAGGATTCTCTCCTGTATGACCAAAGACAAGAGAGAGAAAGGGAGCGCGACGCAGACGACCGGGTTCGTTGTGTTGTGGGGAGAGAGGAAGATCGCGCTCTACCAGAGCGGGAGGGCGCACGCTGGAATCAACCTCGCGGAACTGCTTGAGAAGAGAGCCACCGTCAGGTCGGAGATGATCACGATGAGTGATGCGTTATCGGCTAACCCGCATTTCTCATCAGTGTGTGGAAAAAGGCTGTTGTTGAGGAGATAACAACTTTGTGCACAATCACTTATCTATCTGAAGACACGGGAGCATTCTTATGAGCACAGAGTGTAAAAGAGAGAAACTCGAAGTACAACCCTGTGGAGCCCGGCAAAGTGATTAAGGAATGCGGGGAACGGGGGTGGGAGCATACCCGGAGCGTTGCTCCGGGCCTGGACTTTGGACATTTTGTGCCCGAAAAGGCGGCATTGCAGCCAGCGCCCCAACGGGGCGCCGCATACCAGCCCAGGGTGCAACCCTGGGTAGACGTGGTACACAATTCAGGCGTTCTGAAGGAACGCCTCATAAATATTGATTAGTCACTTGTTCTCAAACCGGGCGTCCGGACATATAAGGAGCAGAAAGGATATTCTTTGGCTTTCTTCGCGCCTCCGCGTGAGATCAAAATGTCGCCTGTTCCGATTCAACGCATCTGGTAGAGCATCAGATAGACGACCACTCCGGTAACCGACACATAAAGCCAGAGCGGCAGTGTCCAGCGGGCAATCTTGCGATGCGCCGCGAAATCACTCCTCAGCGCACGGGCGAAGGTCACCAGAATCATTGGCAGAATGGTCACCGCGAGAACCGTATGAGTCAGCAGAATCGTCAGGTAGACCGTTCGCAGCCAGCCTTCACCTTCAAAACGCGTCGAGCCGTGGTGATAGTGATAGAAAAGGTAGGAAGCGAGAAAGAGCGCCGATGAGATCAGCGCGCCAACCATGCAGAGACGGTGCGCGGTCACCCTCCGACGAAGAATCAGCAACCATCCGCACACGAGCAGAGTCGCGCTGGTGCTGTTGAGAAAGGCGTTGAGAGTCGGCAGATCGGTTATGTTCATGGTCAGTATTTCTGATGGCCGGCATCCCGGGTTGTCTGATTACCAGAGAAAGACGAGCGCGAGCAGGTAAAGCCACAGTCCGTCGAGAAAATGCCAGTAGATCGCGGTCACATCAACGGAGATCCTCCGACGCAGCACTGTCCAGGTCTCCGGTCGCCGCGCGGCAACGTAGAGCAATGCGCCAAGCCCGCCCAGCAGGTGGAGACCGTGCAGGCCGGTGAAGATATAGGCAAAGCCGCTGCGCAAATTCCGATTAATGTAAAACCCGGCATCCCGCAATGACGCCCAGCCGAGAAGCTGGGCGACGAGGAAGCCGAGACCGAGAATCACGGTCACCCCGATCCAGGTTCTGAAATGCTCCTCGCGGCGACGCCGAAGATTGCGTCGCGCCACCTCCATCGTCAAACTGCTGAGCAGAATCAGTGCCGAGCTGATCCAGAGAACCGGAGGCATGGCAATCGCCGCCCGACCAGCCCGGTTAAAGATATACAACACGCTCAGTGCCAGAAAGAGGATTGCCACGCAGACAATCGCCAGCCACATGCCAAGATGATAGCCTTCCGGTGGGGGTGTCTTCTCTGAAGTCATAGTAATTCCGACGTGAGAGAAGGGTCGGAGACCCGAGCTTCGAGCCTCCGACCTGTCAGGTTACCAGTTGTAGCGGACTCCGATCTGAATCTGGCGCGGATCAAAGGCCGACGTGAAGCCGAGAGGCTGGGTCGGTTTACGATCGGCGCGTCCACGCAGACTGAAGTTGGAGAGTGGTGTCGCCCCCGTCAGCGTGCAGGGAATGATGTTCCCGCCCGAGTCGGTACACGCGCCGCCAAGCGTGTTGTTGATGCCGCCGAAGTTGGTGCGGTTGAAGAGGTTGAAGGCCTCGAAGGTTACTTCGAGAAAACGACTGTCGCGCACAAGGAAACGACGGGAGAGGCGTGTATCAAAGCTGTAAAAGGCCTCGCCACGCCCGGTGTTTCGCCCCGCCTGCCCCGGTCGATCCGACTGCGCACGCCCGTCAGCATTGGCATCAAAACCAAGCAGCAGGTTGAACGGCCGGCCACTCTGGGCAACAAAGATCGGCGAGACCAGCCAGTCACGCACAATCGCGCTCTTCCAGGGGCTCTGCAATACCCCGCTCACCACAAAACGATGACGCTGATCAAACGACGACAACGACCGGTCGGCTCGCATGTTCAGCGGATTCTGCGCCGAAAAGTCGCTGTTGAAGTCAGTAACCTCGTCGATCGCCTTGGCAAGAGTGTAATGCGCGTTGAGACTGAAGTTGTTCGCAAACCGCTTCTGCACCTGCAGGGTCATCGCGTGATAGAACGAATTGCCCGTCATATCATAGACGTTATCCTGGAAGATCAGCGGATTGCGAAAATCGGAGGAGGCTCCCGCCGCCGGAAAGCGGATGAAGGTCGGCCCGCCCTGCGGGTTGAGCGCATTGACCGGACCGCTCAGCTTGAACTGATTGATGTCACGATTACGTGACTGATAGAGTCCGCGCACGAACATGTAGCCGGCATCGAGTGAAAAGCCACGGCCAAGGTCGCGCTGAATTCCGAGGCTCGACTGGTAGGTCGTCGGATTGCGATACCCCGGGCCAACCCGGAAACGAACCTCAAGCGGAGAACCGGGGCCCGGCGTGATCGGCCGTGCATTCGGCGTGCCCGCTGGTGGCAGGATCTTTTGCACATCGGCAAGGGTGATCGGCCGCGAGAAGAAATTGGTCGCCGCTGCCAGACCTCCAAACATATCAAAAGAGCGCGGCAACCCGAAGCCGTTGGTCGTCGGCGTCGCGATCACGATAAAGATCGAAGTCGGATCGGCATAGCCGCCCAGCTCACGCGTCACGTTGGCGACTGCCTGATTGAGGAAACCGACGAAAATGCCACCTCCGCCGCGTATCACCGTCTTGCCGTTGCCCGCCGGATCCCACGAGAAGCTTGCCCGCGGCTGCCAGTCACGCTTCGAAGTCGGAATGAAGAACGGCTCGTCCTGGATCGCATAGCGCAACCCGAGATTGAGCGTGAAACGCTGATTAACCTTCCACGAATCCTGGACGTAAAGCCCGTATCTCGCCATCCAGCCCGAGGCCTCGGCATCGCCAAAACCCTGCTGATAGACCAGAGGCAGCCCGAGATTGAAGGACTGCAAGGCATTGATCGGCGCCGCCAGCGACGAAAGCAGCGATGGCTGATTCTGCTGCAGAAAACCCTGAAGCTGCTGCAGCACCGCCGGCCCGAGCGCCGGGTTGAGCGCAATGATGTTGCTCAGCGGAATCGCCGCTCCAAAATTGAAGCGACCACCAAAATAGGTCTCGTTGGTCGTCGAGACGTCATGCAGGAAGAGCGAACCGCCAAAACGCAGAGTGTGGCTGCCCTTGACCAGCGTCAGATTGTCATATACATCATAGTGACGCTCGATCGTCTTTGATGGAAGGAAGATGTCACGACCGAAATTCCCGTAACCCTCGATGTTGAACTCCGGTCCGTTCTTGTCATTGGCAATGAAGCTGTTGCGCGTGTAACTATACTGCAACTTCAGCTCATTAAAGGTCGTCGACGAAAACTGATAATTGTGGGAAGCGACGACACCGCCATTCCACGCATCGAAGGTTCGACCTCGTGAGGGTGCTGTCAACTGCCCGGCTGCCTGATTCTCAAAGAAACTGTCGGTAACGTTAAAGCGGATGTAACCACTGCTCTTCTCACTGAAGGTGTGATCGATACGCGCCGAGAACTGCGTCTGATTCTCCTTGAAGGGAAACTGACCACTGTTATCGGTGAAGAGCTTGACCGTACGCGGATAGGCCTGACTGGTAGTTGTCAGTGCCCCACGCAATCCCGCTGCCAGCGAGGCAAACGGGGCGACACCTGAGAGATAATTGATCAGCGCGTTCTGTGAACTCGTCGTCTGAAAGATTGTCGGATCGCTCAGCAGATTAACGAAGGCTGAGCGCTTCTGTGACAGCCGCTCGAAGACACCGAAGAAGAAAGTGCGATCCTTGACCACCGGACCGCCAAATGAACCGCCATACTGCTGCCGATTGAATGGCGACTGGCCGTCAGGATTGAAATCAAAGGCATTGCGGGCATCAAAGGCGCGATCACGGAAGAGACCGAAGAGGCTTCCATGAACATCATTCGATCCCGATTTGGAGACGATGTTCACCACACCACCCCCGGCGCCACCATACTCTGCACTGAAGCTGTTGCGGACAACCTGGAATTCCTGCACCCCCTCCTGGCTCAGCGTCGCCTGCACGCCACCCGAAGAGTTGAGCGTCTCCGCGCCATCGATCTGCACCATGTTGCCGCGACCATTATTCCCACCGAACGAGAGCCCCGACTGCGGCGTCTGCGCCACCCGGAAATCGGATGAATCGGCAATGTTATCCGAATCGGCAACTCCGGGAGTCAGCAGCGCGTAATCGAGGAAGTTGCGGCGATTGATCGGCAGATTGACGATCTGTCGGTTATCGATCACTGATGACTGCTCCGACCTGCTCGTCTCAACCACCTCGCTGCCGGCAACGATGTCGACACGTACCTGCAAACCAGCCGCTGTCAGACGCACCGGAAGCGCCGCCTGCTGACCAACCGTCAGGTCGATCCTGACGCTGCTGGCCGCAAAGCCCTGCGCCTCGACCCGAACGTCATAACTGCCTGGCAGCAGCCCGACGAAGACGTAAAGCCCCTCTTTGTCCGTCACCGTCACCCGTGCCGTGCCCTTCGCCAGATCGGTCACCGATATCTTCGCCCCGGGAATGACAGCCCCCGTCTGATCCGTGACATCACCTCGCAACTCTGCCGTTGAGCCTGAAGCCTGTGCCATCGCCGATATCGACAATGCCGCCATCATCGTCAACAGCAACAGACAAATGCCTGGTTTCTGTTTCATAGTTTCCTCCTGTTTCTCCTCTGCCGGTTTATTTATTATGTATGGACCAATACTTTATATGTGTTACCGTCTACTTTCCGGCCTTCATCAAATCAATAAACTGTTCAAAAAGATAGGTAGCATCGTGTGGTCCCGGTCCGGCCTCGGGGTGATACTGCACCGAGAAGACCGGCAGGTGACGATGGCGAAATCCCTCCAGACAACCATCGTTGAGATTGACGTGAGTCAGCTCAACCTGAGCAGGATCGAGGCTCTCGGGGTCAACCGCAAAGCCATGATTATGTGAGGTGATCTCGATACTGCTGGTCAGCAGGTTCTTGACCGGCTGATTCCCTCCGCGATGTCCGAATTTCAGCTTGTAGGTGCGCCCGCCAAGAGCGAGGGCCAGTATCTGATGGCCGAGACAGATGCCGAAAAGCGGGACCCGACCGATCAGTTGGCGAATGGTGGCAACGATCTCCGACAGAGCAGACGGATCTCCCGGCCCATTGGAGAGGAAGACACCGTCTGGCGAGAGGGCCAGCACATCCTCGGCGGATGTGCGTGCAGGAACTACCGTCACCTTGCAGCCAAAGGCCTCAAGATAGCGCAGAATGTAATATTTGATGCCAAAATCATAGGCAACCACGCGAAACGTCTCTGAGCCGGCCCGACTGGCGAGGCTTTCACGAACCGCGAGCAGCGGGTCGAGCGTGTGTGCTGCGGCGGGTGCATCGAGAGCAGGATTGGGCCACTCATAACGATCACCGCAGGTGACCACATCGACAAGGTTGCGCCCGGTCATCGACGGAGCACTTCTCGCCTTGCCAATGAGACTGGCCTCATCACCATCGATCGATGAGAGACAGGCCCTCATCGCGCCTTTCTCGCGAATATGGCGAACCAGTGCCCGGGTGTCGATCTCCGAAAGACCGACGATCCCATTTGCCACCAGGTAATCGTCAAGCGACATCCGCGAGCGCCAGTTCGACTCGACCTCGGAAAATTCCCTGACTACCAGCCCCTCGGCAAATGGCCGTCGTGACTCGATATCATCACCATTGGCGCCATAATTCCCGATCAACGGATAGGTCATCGTGACAATCTGCCCGGCGTAGGATGGATCCGTAAGTATCTCCTGGTATCCCATCATCGAGGTATTGAAGACGATCTCGCCCGTGCGCTCGCCATCCGCTCCCCACGCACGACCGCGAAACACCCGCCCGTCCTCGAGCGCCAGAATTCCAGTCTTGGTCAACGCTTGCACCTCCGCTTTGAAGATTGCCGGCTGAAGCTGCCGGCTTCTGTTGTTGTTATCAGGACATGCATCAAAACTTATGCCCTGCCTGAGCGCAAATAACTCTCTGCCCGGGCAAGCCAGCGCCTGCCGGCACGGTAACTGTATTCCGGGGCGCTCTCAACGGCCTCGATGCAGGCCCTCATCGCGGCCGCTGCCTCTTCGCACCTCTCAAGTCGATCGAGCGCCAGCCCTCTCAGACAGTGCCCTTCAGGGTCCGACGGACGAAATTGCTGAAAACGGTCGAGCATCGCAATCGTGTCAGCAAACTGGCCGGCAGCGAAGTAGACCTGCGCGATTTCGCGCCAGACCTCGTGCTGGCTGTACGACTCGTTGCGGGCAATTACCTGCTCAAAATGTGTAATTGCCTCTGCAAACCGGGACTCCTCCCTGGCGATTATCCCAAGATGATAACGCGCATCGATCTCGTCAGGCTCGATCGAGAGTGACTTTTCAAAAGATTGCCTTGCCTTGGATCGCTCCCCACGGCGCCAGTGGAAGAGACCGAGTTCGCACCACGCCGAAGCATCTGCCGGATTGAGCATCGCAATGCGCAGGTTCCGCTGGTAGTCACGTCTGGCACGACCGCTCCGCAGCAGATCGTCAACCCGATCCCGCAGCAGAAAGACGAGCAGGATGACCAGCACCGGCGAGGTGCAGACCGTTGTCGCAAGGCCGGTGACCAGTGGCAGCGCCAGGAGCGAGGTCAACGAGAGCAGGCTTGCCGCCAACGCCATGGGCCAGCCAGGGCTAAATAATGACGTTATCGCGAAAACCATCAGAATGGAAAAGATCAGCACCAGAGTGACAATCAGTTGAACCAGGGCGATGCGCGTGAATAAAAAGCCAGGACGAAGCCATCGAATCGCCAGCAGGCCGCACAACCAGACAATCGCTGTCAGCAGTGTTGCCGAGAATGCTGCAAGCGTGCAACTGAGCGTCGCCCCATAATCCTCACGCATCATCATCGAGACCGGACGCCGTATCGAGACCGGACGCCGTCGCATCAGGATGCCCGTCAGCAGAATCACCAGTGGTACATGCATCACCGCAACGAAAAGGACCAGCTTGACCCCGGTAATCACACTCTCCAACAGCACGAGCGCCACCGCAAAATCGGGCTGAACCCCGGGAAGCATGATGAGCCACCCGGACATTGCGGCTCGCCGCTGCGGTACCAGCCACTCACCAAGCATGAGCGCCATCGTGGCCAGCAACGTCGCCAGCCCGAGCAGACGGGCAATCGGCATCCGATCACGCAGATCGTCAAAGACGGCCATCGGATTTGACCAGATCCGGATGATCAATCCAGCCTCGCTCATCACCTCACCGCCTTACCCGGGTAATTTTACCCGATAGAGACAGACCAGGCTGACAGGGAAAAGCGCGGAGAGCAAATGCTTTCCGCGCCTCTTTGTCTCATTATCCTGCAATCGAATTCTGCAATCGAATTCTGCAACTGATCGGATCAGCCTCGCCCCGCCCCAATGATGCTGGTTCCGATTTAGTCGATCCGGCCTACCCGCTCGAAAGGCATAAACGGGTAGTAGCGAAAGACTGCCTGACCGTAGATATATTTCTCGGGCACCAGGCCCCAACTGCGACTATCACTGCTATTGTTCCGGTTATCCCCCATCACAAAGTAATGATGAGCACTGACATTGACCGGCTCCGGGGTTGAATCGTGTGAAGTGTAATCGGCATCAAGGTATGGCTCCTCGATCAGACGGTCATCGATGTAGAGCTTACCCTCGAGGACTTCGACCTTTTCACCGGGAAGACCGACTATTCGCTTGATGTAGGACTTCGAGGGGTCGTTGGGATAGAGCAGCACGACAATGTCGCCACGCTTGATCGGCTCTTCGTCACTGATCCACTCGCGCAACGGATAGATGAATTTGTTGACGAATATCCGATCCTGATCATGAAGCTTCGGCATCATGCTCTGCCCCTCAACACGCACAGGCTGCATAACAAAGATAACCACCAGGGAAGCAACCAGTCCGGCAAAGAGCAGATCGCGAAATATCGAACGCAGTTCCTGCCAGAGGCTGCGGCTCTCGCCACCATAAACCGATGAAATATCGTCAATCCGCCTGATGTCGTTATCATCTTCCGGCGCAAAACCGATATACTTCTCTTTCTTCAACACACAAATCTCCGGGACTGAGCTTCAGAACAATTTCAGGTACTAATTTCAGGTACTGTTCGCTGTACCATTCGTGGCAGGCGCCAACACGCTGCCAACAGCAATTTACCGTAAGAAACTGAAGATATTACGGTCAACAGCCCTTGTCAACAAGGTGCCGATTCGACAGCCTCTGCTCCGGTCCGCACTAGTGAGTAATGCTGCCCTGCAGACTCGTATCGATGCTCGTCTGCAGCCCCTTGCCGAAGAGGAAAGACTCCATGTTCTGGATCAGAAACTGCTGATGCTCGGGATTGATCGTGCTCAAACCGTAATGGTTTATCAGCTGGTTCTGGGTGGCAACCCAGGCTTTCCAGCAAGCCTGGCAGACCTGCTCGTGAATCTTCCGTCCGAGAGGACCGCCAAACGGCGCCTTCTCAAGTGGCGGCAGCTTGTGGCCGCATCGCGTACATTTGATGACATCAGCCATAATATTAATGCTCCTGAGACTAAATGCTCCTGGGGTATGCTGCCGGCAATTCACTTTCGCACCCGGGATTGACTATACCAGTGACCAACCCCGCCCCGGGAGCGGGAGAAACACCATCAGCCCATTTACCATACGAAGCCCGGGGCATCTGCGTCAACCGGGGAGAGCGAATGAGAAAAAATTCCTCAGACAGTTCCAAGGGCAGCAGCTCCGGGGTGCTTCCACAGCGCAGGTTCAGTCCTGTTAAGATGGTGGGTGTGGCTGCCCACTGGCGTGGGGGGTGGCCGATGTTATACCATCTGATTTACTGACCAATTGTTCAGCCGGTTGTTCAGCCGGGAAGAGGAATCGAACGGATAACCTTAATATGTCAGAGACAACAGCAAACAAGGCGGCGTCAATTCGGGAGGAGTTGCGCAACATTGCAATCATTGCCCATGTCGACCACGGTAAGACCACGCTGGTCGACGCAATGCTCAAGCAATCCGGGCTCTATCGTGCCAACGAGCGGATCGTCGAGCGGGTAATGGACTCGATGGATCTTGAGCGTGAGCGAGGGATCACGATCATGGCCAAAAACACATCCGTCCGGTACGGTGGGGCGAAGATCAACATTCTCGACACTCCCGGCCACTCAGACTTTGGCGGCGAGGTCGAGCGGGTGCTCAAGCTGGCTGACGGTGTGGTGCTGCTGGTCGATTCTTCGGAAGGCCCGCTGCCGCAGACAAGATACGTGCTCTCGAAAGCCCTTGAGCAGAAGCTGCCGGTGATTGTCATCATCAACAAAATCGACCGGCAGGATGCGCGACCGGACGAGGTCATCAACGAGGTCTACGACCTCTTCATCGATCTCGACGCCAATGATGAGCAGATCGACTTCCCGATTCTTTACGCCATCTCGCGCGACGGGATTGCCAAGCATGAGCTTGCGGAAGAGAGCACCGATTTGCGACCGCTCTTCAATCAGATCATGAAGACCATTCCGGCACCGACGGCCATTGAGGAGGCGCCTCTGCAGGTGCTGGTGGCCAACCTCGACTACAACGAGTACGTTGGGCGGCTGGCGATCGGCCGGGTCTTCAACGGCAGGGTCTCGATCGGGGATCAGGTGAGCGTCTGTCAGCATGACGGGAAACTGACGAAGACAAAGATCACACAACTCTACACGTTTGAAGGGTTGAAGCAGGTGCCGATCGAGACGGCCGAGCCCGGTGACATCATCGCCCTTGCAGGCATCGAGGGGATCAACATTGGCGACACGATCACCTCGGCGACCGATCCGCGTCCGCTGCCACGAATCGTTGTCGACGAACCAACGATCTCGATGATCTTCGGAGTGAACACCTCGCCATTTGCCGGGAAAGAGGGGCAGCACGTCACCTCGCGCAAGCTGCGCGAACGACTGGAGAAGGAGTTGCTGGCCAACGTCGCGATTCGTGTCGAGGAGACGGAATCACCCGACAGCCTGCGAGTATCCGGACGCGGCGAACTGCAACTGGCGATTCTCATCGAGCAGATGCGGCGTGAAGGCTATGAGATGCAGGTCTCTCGCCCGCAGGTGGTGACGCGCCGGGTCGACGAACAGATCAGCGAGCCGATCGAGCAGGCGGTAATCGACGTTCCCGACCAGTTCATCGGCGTCGTCACTGAAGCGATGGGACGCCGCAAGGGCATCATGACCAAAATGATCAACCATGGTCATGGTCGCGTCAGGATGGAGTTCGAGATCCCCTCACGCGGGCTGATCGGCTTTCGCAATGAGTTTCTGACTGAGACCAAGGGAACCGGCCTGCTCAATACGCTCTTTCTGCGGTGGGGGCCGTGGCAGGGAGATCTGGCAGGTCGCGGCACTGGCAGCCTCGTCGCTGACCGTCCGGGAGAGGCAACTGCTTATGCCATTTATAACCTCCAGGAACGTGGCGAGATCTTTATCAGGCCGGCGACCCCTGTCTATGAGGGGATGATCGTTGGTGAAAACTCCCGCGATGTTGATCTCGACGTCAACATCATTCGCGAGAAGAAGCTGACCAATATGCGCGCTTCAACGGCCGATGACGCGCTGCGCCTCGTGCCGGTGCGCGAGATGACGCTCGAACAGGCCATCGAATATATTGCCGATGACGAGCTGGTCGAAGTAACTCCGAAGTCGATCCGGATGAGGAAGAAAATCCTTGCGGGCAATATCAGGAAATAGAGACGATCGAATTACCGGGTGGAGCTACTCCGCCCGGTAATTCGGTGCTTCCTTGGTGATGATCACGTCATGGACGTGTGACTCTTTGAGACTGGCGGCGGTGATCTTCATGAAACGGCTGTTCTGCTGAAGCTCGGGGATGGTGCGGCATCCGGTATAGCCCATGCCGGCGCGCAGCCCGCCGACAAGCTGCCCTACAAGTGCCGCCAGCGAACCCTTGTAGGTGACGCGCCCCTCGATCCCCTCGGGAACGAGCTTCGACTCCTGGATCTCGCTCTCCTGACCATAGCGATCCTTGCTGCCTTCCTTCATCGCCGAGAGCGACCCCATTCCGCGATAGGCCTTAAAGTTACGTCCCTGATAAAGAATGACCTCGCCGGGAGATTCATCGGTGCCGGCAAGCAGTGAACCGATCATGACGACATCGGCGCCGGCGGCAATGGCCTTGGTGATATCACCGGAGTACTTGATGCCGCCATCGGCGATCAGTGAGACACCGGTACCGGCAACAGCCCTGACAGCCTCGGTGATGGCGGTGATCTGCGGGACGCCGGCCCCACTGACAACGCGGGTGGTGCAGATCGAACCGGGACCGATGCCTACCTTGACGGCGTCGACGCCGGCATCGACGAGGGCTTTCGCCCCGTCGGCTGTCGCCACATTGCCGGCAATCAGGTCGATATCCGGAAATCGTGACTTGACCTCTCTGACGGCCGCCACCACTCGTGAGCTGTGGCCATGGGCGGTATCGATCACCAGCAGGTCGACACGGGCGGCAACCAACTCGGCAGCCCGCTCAAGAAAGTCACCGGTGGCTCCGATCGCGGCGGCGACACGCAAGCGACCAAATTCATCCTTCGCTGCCTGGGGATATTTGATCGCCTTCTGTATGTCCTTGACAGTAATCAGCCCCTTCAAATGATACTGGTCATCGACAACCAACAGCTTCTCGACCCGGTATTTCTGAAGGATACCCTCGGCCTCACGCAGAGTCGTGCCCACCGGAACGGTGATCAGCGGCTCCTTTGTCATGACATCAGAGATCGGGAGGTCAAGGCGCGTCTCAAACCGCAGGTCGCGGTTGGTGAGGATGCC
>CAIKMY010000193.1 GCA_903828635.1 uncultured Acidobacteriota bacterium
AGGATCAATAACAGGAACAGTCTCGGACGAGCGGCAGGCGGTAGTCGCCAATGCGACGGTGACGGTACGCAACACGGGAACGAATGAGTCCCGAAGCGCAAAGACCGACACCGAGGGGCGATATCGTTTCCCGAATCTGGCGATCGGGAAATACGAGGTGACGGTTGAAGCACAGGGGTTCACGAAGTATGTGCGGACAGGGATTGAGCTCCTGCTCAACCAGCAGGCGGTAGTCAGCGCGGAGCTGAAGCCGGCGGGTTTGCAGGAGGTGGTGACGGTGACGGAGAATGCGTCGCTGTTAAACACGAGCAATGCCGAGGTGAGCACGCGCTTTGACAGCAAGCGTATTTCGGAGCTTCCGCTGGCACCGAACCGCAACGTGCTCAACATTGCGCTCTCGGCGGCGGGGGTGAGCCAGCTTGGCAGCGGGCAGTCAGGATTTGCCAACGGGATCAATTTCTCGGTCAACGGGATGCGGCTGCGCTCGAACAATTTCATGCTTGACGGTCAGGATGCCAATGACCCGAGCGTCTCGGGATCGCAGCAGCCGCTCAACAACCCGGATGTGGTTCAGGAGTTTCGCCTGGTGACCAACCAGTTTGCGGCGGAGTTTGGACGAGCAGCGGGTGCGGTAGTTAACATCGTCACCAAGTCAGGAAGCAATGATTTGCATGGATCGGCCTTCTGGTTCAACAATAATGAGGTCTTCAATGCACGGAGCAACCTCGACAAGGCAGCGCGTTTCGCTGACGCGCCGCGGCGGAATGAGAACCAGTTTGGTGGCACGCTTGGCGGGCCGGTGATCAAGGATCGTACCTTCTTCTTTGGTTCATACCAGCGTTGGACCGACCGGCAGCTTGGAGCGGGCTTCACGATCAACGGCGTGCCTACCGAGGCCGGGCGCTCGGTATTGCAGCAGCAGGCGGGGAATCGCCCGCAGGTGGCGGCGTTGCTCAAGTTTCTGCCGGCGGCGACTGCGGCCAACAACCGCACGGCCGCCTTCACGGTCAATGGCAACACCTTCCAGGTTCCGCTCGGATCGCTGACCGGAGCCAATTCGATCAAGTTTGATAACGACCAGTGGTCGGCGCGCATTGATCACCGGTTTAACGACAAGCACAGCCTCAATGCACGTTATCTTTTCAACAACGAGAGCAGCACGGGAACGGGACAGGCGACTCCGAGTGGTCTGGCGAACGTCGTCACGACGCGCAACCAGTCGGCAAATGTCGGCGTTTCCAGCATTCTCAGCAATTCGCTGGTCAATGAGTTCCGAGTCGCCTACCAGCGTTTCGGTTCGGTAACCAGTGCGCAGGATCCCTCATCGGAGACGATCCCGTCGATTGAGATCAACGAGCTCGGGCTGATCGGATTCAATGCGGCCGGTTCGCGCACGGCCATCGGGCTGGCGGTCAATCTGCCGCAGTTCCGCTTCAATAATACCTACCAGATTATCGACAATCTCTCTTACACCCGCGGGGCACACTCGATGAAGTTCGGCTTCGATTTCCGCCGGATTCAGGTGAAGAGCTTCTTCCTGCCGACGATCCGCGGTCGTCTGGCCTATGCGACACTGACCGACTATGTCAACGACGTCGCGATTGCTTCGGCGGTCAACAAGCCGGTTCGTGGTGGCCAGGAGATTCAGTATTACAACTGGTACGATTATTTCTTCTATGCCCAGGATGAGTGGAAGGTGACACCGACGCTGACACTGAGTTATGGTCTGCGTTACGAGACGCCGGGCAACTCGATCGATTCGCTGGTGCCGCTCAGCCGGTCGATCGTCGCGGCCAATGGCAACGACCAGCGGTTTGCCTTCACGCCGGTGCCGAAGCGGGATATGAACAACTTCCAGCCGCGATTCGGGTTTAACTGGAACCCGCGAACAAGCGCCGACGGGATTCTCGGGAAGCTGACCGGTGGTGACAAAACGGTCGTTCGTGGTGGTTATTCGCGGACTAACGACTATGGGTTTATCAACATCAACCTCAACATTGCCAGCGCCTTCCCGTTTGTCGCGGCATTAAACCCCTCGCTGACCAACGCTTACAGCAATTTGCAGAGTGCGACCTTCACCGGCGACCCGCTGCAGATCACAAGGACGATCGTTGGTGAGGATTTCCGCTCGCCCTATGCGGATCAGTACAGCCTTGAGGTGCAGCGAGAGCTGGCCAAGGACTGGGTGCTGCGAATTGGTTATGTTGGAACCAAGGGAACAGCGCTCTTCCAGACGGTTGACGGCAATCCGGCGTTGCCGCGCAACAGCCGCACGGAGACGCTCCGTCGTCAGGATCCGACGCGGGGTATCATCCGGCTTCGCTGTAACTGTGCCGAGTCGATCTATCATTCATTGCAGACGAGTCTTGAGAAGCGCCTGACCAACAACTTCAGCTTCGGGATGCACTACACCTGGAGTGCGTTTATCGATACGGCTTCGGAGATCTTCAACCCACAGCCGCAGGGTGAGGTTGCCGTGCCGCAGGATTCGTTCAATCGGGATGCCGATCGTGGCCGGTCGAGCTATGATCGTCCGCACCGCTTCACGGCGAATTTTGTCTACGAGCTTCCGGTCTTCCGGCAGCAGACCGGGCTTGCCGGTCGGGTGCTGGGAGGCTGGCAGTTGAATGGTTTCGTGACGCTCCAGTCGGGAACGCCGTTTACAGTGCTTAATGGCGCCGATCCGACGGGGGCCCTGCAGGGGATCGATTCACTGGTCGGCAATGCGATCCGGCCGAACCTCAACACCACGCTCGATGTGTCAGGGATGAACGTCATCGAACTGATTCAGGCGGGTGGTGCGCGGCTCTTCTCGGCTCTTCCGACTTCGGGAGTTCGCGTCGGGAATGTCGGGCGCAACACGCTGCGCGGTGATGGTATTGCCAACGTCGATCTTGGGATCTTCAAGAATACCAAGGTTGGCGAGAACAACAACCTTCAGTTCCGGGCCGAGTTCTTCAATGCGACCAACACGCGGAACTTTGGTACGCCGAATTCGGCGATCAACTCGGGCGCGAACTTCCTCAATCAGTGGGCGACCAATGGCGGCAATCGTCGCATCCTGATGGGGTTGAGGTATACCTTCTGATCGTCTGATTGGAAGCTGCGTAAAACAAGGCCGGGTGGAGAGAATGATCTTCTTTCCACCCGGCTCTGTTTTATGCCATCTCAGGCGGAGTTGCGCACAATTGAGAGCAGGCGGCGGAGTCCGCCGGCGATATCGTCTCCGAGGTGGAGGCGAATGGCGCGGCGGTTGCGGCTGGCGAGCGACTGAAAATCGCCAATGGCCTGAGCCTGCTTGAGAGTGCCGAATGACCATGGATTGCCAGGGATAGGCAGGTCAGGGTTATCATTGGCGATAAGCTGAATGAAAATCCCGGTATCAGCGCCGCCCTTGTGAAGCTGCCCGGTGGAGTGGAGGAATCGCGGACCGTAACCGGTGGTTGTGGCGACGTGGTGCGAGTCGCGCAGACTGGTTCTGATCTCCTGCAGCAGCGCCTCGTGTTCCCGGGTCTCCTCAAAATAGGCGAGCAGGGCGATGTAATCACCGGGCCGGGTGTGTCCGAGGTGATTCCTGACGATCTCGGCGAGTGAGCCTGGGCTGTTGTCCCCGGCGAGGCTCGCAGCATAATCAGGAGAGGCCTCGATGCGCAGATCATTTTCCGCAGCAATCCCGATGGTCTCCGTCTCGAAGCGGCCATTGGCCTCGAAGCTGCCGAGGAGAGCGCGGGTATTGTCCTTGCTCTCCTGGACATTGGGCTGATCGAAGGGATTGATGGCGAGACAGGCACCGGCGACGGCGGTGGCGATCTCCCAAAGGTAGAACTCGGCACCGAGATCGAGTGTGTCACCAAGGGTGCGGCGAATCACCGGGTGACCAGCCGCCTCGATTGCGCGCAGTCGATCCTCAATCAGTGGATCGATAGCGCCAACGGCAATGTGGACAAAGAGGCGATCATTGCCATACAACTCCGGCGAGGCAAGTGGTTCACCGACTACGGGGACGATCTCCCGCCCCTCCTTGCCGGTGCTCTCGGCGACCAACTGCTCAATCCAGAGGCCAAGAGAGTCGATCTCCGGGGCGAGGCTGATCGTCAGCTTCTGCCGGCCGGCATTGCCGTGTACACCGATTGTCGCTCCCAGTTGCAGCCCGGGATTTTCATTGGCTGGCACGCCTGGTCCGCAGGCGAGCATTGCATTGCGGGCGCGTCCAAGCAGTGTCCGGAAATCGATGCCCATCAGGGCTGCCGGAACGGCACCGAAGAGAGAGAGGGCCGAGTAGCGTCCACCAATGTCGGCGGGGTTAAGGAAGATCCGCCGGAAGCGGTGCTCGCGTGCGCTCTCCTCCATCATCGTGCCCGGATCAGTAATCGCGACGAAGTGATCGCCAGCGCGCTCACCGACAACCTCGGTCATGCGGTGATAGAAGTAGCGGTAGAACATCAGCGGCTCGATGGTTGAGCCCGACTTGCTGGCAACGATGAAGAGCGTGTGCGGCAGGTCAACCTCCGACTCGATGGCACGAACGGTGGCCGGATCGGTACTGTCGAGGACGTGCAGGGCGGGGAAGCCGGTCTGCTTGCCGAAGGTGCGGCGAAAGACCTCCGGACAGAGGCTGCTGCCACCCATTCCAAGCAGCACGACATGCTTCAGGCCTTCATTGCGAATGCGTGCGGCGAAGGCAGCAAGGTCATCGGCGGCCTCGAGGGTTGTCTCCGGCACCCTCACCCACCCGAGCGAGTTGCGGATGATCTTCTGATGCGCCTCTTCAGTTTTCCAGAGAGTCGCGTCACGATTCCAGAGACGCTCGATCCAGTTTGCCGTTCCGGCGTGCTCGATTGTCGCCAGAACGGCCGATTCAAAAGGGCCAGGTGCACCTCCGTCGTCTTCGAGGATCCGGCTGCCCAGTCGAGCCTTCTTGCCGGCAATGCTTTGCAGCAGGCTGACGAACGAGTCGGCGAAGGCCTTCACCCCGTCATCCTGAAGTTTGAGGCAGACGGCGTCGAGATTTATCCCGTGTGCCGCAATCGCCGCCAGTGTCGCCCGCGCCTCGTCGAGGTTCTCTTCGATCGTCAGTTTCACCGTCCCGTGGTCGCGAAAGGCCGCATAGGTCGCCGGCGGAATGGTGTTGACCGTTCGCGGGCCGATCAGATTGTCGACGTACAGCACATCACTGTAATCGGGATTCTTCGTCCCCGTGCTTGCCCAGAGCGGACGCTGGACCATGGCGCCGAGTGCGGCCAGCCTCGCGAAGCGCTCGCTCTCGAAGATCTCCCTGAACCGCTGGTACTGCAGCTTGGAGTTGGCAATCGCCGTCTTACCGAGCAATCCCGTGAGGCGCGCCTTCTCGTCATCGCTGCCGGCGGTGCCTGTTGACTCACTGAGAATTTTGTCGACCGCCGTGTCGATGCGCGAGACAAAGATGCTGGCGACCGAGGCGACGTGGTCGATCGGCAAGCCGGCGGCAACGCGATCCTCCAGGCCGCTGATGTAGGCCTCAGCCACCTCCTCATAGTTGGACAGCGCGAAGATCATCGTCACATTGACGTTGATCCCGGCGGCAATCGTCTGACGGATTGCCGGGATCCCTGCCGGAGTTGCCGGGATCTTGATCATGACATTCGGGCGGCCGAGCATCCCCCAGAGCCGCTTTGCATCGGCTACCGTCTCGTCAACCTTGTGAGCGAGCATTGGCGAGACTTCGAGGCTGACATAACCGTCGAGCCTGCCTGTTCGCTCCCAGACCGGCCGAAAGAGGTCAGCCGCTCGCTGGATGTCGGCGATGGCCAGTGCCTCGTAGCTCTCTTCATCACCCAGCCCCTCGGCCATCAGTCCGCGCAGTGTCTCATCATAATCGTCGCTGCCGGCGATCGCCTTCTCAAAGATCGTCGGATTCGAGGTGATGCCGCGCAGATCGTCTCCGTCGATCATCCCGGCTATCTCACCATTATCGATCAGCAGCCGACGAATATTGTCATACCAGATGCTTTGACCAAGCTTCTCTACCTCGACCAGCGGGTTCATCTCTCTCGTTCCTCCAATAATTGATTGTTGATGATGATTGCTTTCAGGCTGTTGCCGGCCGGTGTGGCTCCTCAACCAGCAGCCGATAATAATGTTCGTGGTGTTCGCGGCCGCGGCGATAGATCTGGTGGCGAGCGGGATCAGGATTGACGACCGCGCCGCGCGGCGTCTCGATCTCACCAAAGCCGGTGCAGAGGCCAAAGGCCTCCATTGCCAGCATCGCCGCGCCGCGGCTCGATGCCTCCCTGATGCGCGAGGCAATCACCGGCACACCGATCACATCCGCCATCGTCTGTGTCCAGTATGGCGATCCAATGATCGCTCCTCCCGAGGCCACGATCTCGGCCTGATCACCAAGCTGTGCCAGAAAACGGTCGTGAATCGCCGCGAAGCGGTAGCAGACGGCTTCGAGCGAGGCCTGCAACAGATCGATCGGCCGCGTCCCAAGCCCGATTCCGAGGAATGACGCTCGTGCCTCGTCGTGCCATCCCGTACTCCTCTCGCCCGAGAAGAAGGGCAACACCGTCAATCCATGCCCGCAGGGCTCAAGTGCCGAAAGGCGTGATTCCAGATCACCCTCCTCCTGCAGTCGCAGCGCATTGAGGCACCACGCAAAGACATCGCCTCCGTTTGAGAGGGCGCCACCAATCAACGCATAGCGGTGGTTCGCCCGATAACACCAGAGCCCGCGCGGGATCGGCGTCGTCGCCGTCGGCCAGCAGACTCGCATCGCTCCCGAGGTGCCAATGTTGATCGCAATCAGCCGGTCACTGTGGCATCCCGAGCCAATATTGCTGCAGGCTCCATCCCCGGCCGCCGGTAACCAGCGCGCCATCCTCAGCTCCGGCCAGCGCGCCGCATACTCATCTCTTATCCCCGTCAGCCCCTCGCCATCAGCCGCCAGCGGCGAGAGCTGCTCGCGCCCGATCCCGATCGCCTCCAGTACCTCGTCTTCCCAGTCGAGCCGATTCGGATTGAAGAGCCCCGTTCCCGACGCCATTGATACCCCGCAGACGAACCTGCCGAAGATCCTCGCGTAGAGGTACTCACCGATCGACACCCAGCGTGCCACCCGTCCGTACAACCCGGGATCCGCACCTCGCAGCCAGAGGATCTTCGCCGGATAGTAGCTCGCATGCGGCGTCACCCCCGTCCGCTCACGAATCCAGTCGCGCCCCTGCCGCTCGCCATAATCCCGCGCGTTCGCTGCACTCCGTGTGTCACTCCAGTTATAGAGCGGCGTTACCGCACGTCCCGATTCACCCACACCGAGCACCGCATGCCAGAAATTGCTGTAGCCCACCGCTGCGATCGCTCCATCCAGCCGGGCCAGCCGGGCCCGCGCCTGCACCAGGCATTGATCGATCGTTCCCGCAATCAGCCCCAATAACTCGTCGGCGTCGATCTCCACCCCCCCATCCGCCGTCGCCGTCATCTGGTACTTCGTGCGCCCCTCGATCCCTTCAAGTACTCGCCCGCGCACGTCGTACAACTCCGCCCTTACCGAGGAGGTTCCCACGTCCAGCGCCAGCGTCAATGGTAATTCAGCTTTTATCGGGTCTGTTGATGACATAACCCGAAATAATAGAATAAACCGGCGGGAATGGACAATGAATAATGGATAATGGAGAATTGAGAATGGAGAATTGAGAATGGAGAATTGAGAATTGAGAATTGAGAATTGAGAATTGAGAATGGAGAATTGGGGGGGGGCTGGATGGGGCAGGTGCTATAAGTACTGTAAGCACTTTAAGTGCTGCAAGTGCTGCAAGTGCTGCAAGTGCTGCTGATGTTGCAGAGGCGACAAGGGGAGGCGATTAACAGGGACTATTATGCGACGACACTTACTGCTGATCCTGATGGCAATGACAATGACATCTCTCCTTACTGCTGGTGCCGCGGCGCAGTCGGGCCGAAAGCAAAAGCGGGCAGAGACACAACCGCCGGTGCAGGGAGTCAATCAACCCGAGGCCCGGACGCAGCCGGAGCCGGAGCCCGTTCCCGAAGAGTCACGCGAGCAGAAGAAGGGGCCCGGCATCATGATCATGACCGGGATGACCGACGCCATGATTCCGCTCTACTTTACGGATACCGCCAGCCGTGGCTGCGTCTCTGAACTGCAGCGAATCCTGCGCCAGGCTCACGATGTCCGCGAGGCCCGCAATCAGACCCGCTCTGATGCCATCAAGGCGGCAAAAGAGGATCCCGATTATTACATCGTCCTGCTTGAACTTGAGCTTGATCAGTTTGGAACCTCGATGATGGGCGTCAACCTTCGCTACACCATCTTCGAGCCGAAGACGGCGAAGGTCCTTGGAGTTGGCAACGGCTTCCCAACGCAGCCCTCAAGCGGGTCACCAATCCCGCCAATCGGCGCCTCACGCCAGCAGGTCTACCTTGACTGGGCCGGGCGCGATGTCGCCTACCAGGTAGTCAAGCGGCTGGGCTGGGCGGGGCTATAATCTTGCTCGCAGCCCTTCGAGATCGGCCGGCAGCGGAGCCTCGAACTTCACCCTCTGCCCGGTCGTCGGATGAATGAATGATAGTCGAAATGAATGGAGAGCCTGTCGGCCGAGGGTCAGGTTCGGGTTTTCCTTGAAATTCTCCGGTCGATAGACCTTCTCACCGATCAGCGGATGGCCGTGAAGCGATGCCTGGATGCGAATCTGATTGCGCTTGCCGGTGACAAGGCGGATTTCGAGCAGCGCCGCCGCCGCAAATCTGGCGATCAGACGGTAATGGCAGATGGCGTTCTGTGCTGCTTGTGAGAGTCGCTTTGCCTCTGGGGCCGTCTCATCGAAGGGGCGCTGAATCAGCTTCTCATTATCCCAGACGAGCAGGTCGCTCCACGTGCCTTTTTCCTCAGAGGGGATGCCGTGGACAAAGGCGAGGTAGACACGTTCCGGCTGGCGCTTTTCAAACTGGTCTTTTAACTTGAGCATCGCCGCGGGGATCTTCGCGAAGACGACGAGCCCCGAGGTGTCACGGTCGATCCGATGGACAACCAGCGGCTTTGTCCGGCGTGCCGAACGCAGGTGGAGCGCAACTCGATCAAGCAACGATGGCTGGTCAGGCTGAGCGGCGAGCGGCACCGTCAACAGCCCGGGTGGTTTGTTGATGACCAGCAGCGCTTCGTCCTCGTAGATGATGTGCAGCCCCGAGTCGCGCCGCTCAAAGTACCTTTTGGTCGCGCTGCCCGGTCGGTCATGCCAGACACGTACGCGATCACCGCTGTTGACTTTGGCCGCGCTCTCGTTGCTGCTCTGCTCGATGTCATTGAGAAAGACGCGACCACGCTCGATCGCCGTCAGTGCCTTTGAACGTGAGCCGAGCCGCTCGGCCGCTGCCAGCCACTTGTCGAGTCGCTGCCCGGCCGCGGTCGCCTCAACCACCCATTGCTGTCCCGGTTTGCTCTTCATTCCGGGCATGATACAGGCATTTCGGTCTTTTTACGAATCGATCGGAAAACCTGCTTCGGAGTCTGAATATGAAGACTGTCGCCGTCGGCTCGCTGCTGATCATCACCCTGCTCGCGCTCTCATCGCTTCCACTCACCGAGTCGGCCCCCTTCGCCACCCGGCCAAAACTGCTCGGCGTCGCCAAGCTGACCGCACGCGTCAGCAATCAGGTTGCCGCTGCTGCTTTTTACCGCGACTTCCTCGGTTTTCCCGATGCCACCGGAGCCTCCCGACTCTTCCGCATCAATCAGTACCAGTTCGTCGAGATTCTTCCCGGACTCGATCCTGCTGCTGATCGCCTTGTCAGCGTCACCCTTCGCACCGACAATGTCGAGGCCCTGCGTCGCTACCTCGCCTCCTCCGGCTGGAAGGTTCCCCGTCGTCCCGGTCGTGACCTTCTCGGCAATCCGCTCATCAGCGTCACCGATCCCGATGGCCATACTATCGAGTTCGTCCAGTTCCCATCAATCCCCGCTGCCTTCAGCGATCGCCGCGAGCACCTCGGCCGGACTCAGATCTCACCAAGGCTCATGCACGCCGGCATTATCGTCGGTGATGTCCCCCGGGCTTTTGACTTCTATACCAAACGTCTCGGCCTCACCGAATTCTGGCGTGGCAGTGCCCGCGATTCCGCTACCCTCTCGTGGATCAATATGCGCCTTCCCGAGAGCGACGACTACCTCGAATTCATGCTCTACGAGAAACTGCCCGCTCCCGATCGTCGCGGCTCGCAGCACCACATCTGTCTCGAAGTTCACGATGTCGCGCAGGCTCGCCAAACTCTCGAAGCGAGGCCCTATCGCGCCGGCTATACCCGCCCCCTCGAAGTTCGCGTTGGCGTCAATCGCCGTCGCCAGCTCAACCTCTTTGATCCCGATGGAACACGCACGGAACTGATGGAACCAGTGACCGTTGACGGCCTCCCGCCGGCCTCCTCAATGGCACCCTACCCGCCAGGGCGGGGTGCCAACTAAATCGAGTCAACTTAAGTCACCAATCTTCGCAGAGTACCCCAAAAAGGGCGCTTGGAGAGCCCCTCAGGGTAGGTCAGGAGTGCCTTTGCGAAGAGTTTGAACGCCTCGGGGCGGCCGCTATTGGTGAGTGCTTTATTGGCGTAGCGGATGAGTCTGATCCCCCGGCACCAGCGTTTGTCGTATCCGCGCAGGCTGGCTTCATACTCTTCCGACAAGAGGTCGAACTCAGCATCCATGCGGTCGGCTTCGGCAACAGTTTTGCTGACCTGGTGCAGTCGGTAGGCGGCGAGGGGGACTGGCAGGTAGTCGCACTGGTAACCGGCCAGCAGCAGTCTGATGTAGAGATCGTGATCAAAATCATAATTCCAGCGGGTATTGAAGCCGGAGGTGACGATCTCTCTTCGCCAGAACATACCGGGCTGGGGGCAATGGGCCTCCCAGCTGAGGGCGTGAGCCGCGGATTTTGGGACGATTGCTCTGAAGAGTTCGGTTTTGTAGCCCTCACCAAACATGATGGTGTCGCCGCAGAGCCAGTTACATTGCGGGTTGAGTCTGAAATAGTCGAGGGTGGCATTAAAGGCCCCGGGGAGATAGGCATCATCGCTGTTGATAAAGGCGAAGATGTCACCGGTTGAACGTGCCAGGCCCTTGTTGATCGCCTCAACCTGCCCGCTGTCCGGTTCACTTACCCAGCCGGCGAGGTGATGCTGATATTTCCTGATGATCTCGACTGAGTTATCAGTACTTCCTCCATCGATGATGAAGTATTCGAGGTTGGAGTAGTTCTGGTTGAGGACGGAGAGGATCGTCTCCTCGATATATCTCCCCTGATTGAATGATGGCGTGACGATGGAGATCCTGGGTTTTTGCATGATATCGGGCATTCAGGCGGATTGGTTGATTGCATCAACGATCGCTCAGCGACGAAACGAACATGGCGATGATAGCAATCTGTTTCGGGGGCGTCCAGCAGATTTATTTGGTGAGGAGCGGGGCCGATCTGGCATATTTGAAGGGCCCGGGCGTATGCTGTCGGCGAAGTGTGGTCAATTGAGCAGGGGAGGTGAAGTGGATGGCATATTGGGAGACGGAAGAGGAGTTGATCGGGCTGATCCGTCGGGAGCTCTTCACGGCGGTAATTGGAGATGCGATGGATCGGCTGGGGATGCGGCGACAGTTTCTGCCGCCGGCGATTCAGCCGCTGAGTGATTCGATGATGGTGATCGGGCGGGCGATGCCAGTGCTGACGGCCGATGTCTGGGATGACGAGCGGCATCAGGCGGTGGGTGCGTCAGAGAATCCGGTGATGGCACAGCCATTCGGGCTGATGTTGCGTGCGCTCGACGATCTGCGTGCCGGTGAGGTCTACCTGTGTACCGGTGGGACGCCGCGCTATGCGCTCTGGGGTGAGTTGATGAGCACGCGGGCACTGCGGCTGGGAGCGGCCGGCGCGGTGCTCGATGGCTATGTGCGCGACACCCCGGGGATATTGCGGCTCGGATTTCCGACCTTTGGGATCGGGCGATATGCCCAGGACCAGGGACCACGCGGGAAGGCAGTCGATTTTCGTTGTACAGTCGAGGTTGGTGGCGTACGCATCACGCCCGGTGATCTGCTGGTCGGCGATCTTGAAGGGGTGCTGGTCGTGCCTCGCGATGCAATTGTCGAGGTCATCTCACAGGCAGTGGAGAAGGCGCGGGGTGAGAAACTGGTTCGCCAGGCGATCGAGGAGGGAATGAGCGCTACCGAGGCCTTTGAAAAATTCGGCATTCTCTAACCCGCATTTCTCATCAGTGTTTGGACATTTTGTGCCCGAAAAGGTGGCATTGCAGCCAGCGCCCCAATGGGGGGCCGCATACCAGCCGCATACCAGCCGCATACCAGCCTAAGTTGCAACCCCGGGTAGACGTGGCGCACAATTCAGGCGTTCCTTCAGAATGCGTAAGCTCCATTAAAGAGTTACGACGCGAAGCCTCAGGCGTAGCGCCGGTTGAGTTCAGCGAGCAGCCCTTGTGCGCGGGCGGCATCGGGAAGTGGCCCGAGAGTGGCCATCAGCAGCGCCGAATAGAGCCAGAGAAGCTCACGTTCGAGAGTCGAATCGGAATAGAGTCTGGCGTTGAGCTGGACGGCGCCGAGATCGAGGGGCAGTCCAAGTTGAGTACCACTCAGCGGGGAGAGGCGGAAATAGATCACGGCGATGGAGGCAAGGTAGCCGGTAGCCTCGGTGATGGGCAGTACGCCGGGATTGGCGGGAGGGGTGGGGATCAGGGCTGCCGGCAGTGATGCCGGAGGCGCTGGTGGCTGGGCGGTGCTGCCCTGGGTGGAGAGCAGGGTTGCGGTGACGCCATCAGTGGTTCGCGGGCTGCCCTTGGGAGGGGTGACTTTGACACGGCCGCGGAGGGTCAGCTTTCCGTTCTCGATCGAGGCGGAGGCTGGTTTGAAGCTGAAGCCGAACTTTGATCGGCCGGCTTCGATGGTGCCGACGAATTCACTGCCCTCGGGAAGGGCATGAATCGAGTGGAGCATGGGCGCTGCGGTCGAACTATTCCGGGTAAACATCGCTTAGATCTCCCCTCGTTTGACCTGATCGGTCAGGTATTCGCAGGCACGGATGGTGAGCGCGAGGATGGTCAGTGTCGGGTTCTGATTGGCGGCGCCGACGAAGGCCGCGCCATCGGTGACGAAGAGGTTGCGGACATCGTGCGACTGGTTGAACCGGTTGAGGACGGAGAGTTTCGGATCATTACCCATCCTTGCGGTACCAAGTTCGTGGATGATTCGCCCGGGCGCAGTCATCTGGCGGAGAGTAGTGATGTTTTCGGCACCGGCCCGGCGAAGGATCTCGGTCGAGCATTCGGCCGCATCGCGTGCCATTTCGCGCTCATTGTCAGAGTGCTGGATGTGGACCTTGAGAACGGGGATGCCCCACGCATCGACTACGCCATCGGGATCGATCTCGACATAGTTTTCAAAGCGCGAGAGCATATTGGCGCGGGTGGTCAGGGCCACGGGAGCGACGTACCAGCGACGGACATTCTTCTTGAAGTCCGAACCGAAGCCGGGAGTTGAGCGGGCAACGCCGGGGAAGCCCGGGATCGAGGAGCCGCCCTCGAAGCCATAGCCGCGGATGAAGCGATCCTGTTTCGTCTTCGCGTCGAGGTTGCGGAAGCGGGGGACGAAGATGCCCGAGGACTTGCCATCCTCGTTGATGGTCTCGCGACCGGCAAGCATCGGGAGGAAGCCGGAAGCCCCGGTGCCGCCAAAATGATCGACGAGGTAGTGGCCAAGCACGCCGGAGGAGTTGCCGAGTCCGCGCGGATGCTGGCGCGAGGTTGAGTTGAGCAGCAGCCGCGTCGATTCAAGGGTTGAGCCGGCGACGATGATCACGCGACCGGTGAACTCGATCTCCTCGCGTGTCAGGCGATCAACAACGGCGACTCCTTTGGCCTGCCCGTTGTCGGGATTGACGGTGATGTGGCGAACGACCGAGTTTGGCCGTAAAGTCATTTTGCCGGTGGCCGCTGCCGCCGGCAGGGTTGCAGAGAGCGAATTGAACATTGCCCCGACGGTGCAGCCGTTACCGCAACTGCCGCAGTAGTGGCATTGTGCACGGCCGAGTTTGCGATGGTGATCTCTGACGGCGGTGAGCATGGCCACTCGCGGCTGGATCAGCTTCCAGCCGAGACGCTCGGTTGCCGATTTCAGCAGTTGCTCGCCGCAGGTGAAGGGCATTGCCGGGAGGAAGTCGCCATCCGGCTGCCACCAGAGCCCGTCACGGTTGCCGCTGACTCCGATCCAGTTTTCGGCCTTGTCATAATAAGGGGCCATCTCCTTGTAGTCGATTGGCCAATCGACATCGAAGCCGTCGTGGCTTGCCGCCTTGAAATCGAGGTCGGAGAAGCGCCACGAGAGGCGCCCCCAGTGGAGGGTCTTCCCGCCGACGATCCGCGCACGTACCCAGAGAAAGGGCTTGCCGGGAGCCGTGGTGTATGGATTCTCAGTATCCTTGACGTAGAAATGGCTGCTGAATTCGCCGGCAGTGTCCTGCATCCACTGCTCGGTCTGCTTCCAGCCGGGTTTGCCAAAGCCGCGATACATCGATTCGTAGGCGAACTTGTTCATGTTGAAGTCGCGAACCGGATCGATCATCGGGCCGGCTTCGAGGACGAGAACCTCGAAGCCGCGCCCGGTCAGTTCCCTGGCGGCCATTCCGCCGGAGGCTCCCGAGCCGATGATGATGGCGTCGTACCGCTTGCGGGCCGATGCCGGCCTGATGGCTGACTGGATATTCTGCACTGTCTCCTCCGGCTAGCGCGTGTAGGTCACGCGATAGATGAATCCCTTATTGTCATCCGAGATATAGAGTGCGCCGTCGGCACCGGTGATCAGGCCGGCGGGACGACCAAAGACCTCGCCGTTGACGAGAAAACCGGTGACGAAGTCATCGACGCTCCTGACACGTCCCTTGTCGAGCGTGACGCGGATGACCTTGTGGCCGATCTTCTCCTTGAGGGAGGACCCGGAGCCGTGAAGGGCAATGTACATTGTTCGGTAGGCGGCAGGGAATTTCCGTCCATCATAGAAGGTCATGCCGATCGGCGAGAGGTGGGCAGGCAGCGCATAGGTTGGCGGCACGGCCTCTTCCGGCTTGAGCGATCCCTTCGGATTCGGCAGGTCGGGATTGGGGACGTTGTTGCCAACGAAGTAGGGAAAGCCGTAGTGGCGGCCCTGCTCGATATGGTTGATCTCCTCGGGGGGCATGTCGTCGCCGATCTTTTCCTGGCCCATGTCAGTGGCCCAGAGGAACCTCGTCTTCGGGTCCCAGTCGAAGCCGATGGAGTTGCGCAGCCCGCGCGCGTAGATCTTTCCATCGCTGCCATCAGCATTGAACTGCATGATGGTCGTCCGGCGCGGATCAGTCTCCTCGCAGGCGTTGCAGGAGGAGCCGATCGAGACATACATTTTGCCATCAGGGCCAAAGTCGACCGTTCGCGTCCAGTGCGAAGTGGTTGAGACCGGCAGGTCAGCCACCTTCTCGGGGGTCCCTTCGGCCTTGCCGTTGGCATATTTCATGCGCACGATTGCCGGATTGGTGGCAATGTAAAGGTAGCCCTTGTGGAAGGCGACACTGTGGGGGCGCGTCAGCCCGGTGGCCACGATCTCCATGCTGTCGGCCTTGCCGTCACCGTTGCGGTCAGGGAGGGCAACGACGTCACCCTTGC
>CAIKMY010000194.1 GCA_903828635.1 uncultured Acidobacteriota bacterium
GCCCTCCGCCGAGGATGCCGATTGGGGAGAAGTGGTCGCCGGCGACTGGCTCGCCAAGACGCTCGAGGCGCTGCGGAAGCCGGGCATCATCGCCACCGACGAGGCCTCGCCCGCCGATCGCAACCCGGGGTTGCAGGCCCGCCTGCGCCCCTACCAGGAGGCCGGCGTCGACTGGCTGTGGCTGCTGCAAGGCCTGGGGCTGGGTGCCTGCCTCGCCGACGACATGGGACTCGGCAAGACGATCCAGGTCATCTCGGTCTTCCTGCGGCTGCAGCGGTCCGCGGCACCGGAACCCCGGGATTCGCGATGCCGCCGTCTGTGGGCAGCCGGATGAACGGCGTGGCGAACTCCCGGTTGCCTACCTTGTCTCGGATCAGCCACTCGAGACGGAAGCGTTGGATGAGTTCTGTCGTCGCTCCCTTGCCTCATTTAAGGTGCCGCGACTATTCGTTCGCGTCGCGTCGCTGCCGCGAAACGCAATGGGTAAAGTGGTCAAGCAACTTCTTCCACGTGAGCCGACCTAAGATGATCACCGTCCGGAACATTCCCCACAACGGAGGCCACGAATAGCATGACCGCGGCCGTACTCTCCCTGTTTGCTCTGCTTGCGGCCATCATCATATCGATGGTCTCCCACCGCAATGTTGGTCTGATCGCTCTCGCCCTCGCCTGGCTGATTGGCGTCTATTTCGCCGGTCTGAGTGCCGAGGAGGTGATGGCCGGCTTTCCTGTCTCGCTCCTGTTGACAGTAGGCGGTGTCACCCTGCTCTTTGCCTGCGCCGAGGAGAATGGCACACTACTTCTCCTCGCGTCACAGGTTGCACGTCTGGCCCGCGGCCAGCGTTGGGCCCTTCCGATACTGTTCTTTCTGATTGCCGCACTCGTGTCGATGGCCGGGCCCGGGTCGATTTCGAGTGTCGCGTTGCTGATCCCTCTGGCCGGGGCGATTGGGGAACGTGCCCGAATCCCGTGGTTTCTCATCGCTTTGATGGTTACCAACGGTGCGAACGCCGGCAACCTTTCGCCAATCAGTTCGGTTGGGGTTGTTGCCAACAGCAGGATGGCAACAGTCGGCCTTGGTGGTCAGGAGTGGCTGGTCTTTGCTGCCAACTTCTTTGCCCACGGTCTCGTCTCTCTCTTCGCCTATCTTCTTTTCGGTGGGTTGAGTGGATTGAAGCAGGCGGGAGATGATGGTCAACAGCCGGAATCTGATGCGCCAACTGCCAGCTCCTCCCACCGGATAACAATTATAATCATCAGTCTGTGGATCGCTGGGGTGATCCTTCTGAGACTACCGCTGGGTTTGAGCGCGTTTGCTGCCAGCGCACTCCTCCTGCTTCTCCGTGCCAGCAATGAGCGCGAAGCGATCAGGCTCGTACCGTGGAACGTTGTCCTGATGGTCACCGGTGTCGCCACCCTGATAGCCCTGATGGAAAAAACAGGTGGGCTCGACCTCTTCACCACCATTCTGGCCCGCCTCGCGACCCCCGGTACGGTCAACGGAGTGATGGCAATGATTGCCGGAATAATATCGACGTATAGCAGCACCTCGGGAGTTGTCCTCCCGGCATTTCTTCCAACAGTTCCGGGCCTGGTTGAGCGTATTGGTGGCGGTGATCCTCTGGCCGTCGCGCTGAGTATCAACATTGGTTCGGCTCTGGTCGATGTCTCCCCGCTCTCGACGCTTGGTGCTATGTGTGTGGCCGCGGTGAAGGATCCGGAAGAGTCGCGGCGCCTCTACAACAATCTGATGCTATGGGGTATTTCGATGATCCTCGCAGGTGGAATCATCTGTCACCTGCTGGCAGACTGGTTTGCGAGGCTACGTTTCTGAGCTGGTCGCGCTCGTTTCCAGTTGGCTGAACTGGGTGAACAGACAAAAAGAGAGAGGAATGGAGCCGTTGACCATTCCTCTCTTCAGTTGAGGGGGTTAATTGGAGAACTCTTTCGAACTTATCCGACAACCTTTTCGAAGATCTGAATCCGCA
>CAIKMY010000195.1 GCA_903828635.1 uncultured Acidobacteriota bacterium
CTCCACCCGGTATCTCCGATCCGGAAAGACGCTGAACCAGTATTCACGCGTGTAGGGAACTTCAAAGAAGACCGCGATGTTGTTCGTCTCGTCAATCAGCCTCAACGTCAGCCGGAAGCTCTCCGCTTCCTTCTCCGGAAAGATCTTTCGCACCCGATCGAAGGTGTTCCCGCGCAGATTCCAGTACACATAGAGCCGAAACGGATCCTGAACCAGCGCACGCATCATATCGAAATCATAGTGTGTCGGTATCGGCAGCCCGAGATCGATTTCCGGTTCGGCGGGGATCGCTTCTAAAGTGCCCTCTGGCGTGTTCTCTGGCGTGCCCTCCGGCGCGTCCGGCACCAGTACCGGCTCGAAGGGGTTACGCTCAACCGATGGCAGCAGCGAAGAGAGATCAAAAAAGAATGGCACGGTTACTCCACGACTCGGTTAACAGGACTAACTAAAATGAAAGGCTCCAATAAACAGCCAGTGATAAACAGCCAGTGATAAACAGCCAGTGATAAACAGCCAGTGATAAACAGCCAGTGATAAACAGCCAGTGATAAACAGCCAGTGATAAACAGCCAGAAAGACAAGGCTGACATACGACCTGACAACAATAAATCAGGGTATGGACTGTACCAGTCAAAGTCAAGCCGTGCTACTCTTACGCCAACCGTGAGTATCTGAGATGACTGAAGATCAACTGACCGGCACGGTCGACAGAGTGACCTATCACAGCGAGGAGAGCGGCTACTCGGTGCTGCGGCTCAGCGTCCCGGGCATGGCCGATGCGGTGACCGTCGTCGGCAACTTTCCAACGATCGCGCCGGGCGAGCAGTTGCGGCTGCGCGGCTGGTGGACGACCCATCCGCAGTATGGCGATCAGTTCAAATCGATGGGGTATGAAGTGCTGCGTCCGGCGACGATCACCGGCATCCAGAAATACCTTGGCTCCGGGCTGATCAAGGGGGTTGGGCCGGTGACGGCGCGCCGCATCGTCGATCACTTCGGAACGGCGACTCTCGACATCATTGAAAACGACATCGGGCGGCTTGGCGAGGTTCACGGCATTGCGCGGAAGCGCGTCGATCTGATTCAGCGTGCCTGGGAGGAGCAGCGTGCGATCAAGCAGGTCATGCTCTTTCTGCAGAGCAACGGAGTCTCAACCCATTTTGCAGTGAAGATCTTCAAGCATTACGCCCAGGATTCGATCGAGGTGGTCGAGAAGACACCTTACCGGCTGGCCGCCGAGGTCTTCGGGATCGGCTTTCGCACCGCCGACCAGATTGCGCGCAACCTCGGTCTGCCGTTCGACTCGCCTGAGCGAATCGAGGCCGGGTTGCGCTTCGTTCTTTCCGATGCCAGCGATGAGGGCCACTGCTTTCTGCCGCAGCAGGAACTGCTCACCCGAGCTGCCGAGATCCTTGAAATCGAGGAGTCGCTGAAGATCGAGGTTGTTCTCGCGCAGATGATCACTGCGGAGCGTCTCAAGTGTGAGATCCTCGACGGAGAGAATTCAATCTACCTGCCAGCCTTCTGGCAGGCTGAGCGCTCGCTTGCCCGCCGCCTCTTCAGCCTCGTCAACCGCCCGCTTGAGGTCAGTGCCGATCGCGTTCGGCACTGGCTGGAGCGCTACGCCGGCCGTCACTCGATCGAGCTCTCTGCTGAGCAGATTCAGGCAATTGTCGATGCTGCTACCCGTCGTGTCCTGATTCTGACCGGGGGGCCCGGAACCGGTAAGACAACCACTCTCCGTGCAATGGTGCAGCTCTTTCTTTCAATGGGGAAACGGGTTCTGCTGGCCAGTCCCACCGGGCGTGCCGCGCAGCGCCTCTCCGAGGTCACTGGTCGCGAGGCGAAGACCATCCATCGCCTGCTCGAATTCGATCCCTCGCAAATGGGCTTCAAGCGGGGAGAGGAGCTTCCTCTCGACGCCGATGTCGTCATCATCGACGAATCGTCGATGATCGACCTTCTGCTTGCCAACAGCCTGCTGCGGGCCGTTCCACCTGATGCCCAGCTCGTTCTCGTTGGTGATGCCGACCAACTGCCCTCGGTTGGCCCGGGGAGAGTTCTCGAGGATCTGATCGCCTGCGGCACTATCCCCGTCGCCCGCCTGACCCAGGTCTTCCGCCAGGCCGCCGAGAGCCTCATCGTGCAGAATGCCCACCGCATCAATCGCGGCGAATTCCCGCGACTGGTTACCCCGGGCAGCGAGAAATCTGACTGCTATTTCATCGAGGAGGAGGATCCGGCTGAAATCGTCTCCCTGCTGGTGCGCGCCGTTGCCAGCAGCTTGCCTGCACGCTTCGGTTACGATCCGCGCAGTGATATCCAGGTTCTCACCCCGATGAATCGCGGTCACGTTGGTGCCAACTCGCTCAACACCGTCCTGCAGCAGACCCTCAACCCGCCGCGCCCCGGTCGTCAGGAGCTCGCCCGCGGTAATCGCCTCATGCGTGTCGGTGATCGCGTCATTCAGCGCGTTAACAATTACAAGCTTGAAGTCTTCAACGGCGATCTCGGCACAATCGAGGCCATCGACCTCGAAGACCAGGTCGTCGCTGTCCGCTTCGGTAATCGCCTTGTCGCCTATGACTATGCCGACCTGCTCGAACTCGCCCTTGGCTATGCCGTCACTGTCCATAAATCGCAGGGCAGCGAGTATCCCGCCATTGTCATCCCCGTCCATTCCTCTCACTACCTGATGCTCAGCCGCAACCTGCTCTACACCGCCCTTACCCGCGCAAGGAAGACGGTCGTCATTATCGGCTCTGTCAAGGCACTTGCCATCGCCATGCGCTCGATCGAGGCCGTCAAAAGGTACACCTCACTCAGGATCTGAAGGCAGACCTCGCCATAAAAAAACTGTCAGGTCATTGTTGCCGACAACCTGACAGCTGGTGTTTGCTCAATTAACGTTTGTGGTGCGACCCTGCCTGCTTAACTGCTCTGGCTGGTGGCTGCTGCCTGCTCCTGCGGCTGACAATACTTGTCAAACGCGCTCGTCAGCTCATGGGATATCTCCTGTGCGTTGCGCCCCTCGATCTGGTAACGCTCCATCATGTAGACTATGCGACCATCGCGCAGCAGCGCAATGCAGGGCGATGATGGTGGATAACCCTTGAAGTAGCTCCGCGCCCGCTCGGTCGCCGCAATATCGGCGCCGGCAAAGACGGTGATCGAGCGGTCGGGATGGACGCTGTGTCGAAGTGCCAGTGCCACCCCGGGGCGCGCCTTACCCGCCGCACAGCCGCAAACCGAATTGACCACCACCATCAGGGTTCCCTTAGTCTCGTTGATCGCCGCATCGACCTGCTCCGGCGAACGCGTCTCCTCAATCCCCAGACCCGTCAGATCTTCCCGCATCGGTTTGATCAAAAGTTCAGAATAGGGCATTGCAAATTTCCTCCCTCTGAATGTCAACTCTGAATATTAACTCTGGATGTCAACTTTGAATGTTTATAATCCTGATTGCCAGACCTGATGATTTACTGGAAAATTGTCACCATTACGTTGCCAAATATTTAGAGAAAGTGTCACGAACGAAAAGTATGAGCGGACAATGCGGATATTGTTCACAAAGTTGGTGATCAGTACCCCAAATTATCAACATCGAATACAATGCAACCCGGGCAGGTATGATTATGCAAAAGTATACACACGACGTGGTAGTCATCGGGTCAGGTGCCTCCGGGGGGATGGCGGCCTGGAATCTGACACGGCAGGGGGTGAGAGTTCTGTTGCTTGACGCCGGGGAGCGCTTCGACCGCTCACGGTTCTGGACGCATGTCCTTCCCTACGAGGCACGCGAGCGGCTGGCTCGCGGTGAAAAGCCACCCGATTTTTATCTCAGCGGCAGCGAGCAGCCATATCTCACGCCACCTGATCGCCCATTCCATCTGATTCGTGTCTGGGGGATTGGCGGCAAGACCAATGTCTGGGGGCGAGTCTCGTTGCGCTACTCCGATATTGATTTCGGCGTCAATGATGGATATGGGATACCCTGGCCCTTCACCTATCGTGAGATCAAGCCATATTATGATCTTGTCGATCAGCTGATCGGGGTCAACGGCGGGCCGGAGGATCTCGATGTCCTTCCTGGCAGCGAGTATCATCTGCCACCGCCGGCACCGCGCTGTGGTGAGGTGCTGCTGAAACGGGCAGCTGGCGAGCTTGGCATCAGGATCGTTCCCGGTCGTCGTGCCGTGCTCACCCGGCCACTCAATGGCTGGCCGGCCTGCCATTACTGTGGTCGCTGCGGCAATGGCTGTGATACCGGCAGCTTTTTCAATACCGCCGATCACCTTATCCCGCAAGCCCTTGCCACCGGACGATTGCGGATTCGCTCCAACGCCGTTGTCTCGCGCATCATGGTTGATCAGGAAGGGAAGGCCCGTGCCGTGCAGTTCTTTGATCGGAAGACGCGGCGGGAGTACCAGGTTCCGGCACGCGTCGTGGTCCTTGGTGCATCCTGCATCGATTCGACGCGCATCCTCCTCAATTCGAAATCGAGGATTTATCCGACTGGCATTGGTAACTCATCCGGCGTCATCGGCAAATATCTCACCGAACAGTTTCGCTTCCACGTTCGCGCCTTCCTGCCCCGGCTTTATGATCAACCCGTCAGCAATGACGACGGCATCGGCGGTGAGCATATTTACATGCCGCGATTCAATCATCGTGATGGTCGTCGGCGCGACTATGCCCGCGGCTTCGGCATGCAGTTCTGGAACATCGGCTGCCAGGCGGGCGCCGGCTGGGCAAAGTCCCTCGCCGGTTTTGGCGCTGACTTCAAGCGCGATGTCCGCCGTCGCTATCCTGCGTGGATTGAGATGCATCCTTATGGAGAGGTGGTCCCCGTCGCCTCCAATCGCGTCGAAGTCGATGAGACCCGGCTCGATGCCTATGGCGTTCCCCTCCCGCGTATCGTTTTCAATTACGGCGAAAACGAACGCCGCATGCTTGCCGAGATGTACGACACTGCCGGGGAGATCCTTCATCGTGCCAAAGCCGAGGTCGTTTACCTCCAGCGCGGGGCTCATGACATACCCGGCAACTCGATCCACGAGCACGGTACCTGCCGCATGGGCCTCGATCCGAAGATCTCTGCCCTCAACGCCTACTGCCAGATGCACGATGTCAAAAACCTCTGGGTAGTCGATGGCAGCGCTTTCCCCTCGGCCACTGAAAAGAACCCGACTCTGACCATTCTTGCTCTCGCCTGGCGCGCTACCGATCGCCTTGTCGCCGAGCTTCGTCAGGGAAACCTGTGATTCCAGACTATGCTCATCCTATGCACATTTATTGGATCTTCGCCATCTCTCGTGTGATCTTCAAAATCGTCTGTCGCGTCTACTTTCGCATCGAATTCTCCGGAACCGGGAATATCCCCTCTTCCGGCCCCTTCATCCTCGCGCCCAATCACGTCAGCTACATGGATCCCATCTGGGTCTCAATCCCCGTCAGTCGGCCGATGCGGTATATGACCTGGGACGAAATGACGAAGAAACCGCTGATCGGACCGCTGATGAAGGCTTATGGCGCCTTTCCCGTCCATCTCGAACGTACTGACCGCACTGCCCTCCGCAAGGCTGGTGAGCAGCTCCGCACCGGTGGCGGACTTGTCATCTTTCCTGAGGGGGGGCGCACCCGCGACGGACTCCTCGCCAGATTCAAGCCCGGTGTCATTCGCCTTGCCGCTGAAGCCGATGTCCCCATCGTTCCCGCAACCATCATCGGTGGCTATGCTGCCTATAATTACCACCATTTACTCCCGCGGCCCCGCAAGGTGCGTGTCATCTATCATCCGCCAATCAGGCTGACACTCCCCGCCGATGGCGAGATCTCCAAAGAGTTTCTTCGGGAAGAGGCGACCCGACTCCACGATGTCGTCCTCTCCGGGCTTCCTTCTCAGGGATAAATTTGTTGAATGATCGCCGGGCCGCTGGCCACGAGGGGGATGGCTGTGGTAAATAATAATCTTTGCTCGTAGCCCGAGTTCAGGCGGCGTAGCCCGAGTTCAGGCGGCGTAGCTCAGTTTCAGGCGGCGTAGCTCAGTTGGTTAGAGCGAGGGATTCATAACCCCTAGGTCTCCGGTTCGAGTCCGGACGCCGCCATTTACAAAATCAAATTCCACTGCCATCACCCGGTTTTTCGGGATAGTTCCATTCACTTGCTGCCACAATCATTACAGATCCATCTGTCTGATTCAGCGAATCGGCGCTGTTCGTCGCTCACGCAGCCGGCTGGAGGATTGAGATGGCGGCAGCACGACCGGAGAGAAACGCCCCTTCGACGCGGGGATGGCCGAAGGCATCACCGGCGAAGAGTAGCGGGGCATCTGTTCCGGCGCGCAGGTATGGCTCCGGGTGTGCATTGACAGGCTGGCTGTAGCGCCAGCGGTGCACCTGCCAGCGCCTGACGGTGGCCGTGATCCGAGGCACGGCGGCGTCGAGCAGCATTCCGGCGACGAGGTCGTGCGGGGCATCCCAGTATTGGCGGGTGAAGTCGGGCGAAGCGTGGATGGTGACGGTGAAGGCATCCGGGGAGATGCCCTTGCGGTGGTTATCGGCAATCCAGTCGATTATTGAGGAGGCCTCACCGCGAAGCTGGATTGCACCGGGATCAGGCAACCGGCCCGGGCCATCGAGTTCGGCAAGCAGGGCGAAGCAGGGATCGTAATCGATGGCTTCGAGAGTGGTACGATCGCTCACGGTCAGCCGGGTATTGCCGGCGTCGAGCAGGGCAAGCGACTGCGGAACGGGCGGGGTGAGAATCAGCGCACCACCGGTGAACGACTGGCCCGCAGCCGTCTCCACCAGCCAGCCGTGTGCGGCGCGACTGATACGGGTGACCTGGGTGGTGGTGCTGATATCGAGGTCGCGAGCGAGGTGGCGGGCAAGAGTGTTCATGCCGCCGGGGACGACATAGCGCGGATGACCGTCGTCACGAGGGATCCCCTCGGCACCGGCAAAGCCGCGACACCATTCGCGGACGACCCCCGCCTCCAGCAACTCATTGATGAGTGCCTGGAATGGGGCAGAGCGAACCGTGAAGAACTGGGCACCGTGATCATAGAATGCCCGCCCGCCCTCGGCGAGGTCACTCCAGCGGGTGGCCAGTCGGCCGCCAATGCCGCGCCCCTTGTCGAGCAGCATCGTTGAGGCTCCGTGTTCTCGCAGTATCCGGCCGGCGGCAATCCCCGACATCCCGGCACCAATGATGATGCAGTCGTATTTTATCTCTGTTTTCATCTCTGTTTTCATCTCTGCTTCGCTCATGACAATGAAGGTATCGGTGGCGACGGGGCTCTGTCAATCGCCCGCGTGACAACCCGCGTAACCATTGCCAGCAGAGCGAAGCGGGGAGTATGATGCCGGCATCCGAAAGGGGGGAGTATTCATGAAAAGATTTGGAGCATTGGTCTGCCTGCTGGTCATCGGTGGGATTGCAATGATTGCAGCACGCACGCCACAGCCGCCGGCGCTCGATATTCAGAAGGTAAAAGAGAACCTCTACGTGATCACCGGCGCGGGTGGAAACTCGGCGGTCTTCGTCACCGGCAAGGGGGTGGTGCTGGTCGACACCAAGGTGCCAGGCAACGGGCCGGCGCTGCTTGACAAGATCAGATCGGTGACCGACAAACCGGTGATGATGGTCATCAACACGCACACCCATTTCGATCATGTTGGCAGCAACGAAGCCTTCACCGGAGCGGTCGAGTTTGTCGCGCATGCCAACACGAAGTCGAACATGGAGCGAATGCCGGCCTTTCAGAGCGAGGCAGGGAAGCGGTTTTTGCCGGGGAAGACTTATGCCGACAAGCTGAGCCTGCTCTCGGGCAGCGAGCGGATCGACTTGTACCATTTCGGCCCGGGTCACACCAACGGCGACAGCTTTGTCGTCTTTCCGGCGCTGAAGGTGATGCACGCCGGCGACCTCTTCCCGGCAAAGCAGACGCCGATTATGGATACCTCGAATGGTGGCAGCGGGGTTGAGTATCCGCGGACACTGGCGAAGGCGGCGGCGGGCATTCGCGGGGTTGAGACGGTCATCCCCGGCCACAGCCCGGTGACCGACTGGCAGAACTTTCTTGAATTTGGCGAGTTTATGCGTGAATTTGTCGCCGCGGCACAGCAGGCAAAGAAGGACGGCAGGACGGTTGATCAGGCGGTTGCCGACTTCAGGCTGCCGGAGAAGTTCAAGGGGTACGGGATGGGACGGCTGAAGCCGAACGTTAATACCGTCTATGCCGAGACGAAATAGCGGGCATTGGCTGATTATTCTCCTTCTGCTGCTGTCGGGGATGGTGACGGCCCATCCGGCGCCATTCAGCTACCTTGACCTGCGGCTGCGTGCCGACGGGATCGAGGCGACGCTGACGGTCCATCTGCTCGACCTTGCACACGAGACCGGGGTGGCAGAGGCGCGATCATTGCTTGACACGGCGGTGCTCGACGCTCAGCGTGCGGCAATTCTCGGAATCATCAATGGACGGCTGAGCCTTGCGGTCGATGGGCAGCCAATTGCCGCCGAGCTGCTGGCGATCGAGCCGGTGCCGGATCGTGATGCTGTCGCGCTGCGCCTGCGGTATCCTTTGACCTCGGTGCCGGGGCGCGTCACGATCGATTGCCGGCTCTTCCCCTACGACCCGCAGCACCAGACATTCATCAATCTTTACGACGGTGAGAACCTTGCCTGGCAGGGGATTTTCACTGCTGACAATTCGCGCTCTGACTACTTCACCGGGACGCGGCAGGGGGCAATGGCAGTGGTGCGACGCTTTCTGCCGTCGGGCATCGAGCACATCTTCCGCGGCCCCGATCACATCCTTTTTCTGGTGGGGCTGCTGCTGCTTGGAGGCAGCCTCTCGCGATTGCTGCTGATCGTCACCGCCTTCACGCTGGCTCACAGCGTGACACTCTCGCTGGCGGCGCTCGACCTGTTGCAACTGCCGGCTGATCTGGTCGAGCCGGCGATTGCCCTGAGCATCGTTTATGTCGGGATCGACAATCTGCTGGCCGGAAAGAGTGGCCGCGATCTGCGGGCGTGGACAGCCTTCTTCTTCGGGCTGATTCACGGTTTTGGCTTTGCCAGCGTCCTGCGTGAATTCGGCCTGCCGACGCAGGCGCTTGGCTGGTCGCTCTTTTCATTCAATCTTGGGGTGGAGATCGGCCAGGCGGCCATCGTCATCATCGTCGCCGGGCTGCTGACGTGGCTGCGGCGTCGTTGGCCGGCGCTCGATCGCCATCTCATTCTCGTCGGCTCGGTTGTCATCATTGCCTGCGGGGGGTGGTGGTTCATCGAGAGAATTCGTGCATGAATGGCGCCTGGCGGACCGGGATCAAAGATCGATTCAACTGGTTTAGCTTGATTAACAAAAGAACAGTATCGGCCCTGCTGCTGCTTTCGCTGTGGATCACCGCGCAGACTGTATCTTTGCGCAGAAGAGCGATCACGCATGCTGATCTCCCGCGGGAGCTTTCCAGACGTCTGCTGCCGGCGGAACCCGCGGACGCTGTCGCGATAAGATTTGCGCGGATGGTTTCCGGACTTGCGGTGAGTGGGGAGGAGAGAGTTCACGATGGCGAGTTCGATCACCTTATCTACTTCATTTTGCAGTCCAGGTCCTTCACCAGCCTTCCATTAATTGAGCCGGCGCTGAGTGCCGCTGAACTGGTTCGTTCGATGAACGTGGCTGAGCGTCGCCGCTATCTTGAGCAGAACCCTGACGGTCGAATTCCGGTGGCTTCGCTGCCGGAATCAGTGCGAGCACGCATCTCGGAATTTGTCAGGCGCGTTGCCGATCGGCGAAGAACCACCGAAGACGAGCGCCTTGGCTATTTTCTCAATCTGACACGCGAGGCATTCAGCCGGCAGAAAGGCCGCGAGGCAGGATCACCGGACCAACTGCTGCGTGCGCAGTATTTCCGAGCGATGCGCTTTCTTTACCTGAAGGAGTTTGAATCGGGCAGTAACGATGCCACCGGGGTTGCCCGCCTCTATCGTCAGCGGGCACACAGTACTGATACCCGGGTCGAGGCCAACTATGCTGTTTTTAATGGCCTGGGATCGCTCCGGCGCAAGGGGCACCCGATGATCGAGCGCGTGCTGATCGTTGGCCCCGGGCACGATATTGCACCACGAACCGGGCTGATCGACAGCGTTCCCCCGCAGAGCTTCCAGCCATTCGCCGTCGCGGATGCACTTCTCTCGCTCGGACTCAGCGATCGGCAAAGTCTGAGAATCGATTGTGTTGACATCAACCCGAGAGTCGTCAGTTACCTGCGTGGATTGGGTTCGCGCGAAGTGATCCTTACCCTCTTTTCAGGAATCGAGGAGACACCTGACAGCAGCCTCACCCGGGATTATCGTGAATATTTTCTCCGGCTCGGTTCTGAGATTGGCAACGAGGAGAAACCGGTTTATTATTCGCCCAGTCGCCTTGTAAAAAGGTTGAGGGTCTCTCGGTCGATAGCCGGATTGATCAATGCTGATCGCTTCAATATCGTTACCGAGCGCTACGATCCTTCACCGGGTTACGATCTTGTGGTGGCGACCAATATTTTGACCTACTTCCGCATCGAGGATGAGTTGCCATTGGCACTGGCCAACCTCGCGGCAATGATGTCGCCCGGGGCTGCTCTTCTTCATAACGAACTGACTCTTCTGGAGAGCGACCTTTTTACGTTCGTCGGCCTGCCGGTCGAGCAGGTTCGAACTCTGCTTATAGCCCGGAACAATGCCAACCCATTTTATGATGGTGTGGTGATTCACCGGAAGAAATAGATATACATCTCTAAGACCAAGGGAGAACCCGAGTGAAGAAAACAATCATCACTTTGCTGTGTCTCCTGCTGCTTTCGCTGACAGCGGCAGCGCAGGAGTTTCGCGCGACGGTCAACGGGCGGGTAACCGACCCGAATGACGCCGCGATTGCCAATGCGACGGTAACGGTACGAAATCTGGCGACCAACGAGGTGGCCGTGGTGACGACCAACGCTGAAGGATCATACAATGTGCCCTTTCTCAAGCCGGGCGTCTATTCACTGAGCTACGAGGCGGGCGGTTTCAAGAAAGTGGTGCGCAACCAGCAGGAGTTGCAGGTTGGTCAGAGCGCGACGATCAACGTGATTCTCGAGGTTGGTGCGGCGACGGAGACGGTGACGATCACGGCAGACGCGCCTCTTCTTGAGGAAGCAAAGGCCGATCGCGGCAACGTCATCGAGAACCGTCGCGTGGTTGAGCTGCCGCTCAATGCACGCAATCCTTTTATGCTGGCGACGCTGACGCCGGGCATCACTTTTAACGGGCCGGCGATTTATCAGCGCCCCTTCGACAATGGTGCCATCGCCGACTGGTCGATCAATGGTGGTCTCAATCGCAGCAACGAATTTCTGCTTGACGGCGCACCGAACAACTCGATTCAGGGTGGCAACAACATCGCCTACGTTCCGCCGGTCGATGCGGTTGGAGAGTTCAAGATCATCACCAACTCCTACGACGCCCAGTATGGGCGCACCGCCGGTGGTGTCGTCAACGTGCAGATCAAATCGGGTGGTAATGAATTCCACGGTTCGCTTTACGAATTCTATCGCCGCAACTGGCTCGACTCGAACTACCTCTTCTCCAATTACCGTAACCTGCCGGCGGGCCGATTCCGGCGTGCTGACGGAACGCTGGAGAAGGCCGAGCATTTTCTGGATCAGTACGGTGGAGTGATCTCGGGCCCGGTGAGGCTGCCCAAGGCGGTCTTCAGAAAGCTGGGCTATGATGGCCGTGACAAGACCTTTTTTCTTTTCAACTATGAGGGCTATCGCGAGGGGACGCCCAATCCGCAGGTGATCACCGTCCCGACGGATGCTTTCCGCAATGGTGATTTCAGCCAGTACAAGACGCTCTCCGGCCAGTTGATCCAGATCTATGATCCGGCGACCGGTCGTGACGTCAACGGTGTCTGGACGCGCGATCCCTTCCCGAACAACATCATCCCGAGCAACCGGATCAGCCCGATCGCCGCGAAGCTGCTGGCGCTCTATCCAAAGCCGAACACGACGACGCCGGGCGGTGATCCGTGGCGCAACAACTTCGCCGACATCCCGAACATTGCCAACGACAAGTTCAAGAACTGGATCTTCAAGGTTGATCAGAATCTGAGCGACAAGGACAAGGTCTTCTTCCGCTATGGTTACAATAATCGCGCGGAGATTCGCTGGACGAACGGGATCACACAGGGCGCGGCGCAGGACGGGCAGTTGCCGCTCAATCGCGTCAACTACACCGGGGTTGCCGACTGGGTTCGCACCATTTCGAGCACGACGGTCTTCAACCTGCGAGTCTCGGCCAACCGCTACATCGAGGAGGCGCGTTTCCAGGACGGACTCGGCTATGACATCTCGCAGCTTGGGTTCCCGGCCTCGCTGGTCTCGCAGTTCCCGATCAAGATGTTCCCGCGCTTCGAGCTTTCGGACAATATTCAACTTGGTCGCGGCAGCTTTGCTCGTGAGGTGACCAACGTCTACAGCATTCAGCCGAACCTTTCGATGGTGCTCTCGTCGCACACGCTGCGACTTGGCATGGACTGGCGGCTGCAGCAGTATGCGCGTCAGGCAGCGGGCAACGCCGGCATGCGCCTGACCTTTGATCGTACCTTCACGCAGAAGGATTTCAATCGTTCCGACCCGCTGAGCGGCAGCGCGATTGCCGCGATGCTCCTCGGTGCGCCGACTGGTGGCAATATCGACAACAACGTCTTCCCGATCTACATGGCCAAGTACTATGCTCCGTGGGTCCAGGACGACTGGAAGGTGACGCGGCGGCTGACGATCAACCTCGGCTTCCGTTGGGATCTCAACCTGCCGGGGGTTGAGCGCTACGATCGGCTCAATTACGGGTTTGACACGACGACTGTCAATCCGGCCAACTCGCGCATCAACACTGCGCAGCTGATCAACGGGCTGACCCAGATCAAGGGTGGACTCGGTTTTGCACCCAAGGGGCAGGCAGCCGTCAAGAGCGATCTCAACAACATTCAGCCGCGTCTTGGCTTTGCCTACTCGATCAACCAGAAGACGGTGCTGCGTGGCGGCTTCGGTCGCTACTATGTCAATCCGGTCGGTGCGCCGGGATACCCGAACAACGGGTTCTCGATTCAGACGCCGTTTGTGGCATCGAATGACAGCAACCGGACGCCGCTGCCGAATTCGCTGGCCAATCCATTCCCGACGGGAGTGCTCAGGCCGGCGGGCAGCAGCCTTGGACTAGAGACCTTCCTTGGTCTTGGTTTCAGCTACTCCAATCCGAGCTTCATCGTTCCGAGGGTTGATAACTTTTCGCTCGGGATTCAGCGGCAATTGCCGTGGAACATTGCGGCGGAGGTTAGCTACGTTGGCAGCCGGACCTATGATGCCCAGTCGCAGTTCAATGGGATCAACGAGCCAAGCCTCGCCTTCCGTGATACCTGCGATATTACCAAGGGTGGCAATCGTGCGGTCTGCGACCAGCTGCTGCCCAACCCGTTCCGCGGTGTCTCCGGCTTTGGCGGCGGACGCTTCACCAACACGACGCTCAGCCGCTACGAGCTGATGCGCCCCTTCCCGCAGTTTGCCGGCATCACCGCCCTCGAACTGAACGAGGGACGCGTCTGGTACAACTCGGTCCAGGTTCTTGCCAACAAGCGGCTCTCGTCCGGGCTCTCACTGAGCACGACCTATACCTTCTCGAAGACGATCGAGGAGGCGATTCAGCAGCCTGGTCAGCAGGACAGCACCTCGTCCTACATCGATGATGTCGCGCGAGTCAAAAACCGCAGCCTTGCCTTCTCCGATCGTCCGCATCGCTTCACCATGTCGGGCGTCTGGGAGCTGCCCTTTGGCAAGGGGCGTAAATTGTTCAGCGGTGCCGGCAGGCTTGCCGACCTCTTTGTCGGCGGCTGGCAGATGGCCGGAATGTACATCTACAACTCCGGTCGTCCGTGGCAGTTGCCGGGTAACGTCGATATCGTCGATCCAAACTACTGGAAGGTCGATCGCCAGCGCGTCGTCAACGGCACTGAGTGGATTCAGGGGGTTCGTCCCTGCGTTGCCCAGTATGGCCGCAATGCCGATGGTACCTACAAGCGTGACGCTTCGGGCAAGCTGGTGCCGGAGCTGCTCGCCTATTCTTCGGCCGCCGGATGCACTGCACCGTCGTTCATCATCCGTGAGCCTTATACCACGAGGACGACGGCCATTCGCGACTTCCGCGTTCGCCGTCCGGCCTTCCATCAGTTCGATGTCAACTTCTCGAAGACCTTCAAGATCACTGAAAGGCTTCGCTTCCAGCTTCGTGGTGAGGCCTATAACCTGACCAACACGCCGATGTACGACGAGCGGGCGTATAATACCACCCCGACCGATCCGGAATTCGGCTCGATCAACAAGAACAATGTCCGGCAGTCGAACTTCCCAAGGTTCTGGCAGCTCGGCTTCAAGTTCCTCTTCTAGGCGAATTCAATATCTCATCGCGGTTCGTGGCTGCTGCCCGGTTCGCGATGAGCTTTTCGATCGCGACCGGGCTCCCCGATATCAGGGAGTCCGGTCGCGCTTTTTTGTGGTCAATGAAGAGGAGTATGGCTTGAAGTGGTCAGTTACCGATCTTCGTGCCGATGACCTCACCGGAGACGATGAGTTCGACGCGACGGTTCTGCTGACGCCCGGCAGCGGTCTTGTTATCGGCGACGGGCATGGAGAATCCCTTGCCGGCTGATGTCAGGTTGTCGGCAGGGATGCCCTGAGAGAGAAGGTATTCGCGCACGGCATTGGCACGCTGTTCGGAGAGTTTGAGGTTGAAGGCCTCGCCGCCGACGTTGTCGGTATGGCCCTCAGCCTGGAGTTTGAGGCCGGGGTAGTTGAGGACAATGCCGGAGAGGCGTGCCAGCTTTTCACGGGCAATCTGGCGAAGGGTATAACGACCGGTATCGAAGAGGACATCGCCCATATTGACAACCAGTCCGCGCTCAGAATCACGAGTTTCGAGGACGGCGTTAAACTGCTGGAGGAGCCGGGCGCGAAGTTCGGCCTTTTCGCGGGCGGCCTGCTCGGCAGCGAGCCGGGCCTGATCGGCACGCTGGCGGGCCTCTTCTTCACGTTTCCGTGCCTCTTCCTCACGTTTGCGCGCATCATCGGCACGACGGCGAGCCTCCTCTGCGGCGAGGCGTGCGGTCTCCTGTTCAGCGACGGCTTTGGCACGAGCGGCTTCAGCCTCGGCCCGCCGTTGCGCCTCCTGAGCAGCAGCGAGTTCCGCCTTCATCTTCTCGGCCTCGGCCCGTTCACGACGGGCCGATTCGATTTCACGCTCGAGTTCGGCACGCTTGCGGGCCTCCTCCTCTTCCTTGCGTCGCTGCGCCTCAGCCTCGGCTTCGGCACGGGCACGTGCCTGGCGCTCCTGTGCGGCGCGGCGCTCGTTGGTCAGCCGCTCCTCCTCCTGACGCTTGAGGCCGATGACCCGGGCATCCTCAAAGATCTGCGTCGCATCACGGGCCATCATCTGCACCGATTTGCGATTGTTCTCCTTGCGACTCTGAAACCCTTCGGCATTCTTCAGCTCGATCAAACCCTTGGCCCACGATTCGGTGGCATACTTGTCAACTCCAAGCCACTGGCCGAGGCGTGCCGCATTCCGTGCCTGGTAAAGCTCAAGCGGAACCTTTGGATCAATCGACATCGGCTCGAAGATACCGGCCTCGTAGCGGCCACGCTCAAGCAGTTCATACTTGGCATCGACCGCCTCGATCTTGCCGCGAGTCTCCGGGATGATGACATTTTCGAGGACGACAATTTCACTGGGTATGCCAATGGCAAAATAGGGCTCGGCGGTGATGATCAGGCCAAAGGACTGAAGATTGGTGCTCGCTTTGATCTTCGCGCTCTCGCCGCTGACGATTAGTTCGCCAAGGTTGCTGGCATTGCCCTCAGGGGTGATGGCCCAGAGGACATACGTCAGGTAGGGCCCGCCATAGGTGCTTGCCGGCTGAAGCTTTGAGACTTCGCCATCGATGTAGGTGATACCTCGCTTGTTCTGCACATAGGCCTTGCCTGCAGCACGAGGAAGCAGCGCCGTCCCCTGGAAGCCGATCGGCGATGGATCGCTGTTCGGTCGATAGGTCACCGATTTGATCGTCCTTGCAATACGAATATTGACGACGGTCGATTGCTGAAAGGCGGGATGGGCGGCCGGCGTCATTGTGGCGGCCACGGTCAGCAGACTCAGCACGTAAGCGGTTGCCATCATTCTCTTCATCTTTTTTTCTCTCCCAATCTCTCTCCCTCGTACATTGTCTCTGTTGCGGCACCATTGCTGCCCGGCTCTCCCGGTTCAGAAGAGTTTGGCGCCGCCAACAGCCGGATTGATCAGGGCGGAAATCTGCTTCCGTCCGCAGGAGACTGTAAAAGCAACATGCATCGAAAAGCAAGAGGCAGCAACAAGATAAGCCCCAGAGCGCTTGCGCCGCTCTTCTGAATAGAAACAGCTGGCATCATAGAAAAAGCCGAAATCGGCAGACGCAGGATTGGGACACGGCCCGGATTCGTGACGATTCCGGCGGGAGGCCGATTTAGCCGGGGAAAACCTTGACAGCCCGGGGGAATTTATCGACGATGTCAGCGCACGCCGATCGAGATCCGCATTCGCGGACCATTCAGGAAGAGTCCCCGTGGCCGGAAAGCCGGCTGGTGGGGGGAAAGGTCGATGACATCGATGAGTTGGACAC
>CAIKMY010000196.1 GCA_903828635.1 uncultured Acidobacteriota bacterium
AGACTGTTGTCCATTGTCCATGTTGTCCATACGGTCCATATAGTCCATAGTCCATAGTCCATACGGTCCATAGTCCATAATACCCCCCCCCCCACCAACAACAAACCAAGGAGAACCAGTAACATGATTTGCCAGAGATGCTCAACAACTCTTCCCTCGGGAGCAAGGTTTTGCAGTGGTTGCGGCAGTGAGGTCAGCTCACAGACAACGGGATACGGATTGGGGTCGACGGGCATTCGCATCGATGAGGACGGTCGCGGATCAGGTCGTGGCTATACATATGAAATTCTTCATGGATCGGCCTTCTCACTGGCAGTGCTGAAGCTGCAGGCAGAGCAATCGATCCAGGCGGAAGCCGGGGCCATGGTCTCGATGTCGGGCAACGTCGAGCTTCAGTCACAGATGAAGGGCGGGCTGATGGGAGCGCTGAAGAGGGCGGTTGGCGGCGAATCAGCCTTCATCTCAACCTTCACGGCACGGCAGACGGCGGGGGAAGTAACGCTGGCTCCGGCGACTCCCGGAGATATTGCGGCGATCGAGATGAGCAACCAGCACTTCTTCGTCCAGTCGAGTTCTTGGCTTGCCGGCGATATGAGTCTGCAGACCGATACTCGCTGGGGTGGAGCGCGGACATTCTTCGGCGGAGAGGGGCTCTTCGTCCTGCAGGTTCAGGGCAGCGGACTGCTGCTGGTCTCGTCATTCGGTGCGATCCATCGCCGAAGACTTGCGCCCGGTGAGCGCTATATCGTCGATACCGGCCATCTTGTCGCCTGGGAGGGACATATGCCCTACGAGCTGCGCAAGGCATCTGCAGCCGGCTGGTTCCGCAGCCTCGTCAGCGGCGAAGGCATCGTCGCCGAATTTGCCGGCCCCGGTGAACTGCTTATTCAGACCCGTAATCTTGCCGCCTTTGCCGGTATCCTCAAACCCTTCTTCCCGACCCAGTCAACAAGTGGCGGCAGCGGACTCGGGAGTCTTTTTGGCGAGTGAAGAGTTGGTGAGTAAAGGGTCGGTGCACCAAACAGATCGAGCCGCGGGTGGAGACGCAGTGATCTCCGCCGGCGGCTCGATTTGCAACAGCCACTCTCCGCTGGTCAGCGTCGCTTTGAGGAGAGCAGGAACTGCAAAAGATAGGTAAAGAAATTGGCGAAGGTCAGGTAGAGACTGATCGTCAGGTCGATGGCCCTGTCCCAGGTATTCTCACTGCGGCTCATGCGAAAGAAGTGGTAGAGAAAGAATCCCGAGAAGACGAGCATCCCGATCGCCGAGTAGACGAGGTTGACCGTGCGGGTGAAGCGGATGAAGATTCGCGCAAGGCTAACGATCAGGAGGCCGATGAGACCAATGAGCAAAATCGGCGCGAGGCCACTGAAATCGATGCCGGTGGTGATGGCGATGACCCCGGTCAGCAGCATGACGGCGGTCGTCCCGGTCAGCGACTGCAGCACGATGCCGGGCCCCTCCTCGGCAACGGCAAAGCCGACGAGCGGGCCAAGCATCATCCCGTTAATGAAGCCCCATCCGGTCAGCAGTGCGGTGGCAAGGTAGCCATCACCTGCCGCCCGCACAACAAACATTCCAATGATCGAAACTACCAGCAGCCCGATCATCGGCAGCCACCCCTGGAGGCGGCGGCCGGCATAGGCTCCTGCGGCGGCGGTGGCGATTGTCATACTGAGCAGGCACATCACCTTGGCCGCCAGCGGCGTGTTCTCCGCCGGCAGAGCCCGAAAGCCGATAAACATGAGGATCAGCCCGGCGAAGACTGCCAGGACCATGCCCTTCATCCCCCCCAGATCGGCCTGCAACTGATCGGCCGTGTAGCCAACACGATCGCGGATATATCTTTCATTCTGCATGACTCACTCCTCTGGTAAAAGCGGTTAAAGCGCTGGAATCGGTGAAACAGGATTCAGTTAAACAGCTTCAGTCGACAAAAGAACAACTGCGAGCCATTGCCTTGGCCAGCAGCTGTAAATACTGCGAATGTGGCATATCGATGGCACCGAAGAGATCGATATGCGAGGTACGCATCTGAACGTCGAGCAGGCAGTAACCGCGAGCGCGGAGTCTCTCGACGAGAGCCACCAGCGCCACCTGCGAGGCGGAAGAGACGCGACTGAACATCGATTCTCCAAAAAAGGCGGAGCGCAGTGCCACACCGTAAAGACCGCCGACGAGCCGATTATCGCTCCAGACTTCGACCGAATGGGCAAGGCCGCGACGATGAAGCTCGGTGTAAATGGCGATCATCTCATCGCTGAGCCAGACCTCTTCGTCGGGAACTTCGCCGTGACGTGCGCAGGCACGGATCACTGTCGGAAATTCAGAGTCGATGCGGATCTCCCATTCTGCCCTGCGCATTGTCTTGCGCAGTGAACGGCGAACGACGAAGCGCTCATCCAGCGGCAGGATCGTCCGCGGCTCAGTCATGAACCAGCTGATGCCCCCCTTGCGACCACGGGCCATCGGATAGTATCCGGACTGGTATCCCGCCAGAACCTGCTCAGGTGTAATTGCTGAATGCACACGTGGCCGACGATCTCGCATACAACGATAAAATATCACAGATGATCAACCGATTGAAAGGAGTCGGCAAAATAGCATCTTCCCATGCGCCAGCCGTACGTAAGCCGTGCGCAAGTCGGTGGTTCGTGCTATCTTTTCGTGGCTTCGCATCAGACGAGTAGCGATAACTATAAACGACAACAATACGGGACAACAACATATTGGAGAGATTCCGCGAATGAAGACAAAAGTGAGAGGCTGGCTGTCAGGGGTACTGCTGCTGATGACGATGACTGGCGGCGGGGTAATGGCGCAGGGGCTGGAGATCGGCTATCGGCTGTCATTTCCGCAACCGCAGACGCATCTTTACGAGGTCAGGATGACGATTGGCGGAGTGAGGACGCCAACGCTCGAGCTTTGCCTGCCGACGTGGACACCGGGCTCATATTTGCAGCGGGAATATGCGCGTCACGTGCAGGATTTCAGTGCGGGTGGAGCGAAGTGGGAGAAGACGGAGAAGGCGACCTGGCGGGTGGAGACGGGAGCGACGGCAGGAACTCCGCGGACGGTTGAGATCAGCTATCGGGTATATGCCAATGAGTTGGCGACACAAACGAGCCATCTTGATGGAGAGCATGCCTATTTCAACGGTGCGACGATATTTATGTACGTGCCGGGGGCGAAAGATCGACCGCATCGTCTGAAGATCGAGCCGCCATCGGGGTGGCAGGTCAGTTCGCCACTGGGGCTGGCACCCGGGGCA
>CAIKMY010000197.1 GCA_903828635.1 uncultured Acidobacteriota bacterium
GATGAGCGGATGCGGGCACCATATCTTGAGACAACGCAGGGAACAGCAAGTAACAGCGCGACGATTCTCAACCGGGTGCTGACGGGAGACGGGACGATTGAGCGACCGGGTAACATCGTCGATGCCGGGGTGAGCGTCGATCTCAGCAAGCACTTCACGTTGACCAACACCCTGAACTATACCTCGTGGCGCATCGAGGGTGACACCAACACGTTGCAGACGAGCCTGCAACGTGCGACCAGCGGTGTGCAATCGACGATCATCACGGCGACTTTCGGCAGCCGCCTGACCAGCCTCAAATCTTATCAGAACATTCTCGATTTCAACGCCAATTACGGGAAGAGGTTCTCGGCACATGCCGGCTGGCGAACCCAGCGTCGCGAGGTGACACTCGACGGGACCTTTATTTCGCGGACATCGACTTCGACAGCGGTGACCAATGTCATCGGGTCAGAGGAGGAGTCGGTGAGGACCAATTCTTTTGTCGGCGGTATCAGATTTCGACCGGTGGATCGCGCAAGCCTGATCTTCGATGTCGATCGCGGTCAGAACAATAACTCCTTCGTGCGGATCAACCCCCTCGAATACACGAGGCTGCGTGCCCGCGCGCAGATCCGGGCGACCGACACACTGTCGCTGACCGGTTCATTCACGTCGCTCAATCGTCTCAATCCGACGCCGCAGGTGCAGAACGAATCGAACTCACGGAGTGTGACCATCTCATCGAGTTATGAGCCATCGACGAGACTCTACTTCGATGCGGGCTATGATTACCACCATCTCTACTCAACGGCCAACCTTGCCTACTTCGTTGCGGGCAATCAGCTGAGAACCGGGAAATCACTCTACTACTCGCGGATGAACTCAGTCTTCTTCAATTCCAGATTGAGCGTTACCGATCGACTGGATTTGATGATCTACTACTATTACATCATGGATCGGGGAGCGCCGGCGGTATCGCCTGGTCTCAATGATCTGGTCAACGCCTATCCGCTGCGGCGTCACAATCCCGAGGCGCGACTGGCCTATCGCTTCAACAACCGGCTGACCGGGAATCTTGGTTACCGGCACTACAGCTACAACGAGAAACTCTTCTCATTTCAGGACTATCGTTCAAATATCCTGACCAGCAGCCTGCGCCTCACCTTTTAGGCAACTGGTAACGGAGAAGATTGAACGACAGGAAAGGGGATAAAAGACAGATGAAAATCGGATTTGGAAAACTGATGATTGCTGGTTTGGCACTTGGGCTGGGATTACTGTTGACGGCGCCGATAGCGCTGACGGCGAGTGCAATGCAGGATATCAAGAGCACCTACAATCAGAAATGCGCCGTCTGCCATGGAGTCGACGGGGCGGGCAACACACCATACGGGAAGAAGAACCCGATGCGGGCTCTCGGCTCGAAAGAGGTTCAGTCACTTTCGGACGACAAGTTGCTGCAGATCATCGCCAAGGGCAGTGGCGGTGGTAAGATGCCGGGCTATGAGAAGGCACTTGGTGCCGACACCTGCAAGCAACTGGTGGGGTACATTCGCACGCTTGCTGGAAAGTAGTGAAATCCGGCGATAACCGATCTCCGCGCCGGCGGCTGGCAGGGTCGTCGGCACGGAGTCTCTCCTGCACACCGATATGAATATCAGATTATTGAAGGTCGTCCTTTGCAGTTTGGTGGTGATCGCCGGGATCTCTCTGGTCGGACTTCGCGGTCGTGCGCAGACTGGCGGGAAGAAGAGGGCGACGGCGGCACCCGGGATGAGCAACACCGACTGTCTTGCCTGTCACAGCAACTCCGAACTGACAAAGGAGGTTGACGGGAAGAGTGTCAGCGTCTTCGTCAATGAAGAGCCCTTTACTGCCTCGGTGCATGGCTCACTCGACTGTACCTCGTGCCATACCGACATTCGCGAGTACCCGCACGATCCGGCGCCACAGCGTGTCTCTTGCGCCAGTTGTCACGAGGCAGTCAGTCAGGAGCACCGGACGAGCATCCATGCGTCAGCACGAGTCAACGGGCAGCCGGCGGCAGGCTGCGCAGATTGCCACGGGTCTCATGACATATTCCGCGCTGAAGACTCGCGTTCGCGGGTCAATCGTTTCAAGATCGCCGAGACGTGTGCGGAGTGCCATACCAATCCGGAGAAGATCAGGAAGTACGGGCTGGCGGCAGCGCACATCATTCAGAGTTATCGCGGAAGTGCGCACGGCAAGGGGATGTTTGACAGCGGGTTGAGCATCTCAGCCACCTGCAGTGACTGCCACGGGGCTCACGGCGTCAGAGCGAAGAGCGATCCGGCGGCGATGACGGCCAGCGCCAATCTGCCATCGATGTGCAGCAAGTGCCACCTTGGCATCCTGAATGACTTCGAGAAGAGCACCCACGGCAGGCTCTGGAGATCGGGTGATCCGCGAGCCCCCAACTGTGCCACCTGCCACAACTCACACGATATTCAGTCGCCAACCCACGCCGGCGTACAGAAGCAGATTCTCGACCAGTGTGGCAACTGTCACGTCGATCAGATTAAAACCTACCAGCAGACGTTCCACGGCAAGGCAACCAGCCTGGGGATGATGGTCGCGGCCAAGTGCGCCGACTGCCACACGGCGCATCTCAACCTCCCCGCTGCGGATCCGCACTCGACGGTCTCCACAACCAATGTCGTCTCCACCTGCGCGAAGTGCCACAGCCAGGTAACGGCAAGGATTGTCAGTTTCAATCCGCACCCGATGCCTGAGAAGAAGGAGGAGGGAGCGGCGGTCTTTTACGTCTACCAGTTTATGAAGTGGCTGCTGCTCGGTGTCTTCAGCTTTTTCGGACTGCACACGATCCTCTGGTTTCAGCGTTCAGTGGTCGGCTGGCTCCGGCGTGAAGAGCAGCGCCCCTCGACGGAGGGGCCCTATGTCATCAGGTTCGTCACCCCACACCGGCTGACGCATATTGTCATCGTTCTCAGCTTCCTCGGGCTGGCCTTTACCGGCATTCCGCTCCATTTCAGCCAGACCGGGTGGGGAGGCTTCTTCACCTCGCTGGTTGGCGGAGTCGAGGTCTCGCGCTTCTTCCATCGTGTCTGGGCGGTCGTCACTTTCGGCTATGCCGGTTATCATCTCTGGTATCTTGCCCGGCGCTCCGGCATCAGACTGACCAGGGCAACGCTCTTCGGCCCCGATTCGATCGCCATCCGCTGGCAGGATTTTCTCGACCTTTGGCGCAATCTCAAATGGTTCCTCTACCTTGGGCCGCGGCCAAAATTTGACCGCTGGACCTACTGGGAGAAGTTCGACTATTACGCCGTCTTCTGGGGAGTACCGGTAATCGGACTCTCCGGCCTCGTCCTCTGGTTCCCCTGGATCTTCACCAGGCTGCTGCCGGGGTCGATTCTCAATATCGCGATGATCGTCCATGGCGAGGAGGCATTGCTCGCGGTCGGCTTCATCTTCACTTTCCACTTCTTTCACAATCACCTGCGACCGGAGAACTTCCCGATGGACACGGTGATCTTCACGGGCAAGATGCCGCTGGCGAAGTTCATTGAAGAGCGGCCGGCCGAGTATGAAAGACTGGTTCGTGAGGGGCGCCTCGAAGAGATTCTCACCGATCCGCCGACTGTGCACGCACGTCGGCTCTCCCTCTGGTTTGGGTCATTCGCGCTGACGGTCGGGCTGGCGATTGCCATTGCCATCTTCGTCAGCCTGATCAGGTAAAGTCCTGACGAATCAATCGACAAAAGGCCCGGAGACTGTGAAGCCTCCGGGCCTTTTGTTGACGTGAGCGCTTTAAGGTCGGGTCAGGAGCCACCGGGGACTCGACATTAAACTTCTGGACGAGATGACAAAAAACACGTAGACTGTTGCAGTTCGTCCCCGCAGACGTATCGCTTTCTTGTCAGACAGATCCTGATTTCCATGACGGGCAGGAGCCGACATAATCAGGCAAGGTTGCGATCCCCGCTGTTCATTCAGGTACCAGATAACCCCTTATTGAATTCGAGGAGATTAACGGATGAGAATGAGGTTGAAATTCTCAATGATTGCGCTTGCCCTGGCGGCGTCGATCATCGGTGGCAGCATACTGACCAACCGGACAGTGACGGCGACGACGAGTGCGACGCTCTGTGGCAGTGTCAAAAGATATGTGGCGCCGACGGCGAGCTCAGCGGGAGAGATCCTGATTGACAGTACGACCTACACGATTGCGGCCGGCACAGCAGTAGTTGGAGATGCACTGCTGCGCAGTGGGCAAATCGTCAGCATCTGCCTTAACGCTTCGCTCAACGGGGGTGGACAGATCGTTGCGCCGGTATCAGTGGGCGGCTCGACGGTCAACATCTGTGGAACTGTCAATAGTTTCAGATCGGCGAGACAGGGGCAGGGAGCAATTTCGATCGGTTCGTCAACACTCTCGATCGACCCCTACACGGCGATCACGGGTGAGATGGGGATCACGATCGGCAGTGGCATGTGCCTCAGCGCGAGGCTGACCGAGAGCGGACGAATATCATCACCGGCAGTAATCCGCGCGAACGCGACTACGGAGGGAACCATCTGCGGTGTGGTCGCGGGTTACAGCGCCCCGGGAGCATCGTCTCCGGGAACAATGACTATCGGGGGGATGAACTTCACGATCGCCGCTGGTGCAACGGTCAGCGGGGTATCTCGTGGAGCGAGCCAGTGCCTGCGGGCAAGATTTGATGTCAACGGGCAGATATTTTCCATTTCCGGCCCGATTGCCGGCGGCAGCAGCGAACCGAAAGTCTGTGGAACGGTCAGTGAATTCAGGCAATCGTATGTCGCCGATGGACGAATCACCATTGGCGGGGTGACGCTGCCGCTGGCAAAGGGTGGCTTCTTCAATGATCCGCAGCGTGGCCGCATTCTGCCGGATGGTGAATCCCCCTATCTTGGCGCCTACCAGTGCATGACGCCAACAATTTCCGGCGGCCTGACAGTCAGTGCGAAGGTCGAAGCGGCCGATCCCGGTTGCCTGCAATTCTTCGCTCCGATGATCTCTCGTGGTGAGGTGCATGGCAACGATGCCATCTTTCTCCTCAACGAAAATATCAACTTCACGGTGGTCTCGGGCAATCAGGGGGCGAGTATCTTCACCCTCAATGAGGCAAACTATGGGTTGGCCCCGGAGTTTCGCGGCGCACCAGCCAGCGGGTTGACGGCCAGTCTCGCGGGAACGACCGTGCGTGCCCTTTCCTGCACCGAGAATTTCTGGGATCTCTACTTTTACCTGGCAACCAGGGGGAATACTGAAGGCGACATGATCCGGATCTTCCTCGCCAATCCGACGGGAAGCACAACGATCCCGGTGGCAATGTTCACAGTTCAGAGCGGTGGGCTGATGGTCAATCAGCTCAACACCTACGCCTCACTCTACTGGAATCTCAACGGTCCGCACGGTGTCGGCAGCTATATCCCGATGCCGATCCCGGCTGGCAATGCCGGAAACCGCTCGCTCCCGATGAATCTCATCTTTGCGATGGACGCCTTCTCCCAGCTCAATGGCTGCTACCAGTTTGGGGTTGAGATCAAGCGTGTCAGCGGATCCGGCTCAACATCGTTTATCCCCAGCGGTATGATCGTCAAACGAATGGGAGAAGAGAGGAGCGGGATATCGATCAACTGCTCAACCGAGGGAACCTTCCCCACCGGCAGGATCTGTAACTTTGCCTGCCCTGCCTGCAGCGCTATCCCGGCTCCGCCACCGACTCCAACGCCAACGCCGACACCAACGCCAACACCAACGCCAACACCAACACCAACGCCGACGCCAACTCCGACACCGACACCGACGCCGACGCCGACACCGACACCGACGCCAACACCGAATCCCCCATCGGGAACGATGCCGGTCAAATGCGACACACTCTGCCATCGGACTCCGAGCTACTATGTCAGCAATCTGTCAAAGCTGCCGATGGGTTCGATCATTATTGGTGGAGTGAATAACGGCTCTCCGGTAAACATTCAGCGAAGTATCTCACAGATCAGACAGGCGCTGCTTGGGGGCCCGACAGCGATGCAGCAGCTCAATCAGCAGTTCGTCGCGTTGCAACTGAGCTTTGCGATACCCGGTGGGGCCAGATCACCAATTGTCTTCAATGCCTTCTGGAGCGCACTGCGATGTAACGGGATGAACTTCACGCCGGTTCAGTTGAGCAATGGGGTTATCATCAGCCCCGACACCATCCTTGCGACTCTCTATGAGGAGGCAACCGCGGTGCTGAAGATGAATCGAACTGCTGACATGCCGGCGCTGACGGCGATTCTGCTGCAACTGAATGGGCGATGCTGAGGGCTAGCGGCCAATATCACGGCGGTAGCGCATGCCTTCGAAGCTGATCCGCTCGACAGCCTCGTAGGCGTGATCTACCGCCGTGGCCAGCGATGCAGCTCTCGCAGTAACCCCGAGAACACGGCCACCGGCGGTGACGATTGAACCATCGGGGGCCTGCTTTGTGCCGGCGTGAAAGACGACACTGCCCGGGATCGACTCGGCATCTTCGATGCCGGAGATCTTCTTTCCGGTCTGATAGTCTCCCGGATAGCCACCTGAGGCGAGAACGATGCAGATCGAGGCGTCGGTGCTCCACCGGGGTGAGACGGATGAAAGGTCTCCGGTGGCAACAGCAAGTGCGAGTTGAGAGAAGCTGCTGTCGAGGCGGCGAAGGATTGCCTGTGTTTCCGGGTCACCAAAGCGCACATTGTATTCGAGAAGCTTCGGTCCGGCAGGGGTGAGCATCAACCCGCAGTAGAGTACTCCGCGGAAGGGGAATCCCTCGGCGCGCGCACCGGCAAGTGTTGGCTCGACGATGCGACTGGCGATCTCGCGCTCAAGCACCGGCTCAAGCAGGCCATCGGTCGAATAGGCCCCCATTCCGCCGGTATTCGGCCCCTCGTCGCCATCATACGCCCGCTTGTGATCCTGTGCGACCGGCATTGGCAAATACCTCTCACCATCGCTGAAGACGAGATAGGAGAGTTCGCGGCCCTCCAGAAATTCCTCGATCACCAGTCGCTGACCAGCATCTCCAAGGCGGCGAGTGACCATCAGATCGTCAATCGCAATGTCAGCCTCGGCCCGATTGGCGGCAATGATCACACCCTTGCCCGCCGCCAGGCCCTCGGCCTTGATGACTACCGGATAGCTGAAGTGGCCGGAAGCGATCACCTCTCGCGCCGCGGCAGCTGTTGCCACGGTTGATGACGCCGCTGTCGGAATGGAGTGTCGCGCCATGAAATCCTTGGCGAAAACCTTGCTTCCCTCCAGCCGCGCCGCTGCCGCTGAGGGACCGAAGACCGGGATCCCCCGCTCTATCAGCCGGTCACCAAGCCCGGCAACCAGCGGTTGCTCCGGTCCGATCACCGCAAGCTCGATCCCCTTCTCTGCGGCAAACGCGGCAATCGTCTCCGGCCTCTCATCCGGGAGCGAGACCGGATGAGTCAGACTCCTGATCCCGGCATTGCTCGTTAACGAATAAATCTCTGCCGCTTCACTCTCCTGCCTCAAGACCCACGCCAGCGCGTGCTCGCGCCCACCCGATCCGATAATCAGTATTCTCATTGATCAGCTATGCCTTGCCTCGTTTCGTTACGGGAGGTTCTCCGAACCGACTCACCTCAACCCCGGTTCGATGAACTACAAGCCGCTCTACTGCTTCACTTGCCAGTACCTGCTGCAAATCAGGTCTTATACACTCAATAAAAATATCTGTCAATTGTGACATTCTGACGGCGACGCACCATCTGGCAGCACCAACACCTCGCCCGGTTCTGCTCATCGCGGTTGTCGATAATCCATCGTCGCGAGAGATTGCCTGATTATATTTGACAATCACCCCCTGTGAGGGAGTATTCTGTCAGCTTACGTCATTTGACTTGAAGAGTTGAAAGGCAGGTGAAGATATTTTGGCAGAGATTCGCCTTGGGGATAACGAATCCCTCGAAAGCGCGCTGCGACGTTTCAAACGCAAGGTACAGCAGGAAGACATCATTCGCGAAGTTAAGCGTCATGCCTTCTACGTTCCACCCGGAGAGAAGCATCGTTTGAAATCGGCGCTGGCTCGCAAGCGTAACAGGAAGAAATTCCGTCGGGTAGTCGAGTAGTACCTGGCACCCACCGCCTTTAACCGACATTCCGCCCCGGGCAGCCCGGTGATAATCGCTCCCAAACGAGTGCTCATCATGAAGCTGGCCGGGGCGATTGTATTTTCGGCTGTCACCCTGCACTCTCAATTCTCATTTTAGCAACAAAGAACCTCGCCAACTGTTGCCACGGAGCGACCGAAGCACATAGCACAATGGCGTGAACAGACCGCTCAACTGCTTGCAATTGCTACCTTTAGCCATTGCCTGTCTGGCAATCCGCGTCTCGGCCCGCGAATTGCGTTACATCCAGTTTTTACCAGGACTTACAAACAGCGGGTTGGGATGCCGGATATCGCCCCGGCCGATGAAACCTTCAGGGGCGGAGATCCTGTTTATCATCAGAGCTGACAATTACAGAACGGGAGAGCCATCGGAGTGAGAAGACAGACGACAGTTGCGAGTAGCTTTGAGATCTCCGGTGTGGGGCTCCATTCAAACGCATCGGTCACGGTGCGGGTTGCGCCGGCACCAGCCTGGACGGGCTACGTTTTTCGGCGTACCGACCTTGACTCCTTCGAAATTCCGGCGAGGCCACAGAACGTAACCCATGTCAGCTACGCGACAACACTGATGAAGTCGGGGGTGATGATTTCGACAGTCGAGCATCTGCTCTCAGCACTCTACGGATGCGGAATCGACAACGCGATTGTCGAGGTTGATTCGCTTGAGGTACCGATTCTTGACGGAAGCAGTCGACAGTGGGTGGAGATGATCAGTGATGCCGGCATCATTGAACTCGGTGAGCCGCGTAATCAGTTGCGGGTATTGCGAAAGATCGAAGTGAGCGAAAAGAACCGGACGATGTCAATCGAACCGGCATCAGAGTTCAGGATCAGTTGTCAGATCGATTTTGACCATCCGTGCATCGGTCAGCAGCAGTTTGAGATCGTGACGGAGAGGGAGATCTACTGCCGCGAGATTGCACCAGCGCGAACATTCGGCTTCGTCCACGAGCTGGAGTTGCTGCGGCAAAACGGCCTTGCGCGGGGCGGCTCACTCGACAACGCGATTGCGCTGACACCCGACGCGATTCTCAATCCCGAACCGTTGCGCTTCCCCGACGAGTTTGTCCGCCACAAGATCCTCGATATCATCGGTGACCTCGCGCTCTGCGGCATACCGATGCTCGGACATATCCGTGCGTCGCGCTCGGGTCACGGGCTGCATACGATGCTCTTGTCGACGCTGCTGCGCGATAAGACCGCCTGGGAGATCGTTGCCGGCTGAAGTCAGTGAAACTCAGTGAGCTTTGAAGACCGGGGAAGTCAGGCGTGCCGGCAGGAGCACCAGATCTTCGAGCAGGCAGCCGAGGATGGTGACGGCGGAGAGCAGCCCGAAGGAACTGATCGGCTCGAAGGTCGAGACGGAAAAGATGGCAAAGGTCGCGGCGAGAGCGACGTTGGCGTAAATGATTGGCCGTCCGGAAAGGCGCATGCTCTCGATGATTGTGGCTCGAAGGTCGGCATCCGCGTTTTCGAGTTGCTGCAATCGGCGAAAACGGACGATAAACTGCACAGCATTATCGACGGCGAGGCCAAGAACAACGCTGGCGACGAGACTGGTCGTCAGATTGAGCGGGATGCCCATCCAGCCCATGAAGCCAAAGAAGAAGAGGATGGGGATGAGGTTGGGCACGAGCGCCGTCAACCCGACGCGCATCGAGCGAAAGAGAATCGAAAGCATGACGAAGATGGTCGCCAGAGCGATTGTTACGCTCAGCCGCTGCTCACCGGCAATCCGGTCAGAGGTCTGATTGAGCAGGACAAGGGTGCCGGTGGTGTAGACACGAAAGTCGGGGAAGGCCTCGCGTCCGCGCCGCTCCATCTCGGTGATCGCCTGATCCATCGACTGTGAACCCGAGAGGTTTGAGCGGATCAGCAGCCGTGCGACTCGCCCATCAGACGAGAGAAAGCTGCGGAGCTGCTCGCGATCAGCAAGCAGTTCCTCGACCACTGCCCGATCCTCCGGGATACTCGTAACTCCATTCGTGCCCCCATTAAAAGCCCGATTGGCATGACTCAGGAAATCGGCTACCGAGAGAGTGCGATCGATTCCCCGACCATCAGGATCACGGTACGATTCGATGCTTCGCTGCAGCTCGGCCATTCGCCGCAGAACATCCGGGGCGACGATCGCCTCCGGGCCTTGCCCGTCGATAATCAGATTGAAGGTGACGGCGCCGGAGAGTCGTCGATTGATCTCCGACAGCCCAATGCTCGTCTCTGAACCCGGCTTGAAGAAGTTGAAGAAGTCAATATCGATCCTGATCCGATGCATCCCGAGCAGGCTGAGGAGGACGACCAACCCGGTCGCGACATACAGCAAGGGCTGACGGGTGGTTGCCCAGTTGCCAACATCGACCAGCAACCCGACGATTCTCCCGGTCATGCCACTACGAAAGGAGATGGCGCGCCGGGCACTGCCCGGAAAGAGGGCAAGCATCGCCGGCAGAAAGGTGAGAGAGAGCAGCATGGTGATGCCGGCACCGGCCGCAGCATGGATCGATGTCGCGCGAACCGAGGGAATCTTCGTGAAGGAGAGGGAGAGGAATCCGGCCATGATCGTCAGGGCCGAGACTATTACTGGCAGGGCGATGAACTGAGTGGCCTCGACGATGACCTCAAGCCGATCGGCCCCGTCGCCACGCGCCTCCGCCGTCAGACCAATCTGATTGACGACGTGAATCATGTAGGAGCAGCCGATCGCCAGCATCAGCGTCGGCAGCATCAAAGCGAGAATCGTGAAGTGGGCCTGGAGCCACCCCATCAGACCAAGGAGCCAGAGCAGGCCAATGCCGATCGTCAGGAGCGGCATCAGAACCGCAGCCAGCGAGCGAAAGCTCAACCAGAGCAAAGCGGCAATCAGCAGCAGAGTCAGCGGCAGAAAAGTGCGAAGATCACGGCGTATTGCCTCAACCGCTCGCCACTGAGTGAACGGGTCACCGGCAAAGAAACTCCTTTCAAAGCCGGCATTACGCACCAGATCATAGATTTGGCGAACAGCAATATGCCGCTGTGGGGTCGGCAGGCTCGCCTCGAAAAGAATATTGATCGCCGCCGTGCGCCCGTCGCGCGAGATGACGTTGCCTTCATAGAGGCGGTCACTCGTTCCCGCAGCTCGCGCCTCAGCCACCCTTGCCGCATCGCTCAACTGCGAGGGTAGCAGCATTTCCAGCGAAGCTCCATCGGGAAGGCTGCGGGCATAGGGAACGTTGGCGAGGCTGAGCACCTCGCCGACACCATCGATCGCGCTGATCTGCTGTTGCAACCTCCGCAGTCGTTCAAGATTCTCCGTGCGAAAGATGTCATCAGCAGTGACGGTGGCGATCAGATAATCGTCGGGCCCGAAGATTTTTGCCGCTGACCGGAAATCGTCGAGAGCCTGACCGCCGTTTTCGATGAAGCTCTGCGGCGACGCATCGAGAGTCAGCCCGCGCCGTAACCCCGCCGCGGCAAGGAGCGAAATGCCAATCGTCAGCAGTACGATCCCTCGCGGAAAGGAGACGACACGTCCAATCATTTGGCGCCCTTCTGTGAATCGATTTTTTTGGCAGCCGCACTGACGGTACTCTTCAGCCGCTCCTCAGTAAAGAGCGAGTCATCCAGACCGCGATCAAACTCGATCTTTCGCGACTCCATCAAAAGTATCTGCTTCTGCGCCACATCCTCAATCACTACCTGGGTCAGCGTCTGACGCCCCTGGGAGAGACCGGTTCGCTGGATCATAACCCGTTTCTGCAATTCGCCCGCCGC
>CAIKMY010000198.1 GCA_903828635.1 uncultured Acidobacteriota bacterium
ACGGTAGGCGATATCGAATCGCTTCCCTTCCTCGAAGCGATTCGCCAGATGGGCAATGAGGTCGGCGCCCACAACGCAATCTTTGTTCACCTGACGCTGGTTCCATATCTTGCGGCCTCGGGTGAGTTGAAGACCAAGCCGACGCAGCATTCGGTCAAGGAGCTGCAATCGATCGGCATTCGCCCGGACATCCTCATCTGCCGCTGTGATCGTGAGATCCCGGCCGAGATCAAGGGCAAGATTGCCCTCTTCTGTAACCTCGCTCCTGAAGCGGTTGTGACGGCACCGGATGCGAAATCGGTTTACCAGGTTCCGTTATTCTTCAATCGCGAGGGGCTTGATCAACTGATCGTCGAGATGTTGAGGCTGCCACTTGGTGAGACCGACATGCGCCAATGGATGAGCCTCAACCACCGGCTCCACAATCAGCGTGAGGCGGTGACGATCGGCATCGTCGGGAAGTATGTCGGGCTTGAGGACTCCTACAAGAGCCTCAACGAGGCGCTGATCCACGGGGGGCTCGCCAACAGTCTCAAGGTCAACTTTCGCTGGATCGAGAGCGAGGGGCTGCTGACCGACGAGCACTGGGAGGAGCAGTTGCGGGATGTCGACGCAGTTCTCGTGCCGGGAGGCTTCGGGAAGCGCGGGATCCCCGGGATGATCCGGGCAATCGGTTTTGCCAGGCGTGAGAAGAAGCCGTTCCTCGGCATCTGTCTCGGGATGCAGTGCGCCACGATCGAGTTTGCCCGCAATGTCTGCGGAATTGACCACGCCGACTCAACCGAGTTCGTGCCGGAGAGCGAGGATCCGGTCATCTTCAAATTGCGCGACCTGCTCGGCGTCGAGAATCTTGGCGGCACGATGCGGCTTGGTGCCTACGAATGCCACCTCCAACCCGGTTCGCTGGCGGCTGATGTATACGGCTCCGAGGCGATCTCCGAGCGCCATCGCCACCGCTATGAGTTTAATCCTGCCTATGCCGACCGCCTCGCCGAAAACGGGTTGCTCCTCTCTGGCAAGTCGCCCGACGGTAAATTCATTGAGATCGTCGAGCTGCCCGATCATCCGTGGTTTCTCGGCTGCCAGTTTCACCCGGAGCTGAAGTCAAAGCCGCTCGCTCCACACCCGCTCTTTACCAGCTTCATCCGAGCGGCGTATGAGCACCGGCTGCGTGATGAGGCCGGAGAAAAAGAGAAGGCCGGGTAAGCGCTGCTCCGGGACTTATGCATCGCGGATACGAGCTGCTTGTTTCCTGGTTGGGCGTCAATCTGTACAATATCGACTTTGATTTATTATTTAATTGACCGGCGGTCAGCCAGTCAGACCAGCAAATGGAGAGTGGCAGAGGAGACATGACCAGAATAACCATCATCACGTTCAGCCTGATCGTGCTTCTGACCGGGATGGTCCGGGCTCAGGAGTTTGAGATTCGCGACTACGATCTGCGTGCCCGGGTAAATCCCGAGGAGCAGAAGGTTGAGGTGACCGCGGTACTGAGGCTGGTCAATTTGTCGGGGCCGGATCTCGCTGACAAGATTCTGCTCTCGACTACCGACAAGCCACGCCTCAGCTTCTTTCTCAACCCGAAGACGAAGTTCGAGACGCTGAAGATCGACGGAGCGGTGGTAACGGCAAAAACGACGGACGATGTGCGCAACAACCTGCTGCGAGTCTCGACCGATATCGGCAGCACGATTGCTGGTGCTCGTGAATTCACGGCCGAATTTGTCTATTGGCTGCCGACGGCAGACCGGAGTTCGGCGCTGCACGTCTCCCGGGCAGAGAGCTTCATTCTGCCCAACAGCTTCTGGTATCCGGTGGTGCATACCCCCTACTCGGAGCACGGGGCAGATACGGCACCAATGAAGATCTCGGTCGAGGCGGGTGCCGGCGAGGCTGGTACCAGATTGAAGGTGGTCTCTTCAGGGATCCGCAAATCGGCCGGATCATTTGAGCAGTCACTGGCGACGCAGCCATTCTTCATCATCGGTGACTACGAGGTTGTCAGCGGGGGGAGTGATGCCTATCCGGTGGAGGTCTACTATCCGCGCGGTGTGAGCGAGACCGGCCGTCAGCAGGCACAGCGGCTGGCAGCCGAGGCGGAGCGCATCCTCAAATTCTATGCCGCCTACTTCGGAGTGGCGGTGGTGGCGCCCTTCCGGGTCGTGACAACGCAGGCGCGGCAGCTTTCGACCTCGACCTCTGATTCATTTTCGCAGGGGCGAGAGATCTCCTTCACCGGAGTTGGCACGGTGACGGTCGACGACAATCTCTTCAGGCGGGACAAGCTCGACCAGGGGACGATCGAGCTGCTGGCCAACGGTGCGGCACGATCGTGGATCGATGGCCAGGTGCTGCTGCGCGGGCGTGCCATCGGCATGCTGCGGGATGCGCTTCCCGGCTATCTGGTCGCGCAGTATCTCGGCGAGCGCTTTGGTGAGCAGCAGAAACGTGAGGCCTATGACAGCTTCCGCCGGGCATATGCTGTCATTGCACGCAGCGATTCTCCACTGCTGACACTGAGCCAGCTTGATCGCAACTATACTTCAAGTATTTACAACAAGGGAGCGATGGTCTGGCGACTGATCGAGCAGATTGCCGGTCGGCAGATCTTTGCGAACCTGATTCGCTCCTCGCTGAGCCGCAACCGGGTTGATGTGCTCTCTTTTGCCGATTGGCGTTCGCCGCTCTGTAATCTTTCACGCTGTGTCAGTCTGAAGAACAGCCTGCTCGCCAGCGGGGCCGATCGACGGCTGATCGGTGAGGTCTTTACCAACTGGGTCGAGACAGTGGTGCTGCCCGACTTCGCCATCGGTCAGCCGCAGCCGGCAGCGAACGGGTGGGAGTCAACCGTCACCAATTTCGGCTCAGGTGACATGACGATCGATGTCGTGGCAACAACGGAGACCGGCGAGAAGCTGCGCCAGAAAGCACTGGTCAAAGCCAGCGAATACGGCTCGGTCACTTTTGCCACCAGCGCCAAACTGGTCTCGATCGAGGCCGATCCGGAAAACCTCTATTTGCAGATTGATTATGCTAACGATGTCTTTCCGCGTCGCCCATCAGAGTCAGAGTATTTCGGTCAGGCCAATCTGGCCTTCAGTCGCGGCGATCTGGCAACGGCGGAGGCCAGAGCACGTGAGGGAGTAAAGCAGAATCCCCGTGCGACGACGCTGCGTTCGCTGCTCGGGCGGATTCTCGTGGCACAAAACAAGGGAGCGGAGGCGGGAACGATCTTCAACGAGGTGCTCACTGCTGAGCCGCTGCCGATCCTTGCCTACGGCTGGGCCAACCAGGGCCTCGGCGAGATTACGATGCAGCAGGGTAAACCGGCGGAGGCAATCCTCTTCTTCCAGAAGTCATCCGCTGCCGATCTCGATGCTGCCTCGACAGTTGCCGCGCGTGATGGAGCCCTCAAAGCGGAACAGGCGGCCGGAAAGATCAGGATCCCGGAAGATGTCAGAGCCTTCCTTCAGAAGTTCGACGGGGCGATTTTGCAGGGCAACTCAGGGACGGTCAACACTTTCGTCGAGATTGGTAATCTGCGCCGCTTCGCGCAGTCACTGGTAGTGCGCAAGCCATCGACCTGGACTACCGAGCCCTTGCGCGCCGAGGAGTGGGATGGCAACCGCGTGGCGGTGGATGTCACCCTGAAGATCAGAATCGAGGGCAAGGACTACTCCGGACGCGCCGTCTATGTTGTCAGTCGCGCCAGCGGGCAGGTACTGCTCAGCGAGGTGCCGGTCTTCGATGTCAGGTAATGAACAGATAACCAGGAAGACAAGTCCTTGAACAGCAACGAAGCCACACCGACGCGCGCCAGGCAGCATCTGCTCTGGCTGATCTTCTCGCTGACGGTGATCACCTATCTCGATCGTCTGGCGATCTCGGCGGCCATGCCGGCGATATCGCGGGAGTTCGGCTTCACCCCGACGCAGAAAGGCTACATTTTCAGTGCATTCACGCTCGCCTACGCACTCTTCGAGATTCCAAGCGGCTGGCTGGGTGATCGTTTTGGGGCACGGCTGGCGCTGACGCGAATCGTCATCTGGTGGTCGGCGCTGACCAGCCTGACGGCTGCGGCAATTGGCTATCGCTCGCTGCTGCTGGTCCGTTTTCTCTTTGGCGCCGGCGAGGCCGGAGCCTTTCCCAATATCGCGCGAGCGATCTCCGGCTGGTTCGGACAGCGGGAGCAGGGCCGGGCAATGAGCGTCTCGTTTCTCGGCCTGGCCACCGGCTCAGCGCTGACGGCGCCGCTGATCTTCACGCTGCTCGATCTGCAACCGTGGAGGGCTGTCTTCATCGAGCTTGGTGTGATCGGCCTTGCCTGGGCAATTGTTTGGCAGAGGTGGTTTCGAGATCGCCCCGAGGATCATCCCGGAGTGGGAGCGGCCGAGTTGCGCGAGATTCTCGCCGTGCAACAGGAGAGCCGGCCATATTCGCACCGACTGCCCTGGAGATCACTGCTCTCCAGCCGCAATATGGCCTTCATCTGTCTGATGTACCTCGCCTACGGTTACGGCATATTCTTTTACGTCACCTGGCTGCCAACCTACCTGATCGAGGCTCGCGGATTCTCGATGGGAACGACGCGCTGGCTCTCTTCACTACCGTGGGTGATCAGCCTGCCAGGATACATCTTCGGCGGATGGATCACCGACCGCCTCGCGCGGCGTAACAGCCTCAGACTGGCGCGATGTGGCGTCGGGATCGCCGGTTATCTGACCAGTGCGCTGCTGCTGGTGGCCGTGGCCCTCGTCGAGAACAACCGGCTGGCGGCACTGCTGCTCGCCCTGGCGCTCTGCGGACAGACGACAACGACGAGCGCCGCGTGGTCGGTATGTCTCGATGTCGGCCGGCGTCACGCCGGCGCCGTGACCGGGACCATGAATATGATTGGCAATCTCGGTGGCGCGCTTGCCCCGGTGGTCGTCGGCTTTGCCGTTGAGAGGCTCCATTCCTGGTCCTTGCCATTTTATGTCACCGCCGGGATTTTCGTCTTCAGTTCGATAATGTGGATCTTCGTCGATCCGCACAAGCCGATCATCAAAGCCGATGCAGCGTCCGCGTGACTCCCGGCTGACTTCCCCCCTTCAACCTTTTGGAGAATCAGAGATGACGAAATTGAATCTGAATGGCGGCAAGCTGGTACTTGCGATGACAATGCTGTTGCTGCTGCTGGCCGCAGTGTCTCCGGTAAACGCACAGGAGAGGCTGAAATCGATGCCCGGGTACGAGCAGTACCAGAAGATGAGCGGCCAGTTGCCGGGATCGGTCAAACCCGGCTCACTGAATGTGAGGTGGGTCGATGGCGGCTTCGAATATTTCCGTGATGGCAAGGGATATCGTTATAACCTGGCAACACGCGCCACCGAACCGGCCCCCTCGGTTACCGGCCCGATAGCCGGTCAGATGGGCAGCCGGCGCGGAGGGCCGGAGCGTGGGCGACAGTTCGACTCGGCAGTCTCGCCTGATGGCCGGCGCAAGGCATTTTACCGCAACCGCAACATCTGGCTGAGCAACGCCGATGGCAGTGGTGAGGTCGCGATCACGTCCGATGGCAGCGAGAAAGCGCGAATCAAGTATGGCACCGCCAGCTGGGTCTACGGCGAGGAGCTCAACCAGAATACGGCAATGTGGTGGTCTCCCGACGGATCAAAGCTGGCCTTCTACCGTTTTGATGAGAGCCGCGTCCCCGACTATTTCCTGCAACTCAACCAGACCAAGCTCCAGAGCAGCGTTGATATCGAAGCCTACCCGAAAGCCGGGGTCGACAACCCGGTCGCCAACCTCATGATCTACGATCTCAAGAGCGGCAGGACGATCGATCTCGATATTCGCGACGGCAAGCCCTTCACCAACGAAGCGCTCGGCCATTACGTCTATCGCGTTCGCTGGGCAGATGATGGCAGTGGTGAGTTGCTGGCACAACGCACCAATCGCCGGCAGAACATCATGGAGTTCATCGCCTGCAGCAGCGAGACCGGCAAATGTCGCGTCATTCTCCGCGAAGAGTGGCTGCCAAGCTGGACGGAGAACTCACCGACACTGCAGTTTCTCGCCGATAATCGTCGCTTCGTCTGGGCGTCGGAACGCAGTGGATGGCGCAATTATTACCTCTATGATCTTGCAGGGCGGCAGCTTGCAACGCTGACCGATCACCAGTTTGAGGTTGCCGGCATCGTCAAAATCGATGAGAAGGAGGGGCATCTCTACTACCTTGCGCGGAGCGGTGACAACCACATGAAGTTACAGCTTCACCGGGTGGGACTCGATGGTCGCGGTGACCGGCGGCTGACCGATCCGTCCTTCAATCATAACGTCGACATTGCGCCGGACGGGCGCTACTTCATCGACGTCGCCCAGACTCACAACATTCCGCCAACCACCCGATTGATGGATGGCGAGGGGCGTGAGATCGAGGTTCTCTCACGCAGTGACACCTCAAAGTTCGATCAGCTGGGACTGAAACGAGTCGAGCTGATCACCTACAAGGCGGCTGATGGAGTCACCGACCTTCACGGACTGCTCCATTTCCCGTCGAATTTCGATCCGACGAAAAAGTACCCGCTGCTGGTCAGCGTCTACGCCGGCCCGGCGACCAATGGTGCTCGCGAGACCTTCACCACCCCCAATCCACTGACCGAATATGGATTCCTCGTCGCCACACTCGACTCGCGCAGCGCCGCCGGACGCGGCAAGCGATTCCTCGACGCTATCTATGGCCGGCTCGGCATCGTCGAGATCGACGACCAGGCTGCCGGCGTCAGGTCACTCCGTAACAGGCCCTATGTCGAGACCAATCGTGTTGGCATCTTCGGCACCTCATACGGCGGCTATGCCTCCCTGCTCTGCCTGCTGCGCTACCCCGACACCTTTCAGGCAGCTTCGGCCTCGTCTGCCGTTACGGCATGGGATCACTACGATACCATCTACACTGAACGTTATATGTGGATCCCGCAGGAGAATCGCGAGGGCTATGATGCCGGCAATGCCATGAAGCTTGTGGATAAACTGACCGGGCGGCTGATAATTTACTATGGCACTGCTGACAACAACGTCCATCCGAACAACTCAATGCAGCTCATCCAGGCACTGCAAAAGGCCGGAAAGAGCTTTGATGTCCAGGTTGGCCCCGACCTTGGCCACACCAGTATTCGCCAGGATCGGATGATGGAGTTCTTCATCGAGAGCCTCAAACCGGCCATTCGCTGACTTCGCGAACCTCACTAATCTGGAGACCAGTAATGATTCCCGAGATTCTCTTTCATCTCTTCCTTCCAATTCTGCTGATGAACGGCACCGGTCAGGCGGCCGGGAAGGTCCCGACCATACCGGTAGTGACGAGCAGCGAGTTTATCTATGAGACAGCCCCCTTCCCTGAATGCCATGCCTCGACAATTGCCGAGACTCGTCAGGGGCTTGTCGCTGCCTGGTTTGGTGGCACAAAGGAGAAAAACCCGGATGTTGGCATCTGGGTCTCACGCCTCGAAAGGAGCGGCAAGGGCGGCAATGGGCAATGGACGACTCCCGTTGAGGTCGCCAATGGCGTCGAGTCACCAACGAGGCGCTATCCAACCTGGAATCCGGTGCTGCATACCGTCGGCGACAAACTGATCCTCTTTTACAAGGTCGGCCCCAGCCCCTCAACCTGGTGGGGGATGATGATGGTCTCAACCGATGGCGGCAAGACCTGGTCATCACCAACGAGGCTGCCCGATGGCATCGCCGGCCCGATCAAGAACAAACCGATCACCCTCCCCGGTGGCGAGCTCCTCTGCCCTTCGAGCACCGAGGACAAGGGTTGGCGCGTCCACTTCGAATTTACCGGTGACCTTGGCAAAACCTGGCGCCGCACCGAACCAATCAACGATGGGAAGGAGTTTGGCATCATCCAGCCGACGGTCTTCACTCACCGTGACGGCCGACTGCAGGCGCTCTTCCGCAGCCGTCAGGGGGTGATCGTCGAGTCCTGGTCGAGTGATCGCGGCCAAACCTGGGGGCCGCTCGCCGCCACGTCCCTCCCCAATCCAAACTCCGGCATCGATGGCGTCACCCTCAGGGATGGCCGCCACCTCCTTGTCTATAATCACGCGATCACTCCACCTGGCCGGTGGGGTGATCGTGCCCCGCTCAATGTCGCCATCTCAACCGATGGCAAGGTATGGAGCCAGGTCGCCATCCTCGAAACCGGTCCCCGTGAGGCCGAATACTCCTACCCCGCGATCATCCAGTCACGAGACGGAAAGATTCATATTCTTTATACGTGGAATCGAAAGAAGATCAAGCACGTGGTCCTGGCTGAGTAACCCCGCATAATGCTCGCGGGCCCGGCTGAAACCGGGCCCGCAACATGAGACCTGCTGTGCGCGATGCAGATCTGTATCGGACAGATCTGTGTCGCGCAAATTTACTTGAGGATGATGTTGAGCTTGTCCTGCTTCTGCTTCGCCGCCAGCGGAAGCTGCTTGTCAGTGGGGATGACGTCCGGCTCACGCCACTTGTTGGCCAACAGATAGCTCTTATCCTTGACCAGCTCGCCCGGAGTGTAGACTGCCCACTCAAAGTTGTGGCCATGGTTGATCGCATCCGTCGGACAGGCATCGACGCAGAAGCCGCAGAGAATGCAGCGGCCGTAGTCTATCTGGTAGACCTTGGCATAGCGATGATCCATCCCGATCCTCTCCGCGTAAGGGCGGGGATCTTCGGCCCCCTCGATGTAGATCGCATCCGCCGGACAGGCAGCAGCGCAGAGGAAGCAGGAGACACAGCGCTCCTTGCCATCCTCGTTGACATCGAGAAAGTGCTCCCCACGAAAACGCCGGTAGATCGTCACCGCATCATCCGGGTAGCTAACCGTCTCCTTGCGGGTCGGAATGTGACTCAGTGTCACGCTCATCCCCTGAGCCGTGGTTCGTGCTACCTCGATCACCTCTTTCACCGCACTGACAATTTCCTTCAGTATTGACATAACAGTATTGATTTGGCCCTTGCCAATATTCTAATTTATTCTCAGTTTGATTACGCCCACTACACCGACAGTATGGCATGCCGGTCAGTGATTTGACAAAGCAGAGACGCTCGGCTCATCACGAACACCAGCAGCATTAGTCGATATGCCACGTCTCTCCGCTGTTGATCAGCTTCTCAAGGTTGCCCGGCCCCTTCGCCGCAATTGAATCGGCAACCTGCTGCTCAAGCATGTCCTCATAAGTCAGACGCTGCACCGAGCGGAAAACACCGACCGGCACCGGAAATTCCGGGTACTGCATCCGTCCGAGAATGTATGAAAGGCTCGGCTCTGAAATATTCTCGTCGTGAACCATCAGTTGATCGACGCTCGCATCTCCCTCGCCGATGGTCACCACCTCGGGCGTCACCCCGTTGAGCCGAATCCCCTTCGACCCATCCTTGCCGAAGAGCAGTGGCTTTCCATGCTGCAGGTAAAGCATTCGCTCATCCCGCACATCACGCTCAGTGAATGGCTTGAAGGCTCCGTCATTGAAAATATTGCAGTTCTGATAAACTTCAAGGAACCCCGAGCCCTTGTGATGGGCCAGCCGCTCAACCATCGATGCCAGATGAGTCGGATCGGTATCGAGCGAGCGCCCGACAAAGGTTGCCTCGGCGGCAAAGGCGAGACTCAGCGGGTTGATCGGGTAGTCGATCGTGCCCATCGGTGCTGATTTGTTCTTCTTGCCATGCTCCGACGTCGGCGAGTACTGCCCCTTTGTCAAACCATAAATTCGGTTATTGAAAAGGATGATCTTCAGGTCAATATTGCGACGCAGCGCGTGCATGAAATGATTCCCCCCGATCGAGAGCGCATCGCCATCGCCAGTGATCACCCAGACCTGCAGTTTCGGGTTGGCTGCCTTGACTCCGGTGGCAATCGCCGGCGCTCGACCGTGGATTGTGTGGAACCCGTAGGTGTTCATATAATACGGGAAGCGACTTGAACAGCCGATCCCCGAGATGAAGACGATATTCTCGCGCGGCACTCCAAGCTCGGGCATTACCCGCTGCACCTGCGCCAGAATAGAATAATCACCGCAACCGGGACACCATCGCACCTCCTGGTTCGATTGAAAGTCCTTGCGTGTTAACTTTACTAACTGCCCGGCTGCCTGCTCAGCTCCGCCATTTGTTGAATGTCCGTTCTCACTCATAGTGGTTACATTTCCCCTGTCACAACTCATCAATCACGATCGCCGACAAGCACGCGGCGCGGATCAATATCATCTCAAAACACGCTGTGTCAAAACATGCTATGTCAAAACACGCTGTGGCTCTTCAGCATCAGGCCTGCCTTAGAGATGCTGTCTGATCTTTGCCACCAGCTCCGAGACCTTGAAGGGCTTGCCCTTGACCTTGGTGTAGCTGACGGCGTCGACGAGGAACTTTGCCCGAATCAGCATCGAGAGCTGTCCAAGGTTGAGCTCCGGAATGATCACCGTCTTAAAACCTGACAGCACCTCGCCAAGGTTGGCCGGGAAGGGGTTGAGGTAACGCAGGTGCGCGCTGGAAACGGAGTGGCCCTCCTGCTGCAGACGCTCGACCGCCGTCGTGATCGCCCCATAGGTCCCCCCCCAACCCAGTACCAGCACCGTGCCGCTCGCCTCGCCATGCACTTCGAGCGGCGGGATGTCCTGCTGCATCCGCTCGATCTTCTCCGCACGGAGCCGAACCATGTTCTCGTGGTTGTCCGGATCGTAACTGACATTGCCGGTGATATTGGCCTTCTCAAGACCACCAATACGGTGCTCAAGCCCCGGAGTGCCGGGAACCGCCCACGGACGCGAAAGCGTCTTCTCGTCACGAAGATACGGGAAGAATCCCTCCACCTCAGTCCGGAAATCGACCCGCATCTCTGGCAGACTTTCGATCGTCGGAATCTCCCACGGCTCGGATCCGTTGCCAAGGTAGCCGTCGGAGAGGAAGAAGACCGGAGCCATGTACTTCGTCGCCAGCCGCACGGCCTCGATCGCCATGTAGAAGCATTCACCCGGCGTTGCCGGTGCCACTACGCCAACCGGAGATTCTCCATTGCGCCCAAACATTGCCTGCAACAAATCAGCCTGCTCTGTCTTGGTCGGGAGTCCCGTTGAGGGCCCGCCACGCTGGACATTGATGATCACCAGCGGCAACTCAGTCATCAGTGCAAGGCCGATCGCCTCCGCCTTGAGCGCCACCCCGGGGCCGCTCGTCCCCGTCAGCCCGATGCTGCCTGCAAACGAGGCTCCAATTGCCGCTCCCACCGCCGCGATCTCGTCCTCCGCCTGGAAGGTCCTTACCCCGAAATTCTTGTGCTTCGAGAGCTCATGAAGGATATCCGACGCCGGCGTGATCGGATAACTTCCGTAAAAGAGCGGCCGCCCTGCCAGTTGTGATGCCGCAATGAAGCCAATCGCCGTCGCCTCGTTGCCGGTGATGTTCCGGTACTTCCCCGGCTTGATGCTCGCCTTTGCCACTCGATAATGAGTGTTGAAAATCTCCGTCGTGTTGGCGTAATTGTAGCCCGCCTTGAGCGCAATGATGTTGGCCTCAGCCAGTTCGGGCTTGCCCGCAAACTTATCGTTGATCCATTTCAGCGTCGGCTCCATCGGTCGATCATAGAGCCAGTACATCAACCCGAGCGAGTAGAAGTTTTTGCAGCGCTCCTGCTGCTTGTATGGCAGTGTCGTTCCCTCAAGCGACTTCAATGTCTGTTTCGTGATCGCAACCTGCAACACACGATAGCCCGCCAGCGAACCATCCTCGAGCGGATTGCTGCTGTACCCCGCTTTCTTCAGATTCGCGGCATTGAACTCGTCGGTGTTGAGCACCAGAATCCCTCCCGGCTCGAGGTCACCAAGGTTGACCTTCAAAGCCGCCGGGTTCATGGCCACCAGCACATTCGGCTCGTCTCCCGGCGTCCGGATGTCCTGACTCGAAAAGTTCAACTGGTACCCTGACACCCCCGGCAGACTCCCTGCTGGAGCGCGAATCTCCGCCGGGAAGTCCGGCATCGTCGAAATGTCGTTCCCAATCAGTGCCGAGGTCGTGGTAAACTGCGTTCCCGTGATCTGCATCCCGTCACCGGAATCACCCGCAAACCGAATGGTAACCGTTTCCAGCTCCTCAAAATTTGC
>CAIKMY010000199.1 GCA_903828635.1 uncultured Acidobacteriota bacterium
AATGACCCCCAGCACCACCAGCACAGTCTTTCCCATTGTCTCCCCCAAAAATGTTTTAGTTATTGATATCCGGTGAACTATGCCCCAATCTTATCCACCGCGTCGATCACGCCGCCAAGGCACTCAAGATAGGCGGCAAAAAGATCCTCAGTCTCAACCTCCATCAGGCGTCGCGACTCCTCGCGCAGCTTAAGCAGCCTCACTATCGGCGTCATATCGACCCCGAGCCGCTCACCAACACGCTTTGCTGCCAGCATTCGCTCCACCGGTGGATCTTCGCCCAGTAACTCCAGTATCGGGCGCATGATCTGCACAAAGCTGACGACACTCTCTGTCATCAGACCTGTCAGATCCTCCACCTTCTCTCCCGCTGGCAGGTAGAGCGACCGCAGCCGCAACAGTTTCCCCCGTAATTCATATTCAATCTGCTGCCGCAGGTTGGCCGATGAGGCGAGGTTCGTTGCCAGCGGGTCGATCCCGTAGATCACCTGATATGCCCGCTTCATCTGCCGAAACTCGATCGGGAAGACGTCAAGTGAGTCGAGAAACTCCTGTTCCGTGAAGAAAACCGGCATCGAATATCCCGCTGCACGCAGCGACCTGATCACCGGTCGTATCCGCCGCAGATCCGGTGCACCGAGGCGCCTGGTCATCAAAAGCCATTGAAAGTCAGATCTCCGCGCCTGTTCCGGTGCCGCCAGCGCCGAACCATAGACCACCACCGACAGCAGATTATCTCCTTCCGCCGCCCGCAGCTCGCTCACCAGCTTTTCAAATTGCTCCCTCATTGACTCTCCTCGCTCCTGCCGCTACCAGCTGTCGCTCGCTCCTCCGCCACCGCTGCTTCCACCGCCAAAGCCTCCCCAATCACTGCCCCCACTGCTTCCGCCACCGCTGCTCCACGAACCCCCGCCAAATGAACCGCCACTACGGTTAAAGATGATCGGCGCCAGCCACCAGAGATCACTGCCACCCCCTCCCCCACCCCGGCCTCTCCCGGACATCCGCGAAACTATCGAGACCACAACAAAGACAGCAATCACCAGGACGATAATCAGCAGGCCTCCGCCTGTCCTGCCTTTCCGCGATTCCTTATAGGCATACTTCCGATCCTCGATCCCCTCCAGCGAGACTTTCCATTTCTCCGCCAGAGTATCAACAATCGATCTCACTCCGACGTAGACTGCACGCGAATAGTCACCGTCTTTCAGAAACGGGCGCATTCGCCGGATCAACTCCCCGGCCAGACCGTCCGGAAGGTCTCCCTCAAGCCCATACCCGACCTCAAGCCGCGTCTTTCGCTCATTAAGCGCAATCAGCAGCAATGCCCCCTTGTCCCGGTTCTCACCACTCTTTGCCCCGATCCCCCACGCCCGATAGAGCTCGTTCGCGTACTCCTCCACCGGTCGATCTCCGAGCGTCTGCACCGTCACCGCCGCAATCTGCGTCCCGGTCCGCTGCTCGAAGTTCGTCAGCAGCGCCTCCAGCCGCTGCTTTGTCCCCTCATCAATCACTCCGGCAAAATCATTGACATGCCCCTTGTATGCCGGGAAACTCCCCGACTGTGCCACTGCCGATACTCCCAGCAATGCCAGTAAAATCAGCAAGCGGGCGGTTGTCGATATCTGCCGAATTGTTTGCTCTCTCCGATTTCTCATCCCTCTGAGTTTACTTCACCCGCAAGGCCTAATTCAAAAGCAATCTCTCAGCCGGCAAGCCGGGTCTGATTATTCTGTTGACAGGGGGGTGTGTAAAAGTTACAATCCAGCCTGTCGATGGCGTTTCTTATTGCATCACAAGCTGAATTACACATTGCTTAGTACGACGTATTACAAATTGTTTGGTAGTTTTCATTAAAAATGATCCTCAGTTTGTTGCGTTAATGCTTAGGTAATGTTGGTTTTAATATTGATTGATGTATGAAATACATTATCTGAATGTATGAAATACAATATTTGATAGATGCATCACTGGGCCGGAGACGCAGCGGATTGGGATCAGTTCTGAACTCAGTTCCGGACTTGGCATAGCGTGATATATTACGCAACATCGTCATTGGTGCCGACTTCGGGTTGAATTGAAACGGATGAATAAGCCGCACGGCGTACACGGCATACTTCAAAGGTTTTTCCAAACCTTTCCTCTGCCTTTCTACCTTGCGGTTTCAGGCCGCTTCATTACTCTCCCAATCCTTTTGCAGACAGTTTATCAGGCAGTTTATCAGGCAGTTGTCAGACTGGTGATAAGCACCAGGTAATTGCTTTTTCAGGAATGCTGGGATTGACAAAAATATAGAGAAGAGGCGGAACCACCGACGACCGGTCTCAACCGGCGGCTACAGATAGTAAAGTGGTTCAGCAGCCATCTTCCACGGAGAGCTGAGAATGAAGAGTCGACATTCAGGGGGTATCGCTGACCCCGCAAATATGGTTTTATCCCCGATAATTCTTCTGGTATTGGCGTTAGTGCCAATATGTGCGCAAACTCCGCTGCAATCAGCCCCCGGGCGTGAATTCATGACCACCGGCCCGGATCTTCCCCACGAAGTTCTCACCCGCAATCAGGGTATTCAGCGAACCATCGAAAAATCGACACAATTCTTTCAGGCTGCTGAGGAGAGTTTCCGCAACGCCAATTTCGACAGGGCGCGGCGCGACTATGACCGCTCGCTCGATTCAATCCTTGAATCGGGCATCGATGTGCGCAGCGATGGGCGACTCCTGCAGCATTATCGCCTGCTGGTTGAGCAGATCTATCAACGCCAGATGACCCTCATGTCGATGGCGCCGGCAGGTAGCGCCCAGGTTGCTGCCAATGGCGGGGCAGAGCAGGGAGAGGCTGTAGCTAAAGGGCGCGGTGATCGCGGATTTGGTCAGCAGTCATTCGAGCCTTCGCCGCTCGACGAACTGGCAAGGCTCGACCTGACCCCGGAAGAGACGCAGGGCGCAACGGTTGAGCAGGCACAGAAGGCAGTGGCCGCCGCAAGGGTCGACTTTTCCTTCAGGCCGAATGCGCTCATACAGAGCTTCATCAATTATTATACTGGTCGCGGGCGTGGGACCATGGAGCAGGGACTGCGTCGTGCGGGTCGTTTCATGACGATGGCGCGCAGGATCTTCAAGGAGGAGGGGGTTCCGCAGGATCTCTTCTGGCTTGGCCAGGTCGAGAGTGCCTGGTCGCCGATCGCCCGCTCGTGGGCTTCGGCCGTTGGCCTCTGGCAGTTCATCCCCGGCACTGCCGCCCGTTACGGCCTCCAAATGGATTACTATGTCGATGAGCGCTGCAGCTTTGAAAAGGCAACTCGCGCCTCGGCCCGCTATCTGAAATTTCTGGCAGATCGTTATGATGGCAACTGGGAACTGGCCATGGCAGCTTACAACACCGGTGAGGGGCGCGTCGACTCGGCCATTGCCCGCAGCGGTTATGCCGACTTCTGGGAGATATACTCCCGAGGACTGATCCCGCGCGAGACTCGCAACTACGTTCCCAATATCCTCGCGACGATCATCATCGCCAAGAATCCCGAGCGCTATGGGTTCTCAGTCAAACCTGAACCCTCACTGACCTATGATTATGTTAAGGTCAATAATCTTGTCGATCTGCGGCTGGCAGCTGATGCGACCGATACCCCTCATGAGCTTTTGCAGGTACTCAACCCCGAACTGAAGCGTGGAGTGACCCCGCCAGGATCGGAATATCTCCTGCGTGTGCCGAGTGGTAAAGGAGGACTCCTGCAGGCGTCTCTGAAGAAGATCCCGGCTGATAAGCGGGCCTCGTGGCGGATGCTGACAGCCCAGTCTGGTGACAGCTTCGAGTCGATTGCCCGACGGACCGGACTCTCGGCTGAGAGCATCGAGCAGGTCAATGGCGGGATCATTGCTGCCGGTCAGAAGGTGATCATTCCGGTCAGCTCCAATGTCCGGAACGTTGTCTTGTCATCGGCACGTACCGCCGTTGGTGCTCCCGTTGCCTCATCGTCCAACGCGAAGCTGATCACCTACCGTGTTCGGCAGGGCGAGTCTCTCGGCGATATCGCTGGCAGGTACAATACCTCTGCGCGCGAGATCGCAACCATCAATCGACTTGGTATCTCATCAAAGCTCCGTGCCGGACAGGTGATCAAAGTTCCTGTTCGCCAGGGGCGCTGAATCAATATGCCCCCCCAGGGTTAACACCGGGTCAGCAGACTTTCCTTTTCCTTTCCTCTGTTGCCCCGGTGTTTTACACTTCCTGCCTGTCAGGTATTGCCGTTGAGGTATTTGACGGTAGACGCCACTTGTCGGTTGTTGTATATTCTTCTGCGGAAGCAGCACAGCTCAGCCAACACAGAGTCTGACACCCCTCTCTTCCACAACATAATCTGAGAGTCTGACCTGACCGGTCAGCAAGGGAGGGAGAACTGTGCTTTTCAAGACTCTGAGCGCCGCCGTCTTTGGAATCGATGCCGAACTGGTCGAGATCGAGGTTAACCTGACGCCTCGGCCGAGCGATCAGACCCAGGAGCCAATGGTCATCGTTGTTGGCCTGCCCGACATGGCTGTTCGCGAGAGCCGCGAGCGGATCCGGGCGGCAATCATCAACTGCGGCTATGGCTTTCCATTTATGAAGACGACGATCAATCTTGCGCCCGCCGATATTCGCAAGGAAGGATCATCGTTTGATCTGCCGATTGCCGTTGGCATTCTCGGGGCGGGTGGCGGCCTGCCTCCCGAAATCATCAGCGAGACGCTCCTCATTGGCGAGCTGGCTCTCGATGGGCGCATTCGCCCGGTGAAGGGGGCGCTGCCAATCGCCGTTGCCGCGAGGCGCAAGGGGCTGCGGCGACTGCTGCTCCCTGCTGAGAACGGATGTGAGGCTGGCGTCGTTGCCGAACTCGATGTCTATCCGGTTGCCACTCTGCGCGAGGTGATCGACCTTCTCAGTCAACCACAAATGCCGCCTCCGGTGCGTCTCAATATGACGAGCCTCTTCGCGCAGGCCAACCATTATCCGGTCGATTTCCGTGAGGTTCGGGGGCAGATGCATGCCAAACGTGCTCTCGAAGTCGCCACTGCCGGAGGGCACAATATCCTCATGATCGGGCCTCCCGGATCCGGCAAAACGATGCTCGCCAAGCGCATCCCGACCATTCTTCCGCCACTCACCTTTGAAGAGGCGATCGAGACCACCAAGATCCACAGCGTTGCCGGTAATACCGATGCCGGCGGACTCCTGACGACCCGCCCCTTCCGTTCACCCCACCATACCATCAGCGATGCCGGCCTTATCGGTGGTGGAACCATCCCGCGCCCCGGCGAGGTCAGCCTCTCCCACAATGGCGTCCTCTTCCTTGATGAGCTGCCTGAATTTGAGCGTAATGTCCTTGAAGTCCTTCGCCAGCCTCTTGAAGATCAGCGTGTAACCATCAGCCGCGCCTCGATGTCACTCACCTTTCCTGCCGGGTTCATGCTGGTCGCTGCCATGAATCCCTGCCCCTGCGGCTATTTTGGCGCCGGCTCCCGTGAATGCAGTTGCACCATCCCGATCATCAAGCGCTACATCGCGAAGATCTCCGGCCCGCTCCTCGATCGCATCGATATTCATATCGATGTCCCCGCCGTCAGGGTCAGTGAACTATCCTCCGCCGAGGCCGCCGAGGGATCAGCCGAAAATCGCCAGCGCGTCGAGCGGGCACGTCAGATTCAGCTTGATCGCTTCGAGGGAGACCACGTCTTCTGCAATGCCCGCATGACCCCGCGCCTCGTTCGCCGCCATTGTGCCCTCGACTCCGCTCCACAATCGCTCCTCGAACGCGCCATCAACAAATATGGCCTCTCCGCCAGAGCATATGATCGCATCCTTCGTGTCAGTCGGACCATCGCTGATCTTGCTGGCGCGACGCTGATTGACGAGACGCACATCTCTGAAGCAGTCCAGTATCGAACACTCGATCGCGATATGTGGAAATGATCTGATGTCGGGAGACTTTCATAACTTGTAGTCCGGCTTGAGTGTGGTTCGCGCTGATAGCTTGGCAAGTAACGCAGGATTTTGCTGAGTCAGCGCAATGATCGCGGCAATCAGGCTCAACTCGCACCGCCCACGCCGTCGAGACACCACACGCCGCAACAAGTCTCGCGCTTTCGTGCCTCCTTGAACCAGGAGTCGCCTGCCAGGCGCGGTCACCGCCATCAACGCGATAGATTCACTGACAAAGCCCCGAAAGCGTTGATTGATCGTCAACACCTGAGGTAACAACTCCTTGCCAGCGCTGCCGGTGTTCACGATCGCCGAAATACGCACCCGGCTCACTAACCTTAAAATCTGAGCTTGTTTTCTGCAATTATCAGTATGGGATGCCTTAATATCTTTGCATCGTCTGACTCAGGCTCCGTGGCTTGGCTGATTGCGGTTTGATTACCAAAGTTCCCAGTCTACAACTTATAAAAAATAAGATCAGATGACATCAATTCTCCAGTTACCGGGTGATGAAGCTGGTTGATCATTCCATCGAAGAGAAACCCCATATCTTTTATCTCACGGTAGATCTCATCGAACGATGGCTGTCCCTCATAGAGGCTGACAAAGTTGCATTCGATCATCACGCGATGGCTGTGAGAGATGACATTTCTTCCACCTCTGATGACAAACATTTCGTGACCCTGGACATCGATCTTGACAAATATCGGGGATCTTAACGACTGTGGATTAATGAGATCATCGAGTTTTGCCTTTTCAACAAGAATTCTCTCCTTGTTGATCGTGTGGGGCCAGGCCTCAAGGTGTTCAGGCCGCATGGGCTGAAATGAGCTTGAGTCACGGAACTCGGAGACATTGAACTCCTCAAATCCCGATCTGTCACTCAATGCAATGCCCATCGGATGTATTTGTTCATGCTGTTTTGCCAGCAACTGCAACTCTGCAAAGCACTCGGGGATCGGCTCAAATGAGTATATTTCAGCCAAAGGGAAGCAACTGATGGCTTCACGAGCAAACTGGCCATGGCAGCCACCAACATCAATTACAGTTAGTGGTGACGCAAAGCTGTTCTTCTGACTACCAAAAGGGTCTCTCTTCTGAGCCGTACGAGCATTCTTGAAATTGAACTCATTACTTATTGTTTCACTGCATTGGCTGATTATTCTGCTTATTCGATCGGTTTGGCGCCGTGCACGGTTCCTCCACAAATCGACAGAAACTAACCTATTGAACGTCATTATTGGCCTCAATAAATGAAGGAAAAGAATTTGTGCAGAAGGCATTCCCGGAGGTCACCTCTGCTATTCCTTAATTGGGAGTTTATTGAACAGGTTACATCGGACCCGGTATTCAGCCCTGCATGTGTAATCGGGGTGTCAATTCATTCAATCTGATCAGCATCAGAGTTGATAGGTTGCCAATTAGTCAGTGATCAAGCGGCCTTTCAGATAATTACGTCGTCTTTTCAATAGACCAATGATTAGCCGGGAGAGGGGCTTCTGTAAAGTCGCACACGTCGAATCGTATCAGAGAAGAGACAATTGTCAATGATCACCAAATTTTCTGTCGCACCAACTTAGCCCGCATTTCTCATCAGATTATAGAAAAAGGCTCCCGTGTCTTCAGATAAGTGATTGTGCACAAAGTTGTTATCTCCTCAACAACAGCCTTTTTCCAAACACTGATGAGAAATGCGGGTTAGAATATTGCCAATATTTGTTGGTCAGTCGGTAAGGCCTGACAGAAAAAGATGACAGGCCATTTGGATCTGTGTCGAATATAGTGAGAGCTGGCGGGTCGCGCTGCTTGCAGCAAGCACGTCACCCGGTAATCTTCGTTATCGTCCTGGTTTTAGCCATTGATCGAACCAGTCAAAAGTGGTTCGATGCCAGAGTTCGCTGTTCTGAGGTTTGAGGATCCAGTGGCCCTCATCGGGGAAGTAAAGCAGTTTGGATGGGACCCCCCGGCGCTGAAGCGTGGTGAAGAGCTGCAGCCCCTCACCGATCGGGACGCGGTAGTCGAGTTCGCCGTGAATAACCAGCGTCGGTGTCCTGAATTTCGAGGCGAAGAGGTGCGGAGACCACCTGGTATAGAGTGCAGGATTATCCCAGGGATTGCCCTTGAATTCGAACTCGGTAAACCAGAGCTCTTCGGTGGCCCCATACATGCTGGTGAGGTTATAGACTCCGGCGTGAGACATCAGCGCTTTGAAGCGATCAGTATGGCCAAGGATCCAGTTGACCATATAGCCGCCATAGGATCCACCGGCAGCACCAAGCCGATCAGGATCGACATTCCCACGCGCAATGAGGTAATCGACGCCCTTCATGAGATCCTCGTAGACGGCGCCCCCCCAGTCACCGCTGATCTGTTCGGTGAAAGCCTGACCGTAGCCGGTGGAGCCGTGCGGGTTGATCGCCGCGACCATGTAGCCGCGAGCGGCCCAGAGTTGCGGGTTCCAGCGGAAGCTCCACGAATCAAGCCAGGCCCCCTGCGGACCGCCGTGAATAAGAAGGATCGTCGGATACTTCTTTGTGCGGTCAAAGCCGGGTGGCTTGACGAGGAAGCCGTGGATGGTTGCCTTGAGGGCGCCAACGTACTCGAACTCCTCGACCCCTCCAAGGTTGAGGCTGGAGAGCAGCTTTTCGTTGATGCGGGTTACCTGGCGAAGATTGCGGCCGTCGCTGTCAGACGCAAAGATCTCGCCAGGCATGCTCAGGCTGCTGCGGGTGAGCGCCATCTGCCGGCCATCAGCAGAGAGGCTCATGCCGGTGTAGGTTGCTCGATCGAGTATTTTGGTGAATTCAGACCCATCGAGTGGTGCGTTCCAGAGCAACTCGTGTCCATGATCCTCGCCAAGGAAGAGGAGACGTCGGCTGTCAGGAGCCCAGACAAAGTCACTCACCCAGCGATCGAACCCTTGGGATAGTTCACGAATCGCGCCGGTCTTCCGGTTGAAGAGCATGAGGCGGAAGCGGTCAGCCTCGTAACCGTTGCGCGCCTGGGAGCGATAGGCGATCCATTGGCCGTCAGGAGAGTAGCGGGGAGTGGTGTCAGATCCCGGATTGGTGATGGTGATGCGCTTCGTTTCGCCGCCATCGATCGGGACAATGAAGATGTCATTGTTGGTGCTGGTTGCTTCGTTCTTCTCGATATTGCGGGCAAAGGCGATTTCGCGGCCGTCCGGAGAAAAGTCATAAGCGAGTGGGTCGCCAAGTGAGAATGGTGGCGTGTCAAAGTCTCCGGGCGTCAGGTCGCGTGGCAAGCCACCGTCAGCGGCAATGACGAAGAGGTGCGAGCGGCGACCGCGTTTGAAGCTATCCCAGTGACGATAGAGCAGCCGGTCAGAGATGACCGCTTTGACACGGCTCTTCTCCTCGGCTCCCGCTCTGATGGCAACACAATTGAGATCGGCACAATCGGGATAGATCTCGGTGGTAAAGGCGAAATGGCGCCCGTCAGGTGACCAGAGAAAGTCGGAGACCCCGAGCGGAACATCGGTGACGCGACGCGGCGCGCTGCCATCGGCACTCGCGACGTGGATCTGTGGTGACCCGTCGCGTGTCGAGAGAAAGGCGATTCGATGACCGTCAGGTGACCACCTTGGCGTGTCATCATTGCCGGCTGAGGTGATCATCTCGCGCAGTTCGCCGCCGGCAGTCGGCACGATGAAGATGCTCCGCCGGCCACGGTTGGCCTCCTTGCTGACCGTATTCACCACGCAGACAATACTCTTCCCGTCGGGTGAGATCTGCGCGTCAGTGACACGGCGCATTGCCATCTGATCGTCAAAGGTGATCACTCGCTTGCCAGTCGACTGCGCCAGCAGCGCGGGTACGGCAGGCATCACCAGCAGCGCAAAGAGAATGAACGCCCTTTTCATCTTGTAATCCTCGATAAACCGATTATTCAGGAGATTCCGGTCGAGCCGAAACCTCCCTCACCGCGAACCGTCTCATTCAACCTGGCGGCCCACTCGAAATCACAACCCATCGCCCGTTCGATAATCAGTTGTGCAATCCGATCACCCGCATCAAAGGCGACCGATGCCTCGCCATGGTTGATCAGCAGCACGTTGATCTCACCCCGGTAATCGGCGTCGATAACCCCGGCCAGGGTGTCGATCCCGTGTCTGACAGCCAGTCCCGAGCGTGGCGCGATCCGCCCATAGCATCCCTCCGGGATCTCGACTGAGATCCCGGTAGCAACCAACAGACGCTCGCCCGGCAGAATTATGAACGGCTCCAGAGTGTGCAGATCAGCACCCGCTGATGATGGTGTTGCCCGCTGCGGCAGCCGGGCACCCTCACGCATCGCTTTTACCCTGACAAGCATATCATTCATTACCGGGTCTCCACGGTTAAATCAGCATACGCAACATTGGAACACCTCCCTGATAGGTGACAACGTCAGCAGACCGTGTCCCTGTGTTGCGTGGTGTTACATGTGCCGATTCAGAGCAGCGATTTGATACGAATGTTACGAAACTCGACCAGTGAGCCATGACCGAGGAAGCCAATATATCCTTTGGTGTTGCGCAGTCCGGGATGCTTGGCCAGTACCTCTTTTTCCTGCACCAGCGAGAGATCGGTGTCGAGAATGACAACGTTGTTGAGCGTCACGCGAACGCGGCTGCCGTTGTACATAATCTCTTCCGAGTTCCACTCACCCGCCGGCTTGAGGAAACCGGTGCGTGCCGGGACGACATCATAGACGGATCCGTGGTGCTGCTCCGACTTGATCTTTCCCTTGTACTTCTCATGTCCATCGTCAAGGATCTGAATCTCGATCCCCTGATAGGCGGCATCACCATTGAGCGGCGTGCGGATTCCGACTCCATTGTTGCCACCCGGCTCGGTGCGAAATTCGAAGCGGAAGACGAAATTCGCGTACTCCTTTTCAGTCAGCAGGTTGCCGCCACCATCGAGCGGGCAGACAAGGATCCCATCCCTGACGATGTAGCCGGGGCCGCGTCCGCGAACCAGCTGCCAGCCGTTGAGTGACTTACCATCGAAGAGCTGGACGAAGCCATCATTCGGTGACTCCTGAGCCCGGGCAAGTCCCGGAGTCAGCAGCAGACAGAAGAGCAGTCCAAATAGTGTTTTCTTCATGTCGATCTTTCCTCTCATTTCTCGTTTTCTCCCCGGTTTCTTGTGGACGAAGTTTGACAGCGTCAAAACGCCGTCATCATCGCAGAGGGACCGTTGGCAAATCAAGACTTCGGATGCATGCGTTGAAGAGAATGGGGATCCCCGGCCCGACAGATGGTGCGCGCAATTTGCCGGGCAAGAACTGCGCCGATGATGTTGCCGGTTCCACTGTAGCCACCGATGGCATAGACCCGTGGTCGCACCTCCTCGATAATCGGCTCGCCATCAACGGTATAGCCGACTGAGGCGGCCCAGCGGCGGGTGACCGGGGCCCGGGTCCCGATCCGCTCGCGGAGCAGCCCCTCGAGGAGTTCCTGAATTGCCGGCGATGGCCGGGTCGAGCTGGTCCACTCCGCATCACCACCACGATCACGAAAGCCTCCAAGAGCGATCGAGCCGTTTGGCAACTGCTGCCAGTATTCATAGCCATTGCGCAGGTAAAC
>CAIKMY010000200.1 GCA_903828635.1 uncultured Acidobacteriota bacterium
GCCACGCCGAGCGGATGCTCGATCGGCTGACGCGTAACGGGCGGCTTGAGTCTGAATATCCCTGCCCGGTGCAGGTGTTGAGGATCGGTGACGACTTTACCCTCGTCGCGATTGGCGGTGAGGTGGTCACCGATTACTCGCTGCGGCTGAAGAAGGAACTGCCGGGACGGGTCTGGGTCGCGGGTTACAGCAACGATCTCTTCGCCTATGTCCCCTCGGCGCGGATGTTCAAGGAGGGGGGCTACGAGGTTGTCGATTCGATGCTCTACTACGACCATCCGGGTCCGTTCGATCCGTCGATCGAGGAGATCATTATTCGCCGGATACACCAACTGGTGAAGCAGACAGGAGGGGCATCCAAATAATGAGCAGCCGGAAAGCAATGATGATGGCCTGCCTCGCCCTGCTGCTGGCGGTGATTGCTGGCCACGCCAATGGTCAGACGTTGCGAGAGCAGTCATTCCGGGCAACAGGTGAGTCAGAGGCGATTCTTGAACTGACGGCCTCATCACCGGGAGCATCGTGGATTGAAGCCGGCCGGGAATCGGCGGGTGTCAGGATCTTTCTCGACGGTCGTCATCATCAGGATCTGATGCTTTATGGCGGGGCGCAGCCATTCGCCTACCGCTTGCTGCTGGGCCGTGTCGCCGCGGGCGATCACGTCGTGCGCATCGACTTCGAGAAGCGATTGACTGCCCCCGGACTCGACCGTGCCGTTGTCAATGACCTCAAAATTGAGCTGCTCGAACGTGCAAACCCCGAATTTGAGGCGATCTCTCACGCCCCCATCCTTTACGCCCGCCCCAATACCATCGGCCGATTCAGCGATGTCCCGCTGCTGATGTACTACGAGAAAGAGAAGCAGAACGGGCTGACCGTTTACCGCTACACCGTCATCTTCAGCAATGAGGATGGCGGGACGCAGACAAGCGGGCTGATGGCGCGCTGGGGGCGGACAACCGATATCGAGTGGGTCTGCGAGGCGCATCTCGACAGCACGGGGCGTGCGGTGAAGGTGATCTATCAGGGGGTCAATCACGAAACGAAGGAGCTGCGCTCGTCAAAAGAGGGTGAGCATCCGCGAATGCTCATCGCCTCCGACAACAATAATTTCGATGACCAGCGCGTCAGTGAGTTCCGCTTTGCGCCACGGCCGATTGCCGCCGATCTCAGCCGCGCCTCACGCGAAGAGGTCATGGATCGCCAGCCCTGGATCTATCGCATCATGGCCGAGGAGATGATCCGCGAACACAAGATCGTCAGCCAGCGCACTCTCGGTCAATCGATTGCCGATCTGCGCAACTATCTCTATCTCGATCTCCACTCGCTTCAACTCAATGGCAGCGCCATCAGCCTCGCCGTCAAGCTGAGTGGTGATCCCAAGTGGTACACCTCCAATCTCGGGATCAACTCCTACAAAGTTGATCGTGGCGGATTCTTCCGCACGACGATTCTCCTGCCTCCCGGGACAAAGAGTCAGCAGATCGAGCGTGTCGCGGTGCGCTGCGACGTTGCTACCAACCCGCGTAACTCCGAGGAGGTACAGCGGGCGACACTCGCACGTTGTGCTCTGCAAAGCATCAATAAGCTCTTCTTCCTTGACCGCGACTTCCAGCCTGCCACACCGCTGTTGATCAGGATGGCTCCGATTTCACTTTCCTTTGGTGAAGTAGTAGAATTTCCCATAGAAAGGTCCGGCAAACGATAACTCCCGGCGATCTGCTCCGGGTCGAGCCGAAAGACTGAGAACAGGCTGATAAATAATGGCCTCAGCAATGCCGCACAGGTTCGGCGGCTGGATATTCGACCCGGCACATCCCCGCTTCATTTCCGGTTCACCCCCGGATGCTGACTGGAGGAGATATGTTGCATGCCCTGATGCGCGGCATCAGCCCGGAGATGGCTCGATGCGAGCTGACCTTTCTCGACCGCGCCAACATCAATACAGCACTGGCTGAGCGCCAGCACGAAGCCTATCGCCAGCGACTGGAGGATCTCGGTATCAGCGTGACGGTCATCCCGGCTGACCCATTGCTGGAAGACGCTCCCTTCGTCGAGGATACGGCAATCGTCCTCGATGAACTGGCAGTGATTACCCATCCGGGTGCAGCCAGTCGGCGTGCGGAAACGACCGCCGTCGCCGAGGTGCTCTCCCGCTTTCGCCCGTTGAAGAGAATCGAGCCTCCGGCAACTCTCGAGGGAGGCGATGTCATGCGTATTGATCGCCAGCTCTTCATCGGCCTCAGCAGCCGCACCAATCGGGAGGGTATCGAGCAGTTGCAATCCCTGATTGCGCCTTACGGTTATCACGTCATCCCCGTCCCCGTCACCGGCTGCCTTCATCTCAAAACTGGTGGCACGTGGCTCGGCAGCGACACCTGGATCGTCAATCGCCGCTGGATTGACACCACACCTCTCCGTGGCTATCGCCTGCTCGATGTTGCTCCGGATGAGCCCTGGGCCGCCAACACTCTCAACCTTCGCAATACACTCTTCCTGCCAGCATCTTCCCCTCAGACCCGGATGATGCTCGATCGCCTTGGTTACAATACGGCAATCATGGAGATCTCTGAACTCCAGAAGGCTGAGGCCGGTCTGACCTGCATGAGTCTTATTTTTGAGGGCGCAGTCAGGGGATAAACATTCTCTGCCAGTAACCTCCTAACCCGGATTTCTCATCAGTGTTTGGAAAAAGGCTGTTGTTGAGGAGATAACAATGTTGTGCATAATCACTTATCTGAAGAC
>CAIKMY010000201.1 GCA_903828635.1 uncultured Acidobacteriota bacterium
AAGATGCTGCCCGACCTGCCTGAGGCTATCAGGGTGGCCGATCTGCCCGAGTCTGATTTGAAAAATCTGCTCCGCTCCGAGCAGGCCGAGATCATCTTTCAGATCAGCGCCGGGGACGAGACAACCGGGGGAATGGTGATCCTCGGAGCCAGGCCGGGATCGCTCTCTTACGATGACGGTGATCTCGAATTTGGATCGGGTCTTGTAGCACAGGCAGCAGTCGCCTTCGAAAACTCCTGGTATTTCCGCGAGACGATCGAGCGCAAGAAGGTGGAGCAGGAGCTGGCGCTGGCGGCGCAGATTCAGGAGAAGCTCTTTCCCGAGCAGATGCCGGAGGTCACCGGCTGCGAATGTGCGGCCCGCAACCGGCCGGCTCGCCATTGTGGTGGCGACTATTATGACATTCTGCCGATCGATCGGCGGGATCTCTCGCGCGGGATGCTGATCTGCGTTGCCGATGTCTCCGGCAAGGGGTTGCCGGCATCGCTTTTGATGAGTAATATCCAGGCGACATTGCGGGCGCTGCTTGGCAGAACAGGTTCCCTGACCGAGCTGGCAGGAGAGATCAACGAGTTACTCTATCTGACGACATCCTCGAACAAGTATGTTACGGCGATCCTGATCGAGCTGGATCCGGTCAGTGGCCGGGGGCGTTATGTCAGTGCAGGCCACACCGACTGCCTGCTTCTGGCAGCAGATGGCGAGGCACGATGGCTGAGGGGCACGGGAACTCCGCTCGGCCTGCTGCCCGATGTCTCTTATAACGAGGAAGAGCTTCTGCTGGCCCCCGGGGATCTGCTGGCGCTCTTCTCTGACGGTGTCACCGAGGCCCAGGACGTGAACGAAAACGAATTTGGCGAGGGAAGAGTGCTTGAGATATTCAGAAGGTTGAGCAGCAGCCCGGCGGTGAGAGTTGTTGACGAGGTCTTTGCAGAGATCGACCGTTTTGCCGGACCGGCACCACAGTATGATGATATTACCCTCTTCGTCCTGAAACGACACGGTTGAACCATAAACCTTGAAACCATTGACCCCGGTTCAGTCGGAGCCGGGTCACGGCAACCGGCGAATCCCGCCGGAAGGCCATTCCTGAAAACAGACTTCCAACTGGCCAACTGGCCGCAATGGAGGAGATGACGAGATGAATGACAAGCAGAGTAACCATTCAGAGCCATCGCGACGCGATTTTTTGAAGAATTCGACCGCGCTGGCGGCGGGAGTAACCTTGAGTGGCGGGATTCCGACGCTGCCCGGTGCGTGGGCAACTGGCAGCGACGAGATCCGCGTCGGAGTGATCGGGTGTGGAGGTCGCGGATCGGGAGCGATCGGCAACGTCCTTGACTCGGCTCCCGGGGTCAGGATCGTGGCCATGGGTGATGCCTTCACGGATCGGATTCAGGAGAGTGCAGCCAACCTGAAAAAGAAGTATGCCGACAAGATCGACGTCACGCCGGAGCGGATGTTCGTTGGTTTTGACGCCTATCAAAAGGTGATTGCCAGCGACGTCAATTACATCATTCTCGCCTCACCGCCGGCATTTCGCCCCGAGCATTTGCGTGCCGCTGTGGCTGCCGGCAAAAACATCTTCACCGAGAAGCCGGTAGCGGTCGATGGTGCGGGGATCCGCCTCTGCCTCTCACTCTATGAAGAGGCAAAGGCGAAGGGTCTGGCCATCGCTGCCGGAACGCAGCGACGCCATCAGACGGGCTACCTCGAAACGATGAAGCGGATCAGGGATGGCGCGATCGGCGAGGTCGTCGCCGCGCGTGCTTACTGGAACCAGGGGGGCCTTTGGAACAAAGCACGGCAGGCCGGCTGGTCCGACATGGAGTGGCAGATCCGCAATTGGCTCTACTTCACCTGGCT
>CAIKMY010000202.1 GCA_903828635.1 uncultured Acidobacteriota bacterium
CAGTCGGCTTCGGCAACACCTTCATGGTGGTGACGCCGGCGGGAAACGTGATCATCGACACCTCGCTGCCCTTCAATGGAATGCGCCATCGGCAGTTGCTGCGGGCGGAGAATGCCGGGCCGATCCGCTACATTATCCTGACGCACGCGCACGGCGATCACATTGGCGGGATCAATGTCTGGAAGGAGCCCGGCACGCAGATCATCGCGCAGCGGCGTCATGCCGAGTTCAGGCATTATGAGGCACGGCTTGGCGAGTTTTATGCAAGGCGCAACGCTGCCCAGTTCGCACTGGCGATCCCCTCACCGGGTGTGTGGCCGGGAAATTACGGGGCAAAGATCGAGCCGACGATCCTCTTTGACGAGAAGCACGAATTTGAGCTGGGCGGGCTGAAATTCGAGGTGCTGAGCACGCCGGGTGAGACCCCCGACCACGCGACCGTCTGGATTCCGCAGTTGAAGGTGGCATTCGTCGGTGACAATTTCTACAAGTCATTTCCGAATGTCTACACGTTGCGGGGGACGGAGCCGCGTCCGGCGCTCGATTATGTCAGATCGATCGAGAAGGTACTGGCGCTCAAGCCGGAGATCGTCATCCCCTCACACGGCGATGCGATTCACGGGAATGCGGAGATCGTCAGGCAGTTGACGCAGTATCGGGACGCGATTCTTTATGTTCACGACGAGACGGTCAAAGGGATGAATGCCGGCAAGGATGTCTGGCAATTGATGAAGGAGGTCAGGCTGCCGGCGGCGCTCGACGTTGGTGAGTCATACGGCAAGCTCTCGTGGTCGGTGCGTGGGATCTATGAGGGATATGTCGGCTGGTTCGACCTTGACCCGGCGACAATGTACGAGACGCCGGCGCGGACGGTCTACCCGGAGGTGGTCAGGCTGGCCGGTGGGCCGGAGGCGATTGCCGGGCTGGCGGTAAAGCGCAATGAGGCCGGGGAGCCGGTCGAGGCGCTGCACCTGACATCGATGGCCCTCGCTGCCAGTCCGGGCCATGAGGGTGCGCTGCGGGCGAGGCTGCGGGCGCTCGAAATCCTGCGTGACCGCTGCCGCAACAGCAATGAGCGCGGCTGGATCGAGTTTGGCATCAGGCAGACGAAGTCACAAATGAGCCGCCAGCCCGACCGGTAGGCCGACAGGCTGGAAGCTGGCACGGGTCTGTCAGGCAATCCAGCGATCGAGAAAGCGGTAAGCCTCTTGACGAATGGGCGTCGGGAAATCGTGAGCAGCGTCGGGATAGCGTGCGACGAGCCGCTCTGAGGCGCGGAAGACGCGCTCATAGACCGGGGCCGCGGTAGCGACGCAATCGCGCACACCGCTGTTATCGAAGTTGCTGTCACGCAGCGGCGCATTGATGAAGAGCGGGCGCGGTGCGAGTGCAACCAGCAGCGCCGGGAAATCGAAGGGGATCCTCGTCGCGTCCTTGCCGTAACGCTCGGCAATTCGTGGCATGTAGCGAATGCCGGCCCAGCCGGTGAGGTCGCCGTTGTAATATTTCCGCGCAGCCGTGAAGCCGCAACTGGTGACCATCGCGCGAATACGCTGATCGAAGGCGGCAACGAAAAGGGTATTGTGACCGCCGAGTGAGTGGCCGATGGCCGCGATGCGGCGCGAATCGACTTCGGGCAGTGAGGTGAGCACGTCAATGGCGCGCATGTGGTTGACGATGCCCTTCATCGTGCAACTGGCATAGCCGTGCTGATAGGGATCGAAGTGGTTTTCGCCGAGGTAGGGATAGTCGGGAACGATGCAGACGTAGCCACGCTCGGCAAGCTCACGGGCATAGTGGAGGTTGGGCAGCCCGCCAAGCCCGGCAGGCTCATCCTTGCCGATCTTCGTCGTCTGGTGCAGGCAGAGCATCGCCGGAGCGCGGCGACGCAGCCCCTTCGGCACCAGCAGCCACGCCGGTACCGGATCATCGGGCTCGCCGAGATAGGTGATGCGCGTCCGCGTGAAACGCTCGGTCTCCGTCGCTTCGAGCCTGATAAGTCCGAGTGGGCCGTGCTTCCCCATTGGCCCGGGAAGCAGTCCCATCACCTCCTGCATCCCGTCGAGCGTTCGCCGGCGTGCGCGCTCCCACTCGCGCCGGTTGCGTATCGGTGTGGCAGGCTCACCGTCAATCCCTCGTAATGCCGGCCCGATGGCCGACATGGTCAGCAGAAACCGGCGGCGTGTCATCTCATTGTCACCGCGCACGATATCCTCCCCAGGCATCATTTCGCCTGCGATTTAAGCTGTGCGAAGCGCCGACGCATCTCGTCGAGGCGACCGCGCCACGCGGGATCTTTGACCAGGTTGCGTGTTTCGCCGGGATCACGACGCAGATCGAAGAGCTCCTCGTAATTGAAATCAGGCCAGAAGAGATACTTGACATCCGCACGCACCAGCGACTCCGAGGCGGGGATGAAGTCGGTGCTGCGATAGGTGGCGTGCTCGTAGAAATATTCACGGCGCCAATTGTTCCGGCGGCCACCAAGGTAGAGCGGCGCAAGGTCACGTCCCTGCATCCCGGCGGGTGGCCGTAATCCGGCATAGGCGAGGATCGTCGGGGCGAGGTCGACGTTGAGCACCATCTCATCGCGAACCTGCGCACTTCCCTTCCCACCACGAAACTGTCGCGGATCATGAACGATCAGCGGCACGCGAATCGACTCCTCATAGGGGTACCACTTGTCGGCCAGCCCGTGCTCTCCGTGGAAATAGCCGTTGTCGGTGGTGAAGATGACCAGCGTCTCGTCATCGAGCCCGTGCGCCCTGAGCTCGGCAAGAATGCGCCCGACCGTGGTATCGACCTCGGTCGCCAGCCGGTAATAGGCCTTCATGTACTGCTGGTACTTTTCCGGAGTGTCAAAGCGCCAATGCCAGCGATTGCGCCCCTCATTCTTCTCGGTAGCAACGAAGGGCGGCAGGCGACGAAAGAACTCGTCACCAGCAGTTGCCGGTACGGGGATAGTAACATCGCGGTAAAGCGACTCGCTCTCGGGCTGGTAGAGGTATTGACGCGGATTCTGATCTTCGGCGTGGGTTGCAAAGAAGGCGACGGTCAGCGCGAAAGGGCGATCACCCGGGCGTGTGCGCAGAAATTCGAGCGCGTCGAGCTCATTCTTTCTGGTGACGTGAATCATCGTGCCGTCAGGCTGCTTCAGGTAATGCGTCCCGGCATAGGAGCGGGCAAAATCGAAGCGTTCCGCCGGAAACTTGCCGTTATGCCACTTGCCGATGTGGCCAATATAGTAGCCATTTGCGCGCAGCATCCCCGGCCATGTCTCTTCCCACGGAGTGCGGAAGGCCTCAAAGGCGGGGTTTCCGTGGCGTGCCATCCACTGGCCGGTGAAGAACGAGGCACGACTGACGCCGCAGATAGCCGTGGTGACGTAAGATCGTCGAAAGCGTACTCCCTCCGTCGCCAGCCGGTCGATATTCGGAGTCCTGACCACCGGGTTGCCGGCGATCCCCAGTGTGTCGTAGCGCCAGTCGTCGGCATAGAGAATGATGATATTGCGTGCCGGCCTGGCAGCAACAATCGCCGGCCAGAGCAGCAGGCCGAAGAAGACGGCGCGAAGAGCGGCGCGGGTCATGAGGCCTCACCCCCTCTGTGTTTAACCAACAGCAGTGCAAGCAGCCCGCCAGCAAAGAGCGCGGTGGCAACCAGCAGCAGGCCGCCATTGTACGATCCGCTGCGATCCCTGATCGCGCCGATCAGCGGCGGCAGGCCGACTCCGGCAATGTTGGCGATGGAGTTGATCAGCGCAATCGAGCTTGCTGCCGCCGCACTGCCGGCAAGGTACTCAGTCGTTACTGACCAGAAGATCGGCGTCGCCGCCCAGTTAAGGCCGACCGCGAAGACCAGCATGACGTAGGTCACGACGACACTGCCGGTGTAGAGGCTCACGGCCAGCAGCAGGCCGGAGGCGAGCATCGGCAGCGCAAGGTGCAGTCGCCGCTCCCGCGTCACATCGGAGTGGCGGCTGCTGTAATGCATCAACAGGCAGGCGCAGATGAATGGCAGCGCCGAGTAGAGACTGACGACAAAGTTGCTGGCTCCCCACTTCGACTTGATAATCTGCGGCAGAAAGAGCGTCACTCCGATCGTTCCAAAAGCCTGCAACAACCAGAAGAGGCTCAGTGCCCAGACCTTGCCGTCACTGAAGGCCCGATGCCAGCCATCCGAATGGTTCGGCGGCGCGGCGGCCGTCTCCGCCGCAATCTTCTCCGTCAGCCATTCACTCTGTCCGCTCGTCAGCCAGCGCGCATCTCGCGGACTGTCAGGCAGTATCCGCAGAACGACAAATCCCAAAATGACCGCCGGCACACCCTCCAGAAAGTAGAGCCAGCGCCAGCCGGCAAAACCCTGCATCCCGTCGAGCTTGAGCAGTGCCCCCGAAAGCGGCATTCCGATGACCGAGGCCAGTGTCGCCGCCATGTAGAATGTCGACATCGCCCGCGCCCGATTTTCACGGGGAAACCAGCGACTGAGGTAAAAAATGATCCCCGGCGTAAAGCCCGCCTCGGCTGCTCCCAGCAGCAGCCGCATCGTGTAAAGCTGGTTCGCATTCTGAATGAAGGCCATTCCACAGGCGACAAGCCCCCATGAAACCATGATCCGCGCAATCCAGCGACGGGCACCGACACGGGCAAGGATGATATTGCTCGGCACCTCAAAGAGGATGTAGGTAACAAAAAAGAGTCCCGCCCCGAGCCCGTACATCTGCGTCGTCAGGCCGAGATCGGCATTCATCTGCAATGCGGCTACCGAGATGTTCGACCGATCGATATAGGCGATCAGGTAGAGCAGCATCAGAAATGGCAGCAGCCTTCGGGTGACAATGCCGATGGTCTCGGCCTGCGACGCGCTGTTCATCAGTTCCTCGTGCGGAAGGGAGAAGCTGGCAGCCCCTCTTTGTTGGTCAGAGTGGTGACCGGATCGTCAGCCCACCCGTAACGAGCCTGCACCGGATGGGCAACCTCGGCGCTCGACAGCACCACCGTCCCGCCATCGATCCGTGCCTGTGCAGCGACAAAGCGCCCGTCGGCCCCGGCAATCTCGAAGCCCTGCAGATTGCCACCACGGGCGACCAGCCCGCCGCCAACGTGATCGAAGAAGAGTCTCAGCGAGGAGCCTTCAGTCACCTGCTGCCGGAAGATCGGGCCGGAATAGACCAGCCGCTGCCCATAGGCGAGCGTCCGCGCCGCCAGCGCCAGCCGCAAGCCGACATCCTGCTTGTTCTTCGGGTGAATGTCGGCCGTCTCGCCGATATCGATCGTCACGGCCATGCCGGTGTTGGCCAGCCGCAGCGTCTGCAACTGAGCCTCGCGCAGCTCCGGCCAGCCGCTCACACCGCCGACTCGTCCAAAATTGGCCAACTGCACGAAGAGGAACGGGAAGTCTCCCTGACCCCAGGCGCGACGCCAGTCAGTGATCAGCGTCGAGAAGAGTCGATGATAGACCGGTGCCCGCTCCTTTGAGCCATTCGACTCACCCTGGTACCAGATCACTCCGGCAATCGCATAAGGAACCAGCGGCGCGATCATCGCGTTCCAGAGCGTCGATGGCTGATGCGGATGACCCGGCCCGGTCGGTATCCCCGGTCGTGCCCCCTTCCGGCCATCAGCCTCCCATTTGGCCACGGACTGCTCCTGACGAGTCAGTGCGGCGGGATAGTTTTCCAAAATGCGTGCCCAGTAGGAATAAACCGGCAGCAGCGCCGGATCGGCCGCCAGCCCCGACGGGCTGACCCAGCTCTCCGCCGGCGTTCCTCCCCACGGAGCCTGCAGGATGGCAATTGGCACCCTGAGCTGCTGATGCAGGTCACGCGCAAAGAAATATCCAACCGCCGAGAGATCGCCAATCGTCTGCGGCGAAACGACATGCCACGCCGCCTTGACATCCTCGCGCGGGGCGTCGGCCACCACGTGCTCGACCTTGAAGAAGTGAATCTGCGGATAGTTGGCCGCCGCAATCTCCTTCTCGGCATCACGCGAATTTTTGACCATCCACTCCATGTTCGACTGGCCGGAGGCGACCCAGACCTCGCCGACCAGTACTCCCGGAATGCGAATCGTGTTGGTTCCCTGCACCGTCAGCTCGAAGGGACCTCCCGCCGATCCCGGCTTGAGAAAGACCTCCCAGCGCCCAAGCGCGTCGGCAGTCGTCTTCAACTCCTCACCGCGAAAGGCGACCGTCACCGCCTCACCGGGATTGGCCTTGCCCCAGATTCGGCACGGCCGCTCACGCTGAAGAACCATCCCCTCGGCAAAGATCGAGGAGAGTCGTACATCCGCAGCCGCATTCGCGGCCAACGCTAAAAGCAGCAGGATTATCGCAGAGAATCTTTTTGGCATTATGGTCTCCGTTCTGAGTATGGTTAGTAGAATCGATCGAGCTTTCTTTTCAGAGAGGCAACCCTCGCCGACTCACTACCGGCAAGGTCCGTGAGCTCATCCGGGTCATCACTGATGCGGAAGAGTTGCGGTCGGTCCGGCACATCCTCACCATTGACGCCTGGAACCGGCAGGATCAGCTTCCAGCCGTCATCGATGATCCAGCGCGACCAGAGGCTTGTCCGCGGGCGATGAATATCGACGGCATCGTGGGCAAAGATCTCACCATAGAGCGTGCGGCGTGCGGCGACGGCTCTGGCGTCAAGCAGGTCGATCCCCGGAAGCCCCGCCGGCGGCTTGATGCCGACCGCCCTCAGCAGCGTCGGCAGGATATCGAGCGAGGTGACGCAGCTTTCCGATCGCGCCGGTTGTATCCGACCGGGCCAGCGCACCATCATCGGGGTACGAATGCCGGCCTCATAAGGTGTTCGCTTTGAGCGCAGGCTGACTGCATCACCGGCCGACGACTGAACCCAGCCGTTATCGGTGACATAGACGACAATTGTTTCGTTGGTCAGCCCCTTCTCGTCAAGTCGGCCCAACAACTGGCCAACCGTTTCGTCAAACCACTCGACGCTGGCCCAGTAACGCGCATGTTCGAGGCTTGGCGCGATGCGACGATACTTCTCGATCAGCCTCTCCGGCGCGTTGTGCGGACTGTGCGGCAGCATCGGCGCATACCAGACAAGGAATGGGCGACGCTCGGACTGCGCCTTGTCAATGAAATCGTAGATCGGCTGCATCGTGCGTCGCCCGATATCGAGCCCCTCATCACCGTGGCGACCGCCGCGCGATTTCTCGCCGTGGCTCATCCCGTTGGTGAAGCCGGCACTGGCGTAATTTCCCATCCACCATTTGCCGGTCTGCAGACTGAGATAGCCCTTCTGCCGCAGCAGTCCCGGCAGTGCCGGTGAGCGCTGGCTGAGAGCTCGCATCTCGTCCCATTGGGCCACGTAACGCGGATCGTCACGCCAGGCCCCCTGCTTTCCACCGGGGGGCGCTGGCGGATCGTTGTTAGCGATCAGGTGTTGATGGGCATAGCGCCCGGTAATGATCGACATCAGGCTTGGCGAGCAAAGCGCCGTGGGCACATACCCGCGGGTGAAGGTCAGCGACTGCCCGGCAAGGCGATCAATTGCCGGCGTGCTGATGTGCGGATGTCCCATAAACCCATAGTCGCGCCAGCCGTGATCATCCGAGATGATCAGGACGATATTTGGCGACGCCGCCGCCGTCACCGGCATCCTGGCCAATGGCAACATCGTCACCATCAATGTCAGGATCAGCCCGCCGGCCACGATTCGCGCCGCTCGCGGCCAGACCCTCCACCCTCTGCCGATTGCCATTGGTCAGCCCTCCCGTCATCCAATTGCCATCCATATTGCCATCCATAACAGGCCATAAGACGGCGTCTCAGGCAAGCAGCTTGCGCTGTACGATCCCGTGAACATCGGTCAGCCTGAAATCACGCCCCTGAAAGCGGTAGGTCAGCCTGGTATGATCGATGCCAAGCAGGTGAAGCATGGTCGCGTGGAGGTCGTGGACATCGACCGGATCGGCGACGATATTGTAGCCAAACTCGTCGGTCTCGCCGAGGGTGATCCCCTTTTTGACGCCGGCACCGGCCATCCACATCGTGAAGGCGCGCGGATGATGATCGCGCCCCATCAGATTGGCCCCTTCACGTCGTTCATTCATCGGGGTGCGGCCAAACTCGCCACCCCAGACGACCAGTGTCTCATCCAGCAGTCCGCGCTGCCTGAGGTCGGTCAGCAGTGCGCTGATTGGCTGATCGATCTCCGCACAGAGTCGCGGCAGCGCCACCGCGATGTCACCGCCTACCGAGTTGCCGTGCGTGTCCCAGCCGCGATGATAAAGCTGCACGAAGCGCACGCCGCGCTCGACCAGGCGACGCGCCAGCAGGCAGTTGTTGGCGAACGACTTCTTTCCCGGCTCGGTACCGTAAAGCTGATGCATCGCCGCCGGCTCGCGGCCGATATCGGTCAATTCGGGAACGCTCGTCTGCATGCGAAATGCCAGCTCGTAGGCCTCGATACGCGTCGTGATCTCCGGATCGCCCGTCTCCTGCCGCCGTGACTGGTTGAGGTCACGGAGTGCGTCGAGAGTGCTGCGCCGCGCCGCCGCATCGACTCCCTGTGGATTGGAGACGAAGAGTACCGGATCTCCCTTCGAGCGAAACTCGACACCCTGATGAACCGTTGGCAGAAAGCCGCTGCCCCAGAGCGCCTTGCCACCATCCGGATCGGACGCTCCCGAAAGCAGCACGACAAAGCCCGGCAGGTCCTTGTTCTCGCTGCCAAGGCCATACATCAGCCACGAGCCGATGCTCGGCCGGCCGATGATCTGATGGCCGGTGTTCATGAAAATCTGCGCCGGCGCGTGATTGAACTGCGAGGTGCTCATCGAGCGGATGATCGCCAGTTCATCGACGTGCTTCGCAAGGTGCGGCAACAGTTCCGAGAGAACTGCTCCTGACTGGCCATGCGGCGCAAAGCGAAACGGCGAGCCAAGGCAGAGCGGTGTCCCCTTGATGAAGGCGAAGCGCTCGCCCCTGACCAGTTCTGCCGGAATCGGCTGGCTGTCATATTTGTTGAGCGCCGGCTTGGGATCGAACATGTCAAGCTGTGACGGGCCCCCGGCCATGAAGAGAAAGATGACATTCTTCGCCTTCGGCGCAAAATGGGGCGCCAGCCGCTGTGTTGCCTGCGCGGCTGCCTCCTGCCAGAGCAGGCTCGACAACGCCGCACCGCCAATGCCAAAGCCCGCCTGCCGGAAGAAGTGGCGACGGGTCAGCTCGCGACGATCATCTGGTTGTATCCCGGTCTCTCTCATCTTCGTTACTCCTTCGTCAGCGTTTCGTCGAGGTTGAGCAGGACGTTGGCGACCATGGTCATTGCCGCTGCCTCGGCCACGTTGCCGCTCAGCCCCTTCGCCACCATGCCTGCATCATCGGCACGCTGGCGGTAATGGCTGAGCTGCTCGGCGTGGAGCTTTTCCAGTCGCGCCAGCTCGGCCGCCGTCGGCATCCGCGTCAGGCAGCGTCGAAAACCATAGCTCACTCGCTCGGAGAGGGTGGCCCCGGCCGGCGGATCACTCAGCATCCGACCGGCAAGTGCCCGCGCCATCTCGAAGATTGCCTCATCGTTGAGCAGGTTGAGCGCTTGCAGTGGCGTGTTGGTTCGC
>CAIKMY010000203.1 GCA_903828635.1 uncultured Acidobacteriota bacterium
GGGCAAAATGCCACAATTGACTGGCGATTTTCCCTGGATGACGCCAGAACCAAGCTGATGCGACTCTACCCGTCAACTTCATAGTGGCGCACTACTAGGGTGAGACGGTCTCGGAGACGGTCGTCGATCGCCGGCTCTCGTTGCCGGCACGATCCACGGCGGTTATCTGGTAAAAGTACTCGCGCCCGGCAACCACCCGGTCGTCCCGGAATGATCCCGAGCGCAGCGGCTGCGCATTCAGCCGACGCCATTGCTCCGGCGGCGTCGCTCCATCCTCCGCACGGTAGACGTTGTAGCCGGCAACATCCGGCTCTGAATTGAGCGGCCAGAAGAGGCTGACCATGCGGCCGATCGAGGCGATCGTGATCGAACCCGGTGCCTGTGGCGCGAAGGTGTCAGCCGCCCGGTGGCTCAATACTCCGCTGGCGTCACTCTCGACTGTTCCCGCTGATGCGCGCGAGACCGCCCGCACCTCATATTCATACTCGACGCCAAACTCGAAGCCGCGGTCCTCGAACCTTGTCTCTGTCAGCAGACTCTCGTTGAGCCGCGCCATTGGCTGCACTCCGCCCGTTACCCGCCGGTAGAGATTGTATCCGGCGATGTTGGCCGGCATCCTCCCCGAAAGGTTGGCCGTCGGTGCCTCCCAGCTCAACTCGACCGCCCGCTCCTGCTGCCCTGCCGCCAGCCGACCCGGGGCCAGTGCCAGCTCCAGCAGCGGAATGATCGTCGCATAATTTGATAAATCCGCCTCGCCACCCGACCGGGTGACAATCCTCAGCGCATAGCGATATCGCGACTCTGCCGCCGCCTGTCGTGGCTCCAGACGATCAACGTAACTTGCCGTCGAGCGGTTGAGCGGTATCTCCTCCGCCGGAATCGACGCAATCAGCGTCGCTATTGTCCCGAACCTCTCCGGTGTCATCCCCTCCGGCGCTCCCGGTGGCTCGATCACGCGGTAGATGTCCAGCCGCTCAAGGCCTCGCATCAGCCGCGAACGCACCAGCGGAAAACGCAGCACCAGCCGCGTCCCTTCCTGGGCTACCGTCAGATCCTCAACTACCAGCGGTGCCCGCGGCAGCGGTGGCAGCGGATCCCCGATCTTTCCGCATCCACTCGATCCGATCGATCCGACCACCACTATGCCCACCACCAGACACTTTGCCAGCGCCATTGCCAGCGCGGATTTCCGCGCCAGCCCCACGCCCAAACCGGCACCCGGCAGCCCTTGCCTGCTCAACCCTTTAAGTGAAAAAAATGAGGAGGGAGCCGTCAAATGACGGCTGTGGCGGTCGCTAACCGACCGCCTGATCAACCGGCAGAAACTACAGAATGTATCGACTGAGATCTTCATTCCTGACGATTTCGGCGAGCATCCTCTCGACATAGGCCGCATCAATCACCTGGTGCTTCTCCGTCAGATCCGGCCCTTCAAATGAAATCTCGTCGAGTACCTTCTCAAGGATCGTCTGCAACCGTCGCGCCCCGATATCCTCGGTCGTCTCATTTACCCTGAATGCATAATCGGCCAGCGCGTCGATCGCCTCCGGGGTGAACTCCAGCTCGATCCCCTCCGTCTCCATCATCGCCCGGTACTGCTTCAATAACGCATTCTTCGGCTCCGTCAGAATCCGCTTGAAGTCCTCCATCGTCAGTGGCTGCAACTCCACCCGGATCGGGAATCGCCCCTGCAACTCCGGTATCAGATCGGATGGCTTCGAGACGTGAAATGCCCCGGCGGCAATGAAGAGGATGTAATCCGTCTTCACCATCCCGTACTTGGTGTTGACCGTCGTCCCCTCGATGATTGGCAGAATGTCCCGCTGCACGCCCTCACGTGAGACGTCCGGTCCATGTCCACCCTCTCGCCCCGCGATCTTGTCAATCTCGTCCAGAAAGATGATCCCTGAACTCTCCACCCGCTCGACCGCCATCCGCGAGACGCTGTCCATGTCAACCAGCTTCTGCTCCTCTTCCTGCAGCAGATACTCCATCGCCTCGTCAACCCGCATCCGCCGCTGCTTCGTCCGCCCGTTGAAGATCCCCGGCATCATATCCTTGAGATTGATATCCATCTCCTCGATGCCCTGGTTGGTGTAGATCTCAAACGACGGGAAGTTCTTTTCGCGTACCTCCAGCTCGATGATCCGTGCGTCAGGCTGTCCCTCGCGCAACTTCTGTCTCAGCTTCTCGCGCGTCCGCTGGTGCGACTCCTGCATCGCTACATCCGTCTGCTCGATGATATCGATGCTCCCATCAACCGCCGCTGCCTGCACGCTCTGAGGCGACGCCGGAAGCAGCAGGTCCAGAATCTGCTCCTCGACGTTCTTCTCCGCTTTCTCTGAGATCTCGTTGACCTTCTCCGCCCGCACCATGTCAATCGCGATCTCTACCAGATCCCGAATCATCGACTCAACGTCGCGCCCGACGTAGCCGACCTCCGTGAACTTCGAGGCCTCGATCTTCAGAAAGGGCGATCCCGACAGCCGCGCCAGCCGCCGCGCAATCTCTGTCTTTCCCACCCCTGTCGAGCCGATCATAATGATATTCTTCGGCAGAACGTCGATCGCCAGATCCGGTGCCAGCTTCTGCCGCCTGATCCGATTGCGCAGCGCCACCGCCACCGCCCGCTTGGCCGCCCCCTGCCCGACAACATGCTTGTCCAGCTCCGCGACTATCTGTCGCGGCGTCATCTCGTCCAGCTTCAATGTATCCTCGATTTCACCTGACAGATAAATCACCATAAAAGTTCTTCAATTACGATGTTGGTGTTGCTGTAGATGCAGATCTCGCCGGCAATCTTCATGGCCTCTCCGGCAATTTCGCGCGCGTCAAGATCCGTTTTCCTCGCCAGTGCCCGTGCCGCCGAGAGCGCATAGGGTCCTCCCGAACCGATCGCCACTATCCCGTCATCGGGCTCGATCACATCCCCATTCCCTGAAATCACCAGCGAACTCTGTGTGTCGGCCACCACCAGCAACGCCTCAAGGTTGCGCATCATCTTGTCCGTTCGCCAGTCTTTCGCCAACTCCACCGCCGCCCGATTGAGCTGCCCGTGATACTGCTCCAGCTTTGACTCGAACCTCTGGAAAAGCGCGAAGGCATCCGCACTCGTGCCGGCAAAACCCGCCAGTACCCGGTCGTTGTACAACCTCCGCACCTTGCGCGCCCCCGACTTCATGATCGTGTCGCCCATCGTTACCTGGCCGTCGCTGGCGATTACTACCTGATTCCCGCGCCGTACCGAAAGCACCGTGGTGCTGCGAATCCGCAGAGATGACTGATTGACTGAATGATTGGATCGATTACGGTATGACATAAAGCCGAATATAGCCATCACTCCGGCCAAATGTCAAGAATTGGCCGCCTTTCGGTTGACACCCCGCCTTGCGCTGGGCTACTTTCCCTAACTTCAGGCCGGAACGGATTTGTCGCTACGCCTGCCTGTCGCTCTTTACGAACGTACTACTTTTACGTACCACTTTTACAACGAGATTACACGACGATTGGAGAAGAAGAGACTATGGCAATCAAAGTAGGCATCAATGGTTTCGGGCGCATCGGCCGCAACATTGTGCGCACCGCCCTCAATGATCCCGAGATCGAATTTGTCGGCATCAATGACCTCACCGACACCAAAACCCTTGCGCACCTGCTCAAGTATGACTCGATCCTTGGTAATCTTGACCAGGAGGTCAGCTGCACCGAGAACTCGATCAGTGTCGGTAATCGCGAATTCCGCGTCTTCTCGCAGAAAGATCCTGCACTCATCCCCTGGGAAGAGGTCGGCGCCGAGATCGTCGTCGAGTCGACCGGTCGCTTCACCGACAGAGACAAGGCTGCTCTCCACATGCGCGGGTCCGTCAAAAAGGTGATCATCAGCGCTCCGGCGAAGAACGAGGATCTGACTGTCGTCCTCGGCGTCAATCAGAACGCCTATGACCCGGCCAAACACCACGTCATCTCCAATGCCTCCTGCACCACCAACTGCCTCGCACCCGTCGCCAAGGTCGTCCACGAAACCTTTGGCATTCGCCGTGCCCAGATGACCACCATTCATTCCTATACTAATGATCA
>CAIKMY010000204.1 GCA_903828635.1 uncultured Acidobacteriota bacterium
ATCAATCCCGACAATCCGGAGCTGATCATCCAGTCGAATGATGGCGGGGCCAATGTTTCGCTCAATGGCGGGCGGACATGGTCGACAATCTACAATCAGCCGACGGCGGAGATCTACCAGGTGGCCGTCGATAACCAGTACCCCTATCGGGTCTACGGTGCGCAGCAGGACAACACGACACTGATTGTGCCGAGTCTGCCGCCGATGGTCGATCGAGTCGATGATCCGGTCCAGCTCTGGATGGTCGGGCCAGGATGTGAGACGGGCCCGATCATGCCACACCCGACGCGCCCCTCGATCATTTACGGGGCCTGCAAGGGCGAGTTTTACCGCATGAATACCGAGACCGGCCAGACAGCCAGCTACTGGGTTCACCCGCAGAACCGCTACGGCCATAATCCACGTGATATTCGCTATCGCTTTCAGCGTGTGTCGCCGATGGAGATCTCGCCACACAACCCGCGGGTGCTCTATCACGCTTCGCATGTCGTGCACCGCTCGCTCGACGATGGGGTAACGTGGCAGGTAATCAGCCCCGATCTGACGGCCAATGAGCCTGACAAACAGGTGATTTCTGGTGAGCCGATCACGCGCGACATCACCGGTGAAGAGGTCTACAGTACGATCTATGCCCTGCGTGAGTCGACACTCGAACCCGGGGTCATCTGGGCGGGAGCGAATGACGGCCCGGTCCACGTCACACGAGACAACGGACGTACCTGGAAGAAGGTCACGCCGGCGGGCCTGCCTCCGGGCGGCCGCGTCCAGAACATTGAACCCTCACCCCATCGCCGCGGTTCGGCTTATGTCGCAATCTACCGATATCTGCTCGATGACTGGAAGCCCTACATCTACCTGACAAACGATTATGGAGCGACGTGGCGACTGCTCACCGACGGCACCAATGGTATCCCGGCCGACTCACCGACGAGGGTCGTGCGGGAAGATCCCGATCGGGAGGGACTGCTCTACGCCGGAACCGAATTTGGTCTCTACGTTTCGTTTGACCAGGGGGCACACTGGCAGTCGTTTCAGCTCAACCTGCCGGTGACGCCGGTGACCGATATGCGCATCCATCACCAGGATCTGGTGATTTCGACGATGGGGCGAGGATTCTGGATTCTCGACAATCTGACGGTGCTGCATCAGCTAAGAGGGCCGGGGCTGGCCGCCGCAAATTACCTTTACCAGCCACGAGAGGCGCTGCGGACGCGCCATCCGGTGATGGGTGGGGCACCGGCAGAACCCGATTACCCGGCACCAGGTGCAGAGATCGACTACTACCTCGATCAGGTGCCGAAGGGTGAGCTGACGCTGGAGATTCTCGATGCTGCCGGCAAGCCGATTCGTCAGATCGTCAGGCAGTTGCCACCAGAGCCTCCCGGTCAGGGGATGCGCTCACCGGTGAGGGGAGTGCCGGCGACCGGGCTGACGGCACGACGCGGGATGAATCGCTATCGCTGGGATCTGCGTCACGGGGATGGGCGGTCGTCCGGCTCCGGGCGTTCGATGCCCGGGCCGCTGGCGGTGCCGGGGATTTACTCGGTGAGGATTGCTGTTGACGGGTGGAGCATGACGCAGCGGCTGACGCTGAGGCTCGATCCGCGACTGGTCAAAGATGGTGTGACTCTCGCCGATCTTCGCGAGCAGCTGTCCGTCAGCCTTGAGATTCGCGAGGTGACACGAAAAGCGCAGACACTGGTTGCGCGCATCGATGGCCGGCTGAAGTCGGCGAGCCTTACCCCGACGCAAAAGCGTGATCTGGATGAGGTACGAGCGCTGCTGGTCACTGCCGGTGGGGCATACCCGCAGCCGATGCTCATTGACCAGTTGGCGAACACCGAACGGATGGTTGGCGACGCTGATCGCCGCATCGGCCGCAGCACTATTGAATACCTTGCCCAATTGAAGGCCGAACTCGTCAGCCTTGAGGCGCGTGTTAACCGGTGATCAGGTGAAATGTTTTCATTCAGTCAATCATCATCTGTATCTGCACAAGTAACAGTGGGACACGGAGCGGTGGTCTGGCTGTGCGTCAGAGAGAGTTCCAACGTCTGCCACCTCGGCAACATTGCGACCCGCCCCGGTTGCATGCTCAAATGGGATGATGAGAGGGAGCAGTTCATCGGCGACCGTGGGGCCAACCGCCTGCCGGGTTATGCCTGCCGCAAGCCGTGGGACAGGTCTGCAAATCTTTGAATCTGATGAATAAATTATGAAAGCATTAAAGAAACAGCGATTGGATGAAGAAGGGTTGAGGTACGTTGAGGATCAGCCGGAGCCGCGACCGAATCCGTCTGAAGTCAAGATCCGCGTGATTGCCGCCGGCATTTGCGGGACCGATTACGGGATCTATTATTCGTCGTCACGGCGTGGTATTCAGGACGAGATGCTGCGCCACCTCGGACAGGATGCGAGTCGTTACCAGCCGATCGTCATCGGTCATGAATTTTGCGGTGAGGTGGTCGAGGTTGGCGAGGGGGTCTCGAAGGATCTGGTGCGCGTCGGTGACTACGTGACGAGCGAGATGCATATCGCCTGCGGCTATTGTCATCAATGCATGACCGGGCGCAAGCATGTCTGTCAGAATGTCCGGGTGAAGGGGGTGCATCAGCATGGGACGTTTGCCGAATACGTAGTCGTGCCAGGCGAGAACGTCATCAACCTCGAACGTTTCGGTGGCAAGGCCATGATCCCGCCGCGTTTTGCCGCCTTTCTCGACGCCCTCGGGAATGCGGTACACACGGTGATGGAGGGCGAGGTCTCCGGCAAGACGGTGGCGGTTCTTGGTTGTGGCACCCAGGGGATGATGGCAACAGCGGTGGCCCGGGCACTTGGAGCAACGCGGATTTACGTCACCGATTTCTCCAGCCCCGGCGGTTTTGACACGGCCAATCTCCATCGTCGCTTTGAGGTGACGCGGGAGATGGGGGCCGATTTCTGCTTTGACACCAATGAGGAGAACTCACCCGGCCACAAACAGGAGCTCTACCAGCGGGTGCTTGACGAGCACGGTGGCGGAGTCGATGTCGTGCTTGAGATGAGCGGGTCGGAGTCGGCCTACCGTGATGCCGGCAGACTGGTCAAGAATGGTGGCCAGATCATGCTGCTCGGCATCCCTTCGCGACCGCTCTCGCAATTCGATGTTGGCAACCTGATCGTTTGGAAGGGCGTGACGATGCGCGGCATCTTCGGCCGGCGGATGTATGAGACGTGGTACACGATGCTTGACCTGCTGGCTGCCGATAAATCGGGACTCAAGGCCAAGCTCGAAAATATTATCGCGCGCCATCCGGTAACCC
>CAIKMY010000205.1 GCA_903828635.1 uncultured Acidobacteriota bacterium
CCGATCTGCAAGCAGAAACATTGCTGCTTTTTTACCCATCATAACTCCCTCCCTGATCGCAGTTGCGATCTTCTCCATTAAAATACGCTTCGTTCAAAGGGTATATCCAACTCTCTGTTACCATCCCTGAGCCGGAAAACATACCAATTGGTGATGGTTGATTAACTAATATCTGACTGGATATTTGCAAACAACGTGCCAACCATCAGTCGGGATGCGAAGTCATCGATTTTCAATGAGATAGCAGTATTATCCCTGTCAAATCAACCACTTCTGATCCTAAAATTCGGATTTCGTTTCCATATTCCCGAATATCATTCTGATCAGCCCGAATCACCCTGCAAGGCAGTGCGACAAGCTGTCACAATTGTCCTGAAATGTCCCACCACCCATCACCCAACCAGAGATAAAAAGAGCCCGCTACTCACGAGGAGCAACGGGCTCTTGAATAATCATGCTGTCAGTATCGCCCGAAATCAGGCAGTAGTCGTTGCAGCCGAACCGGTGCGATCGGCCAGCGCGGCATGAGCCGCCGCCAGCAGCGCGATCGGCACACGATACGGCGAGCAGCTGACATAGTTCATCCCTACCTGATGGCAGAAGATGACCGAAGCCGGATCGCCGCCGTGCTCTCCGCAGATCCCGATCTTCAGCGATGACCGCGTCGAGCGTCCCTTGTTGATGCCGATCCGCACCAGCTCGCCAACTCCCTCCTGATCGAGGGTCTGGAATGGATCATCCGGCAGGATCTTGTTCTCGACATAGAACGGCAGGAACCGCCCGGAGTCGTCACGGCTGAGCCCCATCGTCGTCTGGGTAAGATCGTTGGTCCCGAAGCTGAAGAACTCGGCAACCTCGGCAATCCGGTCAGCCGTCACCGCCGCACGCGGCAACTCGATCATCGTCCCAACGAGGTACTCGACCGCCTCGCCCTTCTCGGCGAAGACCTCGGCAGCCACGCGCCTGACCACCTCCTCCTGTGCCTTGAGCTCGGTGACATTGCCAACCAGCGGAATCATGATCTCCGGCTTGACGACAACCCCCTCACCCTTGACCTGAACCGCCGCCTCGAGAATCGCACGCACCTGCATCTCCGTGATCTCGGGGAAGACGATCCCCAGACGACAGCCGCGATGGCCAAGCATCGGGTTGAACTCATGAAGCTGCTCGACACGCGCCTTCAGCTCCTTGAACGGCATCCCGATCTTCCCCGACAACTCCTTCATGTCCTTCTCGGCATGCGGCAGGAACTCGTGCAGCGGCGGATCGAGGGTGCGGATCGTTACCGGGAACCCGTTCATCGCCCGGAAAATACCGACGAAATCACCGCGCTGCAACTCCAGCAGCGAGGCGAGCGCTCCCTTGTAAAAGCTCGCCGGACGCGCAAACTTCTTCTCCAGCTTCGCGACATGCTTCTTCAGCTCGGCCTGCTTGTCCTTCGAGGCCTTCGCCAGGTCAGCCTGCGCCGTGGCCAGCTGCTTCTCGATCGTCTTGTACTCGGTCGAAGAAAGAATCATCTGACGAACACTGTCAATGCGGCTCTCCTCAAAGAACATGTGCTCGGTGCGGCAGAGCCCGATCCCCTCGGCACCAAAGCCGCGCGCCACCGTCGCATCCTTCGGCGTGTCGGCGTTTGCCCGCACCCCGATCGTCCGAATCTCGTCAACCCACTCCATCAGCCGCTTGAAGTGGCCGCTGATCTCCGGCTGAATCAGCCCGACCTGGCCGAACATGATCCGCCCCGTCGAACCGTCAAGCGTGATCCACTCGCCCTTCCGGATGACGCGATCGCCTACCGTGAACTGCTGGTTCGGGTAGTCGACAACGACATCACCCGCACCCGCCACGCAGCACTTGCCCATCCCGCGCGCCACCACCGCCGCATGTGAGGTCATCCCTCCGCGCGACGTCAGAATCGCCTGCGCCAGCACCATCCCGTGGAAATCCTCCGGTGAGGTCTCCGTGCGCACCAGAATCACCTTCTCGCCAGCCTTACCCATCTCCTCGGCCGTATCCGGATCGAAGACCACCTGACCGTAGGCCGCACCCGGCGATGCCGGCAACCCGGTCGCCAACAGATCGGTCTCCGCCTTCGGATCGATCATCGGATGCAGCAACTGGTCAAGCTGGGCCGGCTCGACTCGCGAAACTGCCGTCGCCTTGTCAATCAACCCCTCATCGACCATCTCCACCGCAATCCGCACCGCCGCCTTGCCCGTTCGCTTGGCGTTGCGCGTCTGCAGCATGTAGAGCTTGCCCTTCTCAATCGTGAACTCAAGGTCCTGCACGTCCGCGTAATGCTTCTCCAGCCGATCCGCAACCTTGATGAACTGGTCGTAGACTTCCGGCATGTCCTGCTGCAACTGCGAGATCTTCTTCGGGGTGCGAATGCCCGCCACCACGTCCTCGCCCTGCGCGTTCTGCAGGTACTCACCGTAGATCACCCGCTCACCCGTCGCCACGTCGCGCGTGAAGGCCACTCCCGTCCCGGAATCCTCGCCAAGGTTGCCGAATGCCATCATCATGATGTTGACACCCGTTCCCAGCGCATCCGAAATCTTGTGCACCCGGCGATAGTCGCGCGCCCGGCGCCCGTTCCACGACGCAAAGACCGCCCTGATCGCCAGCTCCAGCTGCCGGTATGGATCCGTCGGGAAATCCGCTCCCGTCTCCCGCCTGACAATCGCCTTGTAATCACCAATCAACAGTGCCAGCGTCGCCGCATCGACGTGCGTGTCTTCCTTCACTCCCAGCTTCTTCTTGTACTCATCAAACTTGTGCTCAAACTTCTCCGAATCGATCCCCAGCACGATCTTCCCGAACAGCTGAATGAAGCGGCGATAAGCGTCATACGAAAAGCGCTCATTCCCCGTCAGCCGCGCCAGCGCCTCGCGCGTCTCATCGTTCAATCCGAGGTTGAGCACCGTGTCCATCATCCCAGGCATCGAAAACTTTGCCCCCGAACGGACCGACACCAGCAGCGGATTCTCCCCGCCACCAAGCTTCTTCCCCGTCACCTCCTCGATCCGCGCCATCGCCGCCAGCACCTGATCCCACATCCCCTCGGGAAACTTCTCACCCGATGCAGAGTAGGCCGTACACGCCTCCGTCGTCACCGTGAAGCCCGGCGGTACCGGCAGCCCCGCACTCGTCATCTCTGCCAGCCCGGCTCCCTTGCCGCCCAGCAGATCCTTCATTTTGCCCGTCCCTTCGGACTCTCCGTTGGCAAAAATATAGACATATTTCGTGCTCATCTTTACCCTTTCTGTAGTTTCCGGTTTTTGATTTCGTCAGCTCATTGAAAACATAAGGCTAACCGCAATTTCTATGCGGTAATAGTCTCCCCCAACTTGCGAGAAATGCGGGGGCGACTATGCTCGATCAGGCGGCG